>NZ_CADFEO010000021.1:0-156121 GCF_902833075.1 Burkholderia sp. BCC0405
GCCATCGTTCGGCTGCGCTGCATCGACAGCAGTTCTTCCCGCTCGGCTTCGCTCAGATTCATTTTGCCCATGCACCATTAGATCAGTGCAATTTCATTGGTTCAATGGACTAGTCCTGTTCCCTGCATTCGGCGTGGCGCGCGCGCCGTGCCATTGCTCCACCTATCGCATCGCATTCCTCACCGTCTCCGCATGGCTGCTCGCGCTCGCGGGCTCGGCGATCGTCATGTTCGCGAGGCGCGGCGCGTTGCCCGGCCTGACGGTGAAGCGCCGCATCACGCGATCCGGAAAATCGGCCCCGACCTGATTCGCCGACTGAAGGCACAGGCCGCGCAGCCACTGGCCGCGCCCGCTGTCGCGGCACCGGATCGGGCGATACTCGAACGATCGATCGGCGGCCGCCGCCGGCGAATCCCCCGGGTCGCTGCACGCGGGCTGTACCGGGAATCCCCACGATGCGCCCCGTCAGCGGGCGCCGATGCGCGGCGCGCGCGGAACGGCCTCCGGATCGGCATTCGTCGAATACCCGTCGTCACGTCTTCCGATCCTCCGACCCGGCGCATCCTCGAAATTTAACATTTTATGCAGACCACCTAACAATTTTCGCCCAAAACGTCTTTTTAGTACTTGTACTAGATAAATGGACTCCGCTTTAGTCGTCGTCTCATTTCTCGCCGCACCTGATATCAGGAAAATACGTATCGAAATGCATACATCGAGATTCATCTCATGTCCCCCTCCCCGGAAAGGATCTCGTGTGCGTTTCCATCACCTTCTCAATCCACTGTTTGGAACTCAATCAATGAAAATCGCGAAAAGCACCTCCGCACTTTCCCTGTTCGTGGTCGCGGCCGGCCTCGCAGCAGCTTCGGCAGCGCATGCGTCGGACGGCCAGATCAATTTCACTGGCTCGGTCGTCGCTTCGACCTGCAAGATCAACCAGGGTGTCAACGATCTGACTGTCACGCTGCCGCGAGCAGCGACCAACCAGCTCACCGCGGAAGGCTCGACCGCGGGCCGTACCCCGTTCAAGCTCACGCTGACGGGCTGCACGACGGACAAGGAAGAGGGCGGTACGACGATTCCGGCGCCGGTCAACAAGGTGTCGGTGGCATTCGAGCCGGGCCCGAACGTGAACCTCGCGACTGGCCGTCTGAAGCTGACTGGCGATGATGCGGCGAAGAACGTCGAGATCGGCATCCTGAACGACAAGTACGAGCCGATCAAGGTCGGTGCCGAAAGCTCGGCGCAGAACTCGCAGATCGTCGATATCGACACGACGGCCGGCACCGCGACGCTGCAGTATTCGGCCCAGTACGTGGCAACCGGCGAAGCAACTGGCGGTTCGGCGAACTCGTTCGTCACCTACTCGCTGATCTATCCCTGAGCGCTCGGTTGATTGAGTGAGAGAGCCGGCCTCCAGGCGAGGTCGGCTCGCCGGAGCGAATATCAAGATTTTCTCCGGCATTTATTCGTACTACAGAACATTAGGAGGATGACGATGAAACTTTCGACTCCCTATCGCATGCTGGCGCTGCTGCTGACCGCCCTGTCCTGCATGAGCGCGCAGGCGAGCGTGACGCTTTCCGGCACACGCGTCGTATTTCCGGGCGCCGACAAGGAAGTCACGGTTCAACTGTCGAATGACGGCAAGTCGCCGGCCCTCGTCCAGGCGTGGATCGACACGGGTGACGAGCGTGCCGCACCGGACCAGATCGACGTGCCGTTCGTGATGACACCGACGATCTTCCGTCTCGAGGCCGGCAAAGGTCAGACCATCCGGATCATTCATTCGGGCGAAGCGCTGCCGGCCGACAAGGAGTCGCTGTTCTGGTTGAACGTGCTCGACGTGCCGCCGAAAGCGTCGACCGACGATGACAGAAATCGCCTGATGATCGCGTTTCGCACGCGCGTAAAGCTGATGTACCGGCCGCAAGGGCTGCCGGGAAATGCGACCGACGCACCGCGTCAGCTCACCTGGAAGATCGCGGCCGATTCCGATAACCGGCTGGTTCTGAAGGCAACCAATCCGACGCCATACGTCGTCAACCTCGGCGGCATCGCACTGCATGCGAACGGCAAGACGCTGGACGCCGGCGTGGGCTATGTGCGTCCCGGCGAAACCGCCTCGTTCCCGGTCAAGGGGCTGACGAATGCGGACGCAACGGGCGGCACGGTCGTGTACAGCAGCTTCGACGATTGGGGCGGCAACCGATCCAACCAGGCCGCCGTGTCCCGATGAGGTAACGCGCGCGCTGCCGATTCGGCCACGCCGCTCGATCCGAGGGGAACACTCAACCAAACACTGACGGGAAAGATCAAATGATGGAGAAGCGGCAACCGAGCATACAGGCGGAGACAGAACCGAAGCTAAAGCCGGTCTGCGCGCTGCTTCTCACGATCATAGCGGGTTGGCAGGCGCAGGCCCATGCGGCGGATGCCGACTCCGGGGTGCTGCAGGTCGCGCAAACGGAGTTCGCACAGGTCGAGTTCGAGGGCGGCTTCCTGAACAACGGTGGCGGCGCGATCGACGTGTCGCGCTATGAGCGTCGCAACGTCGTGCGGGCCGGCATGTACAAACCCGACGTCTACGTCGGCGGCGACTGGGTCGGCCGCATCGAATTGCAATTCAAGAGCGCGCCGAACACGGCCGATGCGCAGCCATGTTTCGACAAGGCGCAGTTCGAGCAGATCGGCGTCGATCTGTCGAAGCTGTCGCAGGACGTACGCGCGACGCTTGACGCGGACGGCGCATGCCTGCGTATCGGTCAGGCCATTCCGGAAGCGTCGGTCAGCTACGACTTCAACGAGCAGCGGCTGGACCTGAGCATCCCGCAGATCTCGATGCGGCGGCAGGCACGCGGCTACGTGAGCCCCGACCAGTGGAGCGAAGGCGTCCCGGTCGGCATGCTCGGCTACAACGCGAGCGTGTATCACTCGCGTACCAGTGGCCAGGGAGAGAGCACTCAGGGCTACGTCGGCATCGACGGCGGCATCAACGTCGGACGCTGGCACTTCCGTCATAACGGCTCGTTCAACTGGGACGATCGCGGCCGCAGGAAGTACGAGAGCGTGGCGACTTACCTGCAGCGCGATCTGACCGCGTGGTCGTCGCAGATGATCGTCGGCGACGCGTACACGTCCGGCGATCTGTTCGACTCGACGTCGTTCCGCGGCGTGCGTCTGTATACCGACGACCGCATGCTGCCTGAGTCGCAGCGCGGCTATGCGCCGGTCGTGCGCGGCGTCGCGAACACCCACGCGAAGGTCACGGTCACGCAGAACGGCGCGACGCTGTACGAGACAACCGTTGCGCCTGGCGCGTTCGTGATCGACGATCTGTATCCGACGGGTTACGGCGGCGACCTGAAAGTCAGCGTGACGGAGGCCGACGGCTCCGTGCATTCGTTTACCGTGCCGTACGCGGCGGTGCCGCTGTCGCTGCGTCCGGGCCAGAATCGTTACAGCTTCACGACGGGCGTCGTGCGCAACCTGCCGAACACCACGCCGTACTTCGCGCAGGCGACCTGGCAGCGTGGCGTCACGAACCTGTTGACCGGCTACGGCGGCGTGACGTTCGCGCAAGGCTACCTGTCCGCGATGGCCGGCGCGGTGCTGAACACGTCGTTGGGCGCGGTCGGCGTGGACGTCACGCATGCGACGACGTCGATCCCGGGCGAGCGCCGCTATTCGGGGCAGAGCTTCCGGATCAGCTACGCCAAGGCCGTCGCCGCGACCGGCACGAACATCGCGATCGCCGCGTATCGCTATTCGACGAACGGCTTCTTCGCGCTGAACGATGCGATGCTCGCGCGCGACCAGACGAAACTCGGCGCCGGATCGACCAGCGTGTCGCGGCAGCGCAACCGCGCGTCGCTGACGGTGAGCCAGTCGCTCGGCGCCCGCGGCGGCAGCCTGAACGCAACCGCGTCGGCGTCGACCTACTGGAACCGTAGCGGGTCGGACGTCAACTTCACGATCGGCTACAGCAACACGTTCCGCAACGTCGCGTACAGCGTGTCGGCGACACGCCAGCGCGACGCATGGGGCCAGTCGAGCACGATGTATTACGCCAACCTGTCGATTCCGCTCGGCAAGGCACGGCCGATGACGCTCGCGACCAGCCTCAGCCGGGACACGCGCGGCTCGACGCAAGCGCAAACGAGCCTGTCGGGCGCGCTCGGCGTCGACAACAACCTGTCGTACGGCGTGAACGTGAACCACGGCAATTCGTTGGGCACGTCGCAGACCAACGGCGGCGCGAGCATCCAGTACCGCGGCCCCATCGCCGAATTGAGCGGCAGCGTCAGCGCGGCGGCCGACTATCAGCAGTTTTCGGCTGGCGCGCGCGGCGCGATCGTCGCGCATCGCGGCGGCGTCACGCTGTCGCAACCGCTATCGGAAACCTTCGCGATCATCGAGGTGCCGAATGCCGAAGGCGCGCGCGTGACCAACACGTCGGGCGTGCGAATCGACCGGCGCGGCTATGCGGTCGTGCCGTACCTGACGCCGTTTTCGATGAACGACATCGGCATCGATCCCAAGGGGCTGTCGACCGATGTCGAATTGAAGGAAACGAGCCAACGCATCGCACCGTTGGCGGGTGCGGTGCCGATGCTGACGTTCAAGACGGCATACGGACGCTCCGCGGTCATCCGCGCGCGGCAGGCCGACGGTTCGTCGGTGCCGTTCGGCGCGACCGTGACCGATGCGAGCGGCAAGGACGTCGGCACGGTCGGCCAGGGCGGCAAGTTGCTCGCACGCGGGCTCGTGGATCAGGGTGAACTGAAGGTGCGGTGGGAAGCGGATCGCGGCAAGTCGGTGTGTGCGCTGTCGTATTCGCTGCCGGTGCGCAAGCGCGCCGCGACCTACCAGTCGCCCCAGATCCTCGAACTGCCGTGCGTGGCAAGCGAGGCCGCCAGCTACGCGCCGGCCGTGTCGAATCGCGTTGCGTCGGCGCATCGGTGATGTTGCGCAATATTCACTAAGGAAACGGTCGAACGTCGCAGTCGGCAAAGCCCGCGAAAGTTTCGAGATTGTTTTGGGTTTAACGGGACAAATTTATGAAATGGATGAATACGGCGAGAAATGCAAACCTGCGCGCGTCGAATCGCGCCGCGATACGAACGGCGATGCAATGCCTGGCGCTGTGCACGATTGCATTTTCTGAATTCGCGTTTTCTGCTTGTGGATTGAATAGCTATGACTTGGGGCTTCGCCCTAGGCTCCCCGCCACTGTCAGCGTGACCCAGGACGAAATTGCCTTGAGTCACCAATTCCCGAACTCGACCGTCGCGGGCGGATGGGTTGCATCTATCAGCGGTAATACTTTGGAATGTCAGTATGACGAATATGTCTTCACGCCGGTCGCACAGGTTATTCCGAATGTGACGTACAAAACGAGTAGCGGAAAGGTCGCTACCGTTTTCGAGACCGGCATACCCGGGATCGGCTTTGTCGTCGAAGTACAGGATAGCCTGGCCGGCAGCCCCGCCCCAATGCCGATTATAGACGGCGAACTCTCGATGCCACTTGGTGCCGTAAGGGAAAAAGGCTCGATTACGGCAACGGTGACGCTCGTCTCGGCCGGCGGGCTCACGACGGGAACCTGGACAGTCAAGTCGGTGCCGCTTTTCAACTTCAGGCTGAAGTATCGAGGCGCATTTCTTCCGGGAAATGCTCGATCGGCACCATTGCTCCCGACGAGCATACAGGTGACGGCACGGGCATGCAAAGTCACATCGGGCGCGACCAATTCGGTCACGTTGCCAACCCTGGTCGCCGCAAGTCTCAAGGCGCCCGGCGACGTCGCGTCTGCCCGATCGGCGCCGTTCTCGATCGGCCTGAACTGCGATGCGAACGTCAATGTTCACGCAACATTGACCGATGCGACGAATCCCGCCAATACGGGCAACGCCCTGAGCCTTGCTCCCAGTTCGACGGCGGCGGGCGTCGGGATTCAAATCCTCAAAAAGGGTGAGAGCACCCCGTTGAGCTTCGGGCCGGATTCGTCCGGCAAGGGAAATACGAATCAGTGGTTGGTCGGCAAGTCCTCTGCCGCCAACACCAAGATTTCGGTGCCGTTCGAGGCCAGATACGTCAAGGTCGCGGAAAAGATCAAGGCAGGCTCCGTGAGTGCGCTCAGCACGATCACGTTTTCGTATCAGTAGTCGTGCCTTCATTCGGGCCGGGCCGGTGCAAGCGGTCGATTGCTTGCGCGATGATAGCTTGAACGCCGGACCGGACACGCTTGACGTCGCCCCTTGTCGTTCATCGACCACTCCGCGCCGGCTCAGGCGTCGGCGATACCCCGGCGCGCCCTGCGTGCTGGGATATCGCCGATACGCGGGTTCGCCGCAGCCCGCGCACTCGGAGTACGCCCCGCCGGAACAAGACGGCGATTGCCCGTTATCCCGGGGGAGAAACGATGCGTGTTTCCAATGCGTCGATGATCGATCAGGACGACAAGCCTTTCCGTCGAACACTGCCACACACCTCAGCATTTCTCGCGCCTATCGCGGGAATTCCGCCGTGCTTGAACGGGTAGGAACACGTCTACCTCTGCGCGGCGAGCATCGCGCTGCTCAGACAGCAATGCCCGGTACGGCGGCCGCCAGCCCCGAAGCAACGATCAATGCTCCGGATTATTTTTCCGCCTCGCCCGAACCCGGCCCGTCATCGGTCGACAGCCGTCCGAGTGCCAGCCGAACAGCATCCTCGACCGAATGCCAGATGCGCGTCAACGCTGCCGGGCCGCCTTCCTGCATCGCGTGTTCGGCGCGCGCGCACGCGTCGCGCGCATCGACATCGCCCGCCAGCGCAAAACCGCCGCGCATCGAATGCAGTTCGATACGCAGCGTATCGGCGTCGCCGCTCGCAAGCGCGTCGCCGATCGCCGCGAGTGAATGCAGCGTTGCCTCGTGCAGCCGATGCCGCACCTCTTCGGTCATCGCAGGCGCGACAGGCATTCGCTCGCGCGCCGCCGTGGGCGACGTCGCATCGCGTCCCGCATGCCGCCGCAACGCAGCGTCGAGTGTCTCGATCGACAGCGGCTTGAGCACGACTTCCACCGCGCCGGCCTGTTCGCAGCGCCGTCGATCCTCGTCGGTCGCGTGTGCCGTCATCGCGATCACGGGCACCCGCGCGCCCTGCTCGCGCAGGAAGTTCGCGAGCGCGAAGCCGTCAAGTTCCGGCATGCCGAGGTCGGTCAGCACGACATCGTACGGTCGCTCGAAGAAGGCGCGCATCGCCTCGATGCCGTTGGAGACGATCGTCGCGTCGTAGCCCAACGCGTCGAGTTGGTCCCGCAGCAATGCCCGGCTTGCCGGATGATCCTCGGCGACGAGCACTTTCAGCGGTTCTTCGTCGTCGGCCTCGGCGAAAGCCTCCGCGCCTGCTTCGGCGTCCGCCTCCACGTCGTATCCGCGCGCGGCATCCGCGAACGTCCCGGGTTCCGGCGCATCGTCTCGCCAGCCGGACGGCGCTTCGGGCAACGGCAACGCCGCCACGAAAACCGTGCCTTCGCCAAGACGGCTGTCGACCTTCAACGCGCCGCCCATCAGCGTCACGATGCGCTTGCACAGCGGCAGCCCGAGCCCCGTGCCGCCGAAGCGCCGGTAGATCGACGCATCGGCCTGGACATAGACGTCGAACAGCGTCGGCAGGCTGTCTTCGGGAATGCCGATGCCCGTATCGCCGATCGCGATTTCGACGCCACGGCCGGCCGGGCTCGCCTTTGCAAGCCGCACATCGATCGTCACGCCGCCGCGCTTCGTAAACTTGATCGCATTGCTGACGAGGTTCGAGACCAGTTGCCGCAGCCGGGTCGAATCGCCCACGTATCCGTCGGCAAGATCCGGGGCAATACGGCACGTCAGCGCAAGGTTTTTCGCATCGGCGAGCGGGCGGAAGATCGCAGCCACGTCGTTCACGACTCGACGCAGGTCGAACGGGATGCTTTCCAGCGCCATCTGGTTCGACTCGGCCTTCGACAGGTCGAGCACGTCGTTGATCACGCGCAGCAGCGCATCGGACGACGACATGATCGTCCCCAGCCGGCGCCGCAGCGGCGCCGCCATCTGCGCGCGCTCCATCAGTTCCAGGTTGCCGATGATCGCGTTGAGCGGCGTGCGGATCTCGTGGCTCATCGTCGCGAGGAAGGTCGACTTCGCCTTGTTCGCGAACTCGGCGGCCTCGCGCGCCTCGCGCAGCTTCTCCTCCGCCTGCTTGCGGGCCGTGATGTCGAGCAGCGTGCACAGCAGCACGTCGATCCCGCGGTACCGGGTGCGCACGATGTGCGCGTCGAGATAGACGGTGCCGTGCCCCGCGCGCTCGACGGCCAGCTCCCGCGTCACGCGCGTACGCGCATGGCCGGCAAGCGCGCCGTCCCGGTACGCGCGCCACAAGCGCTTGCCGAGCGGCTCGCCCGACACGTCCTGCTCGTAAGCAATCAGCGCGTCGTTGCGCATGATCGTTTCGCCGTCGGCGAACGACAGCAACACAAGCCCGGCCGGCGCCGTGCGGATCAGCGTCCGGTTGAGCGCCTCGCTTTCGATCAGGCGAATCGCCCGCCGATTCGCCGGACGCAGTGCGCGCCGGTCGAACGTCACGATTGCGATCCACAGCAGCGCGATCGCGAAGAGCGCGGGTGCGACGGTCAGGCTCGCGCGCAACGCTACATCATTCAAAACGGCACGCCACGAGATGGTCGCCATCACCACGTCGTCCGATCTCGGCACCCTGTCGCTGACGACGAAGTTCATGCCGACGCGATGTGCGGCCGCCCGCTCGCCATCGTCGTGGCGCGCATGCTCGAGCGCGCGCGCCACCATCGTGCTGTCGGGTTGCCGGCCGAGCAGGAGATGTCCGCCGGAGTCGACGAGTGCATATTCCGTGCCGGCGCCCGGCGAGCGCAGTATCCCCTCGATCAGCGGCGGGCTGTTGATGACGAACCAGACGACCGGCCTGCCGTTCGCCCCAAGCACCCATTGCACCATCCGCAGCACGAAGCGTCCGAGCACCGGATCGAATCGCCGCTCGAGCGTGATCGTGTTTTGACGAGCGACGGGCGCCATCGACACGGATGTATCGTTCGTCATCGGCCGTAATTGCGCGACGAGTGCCTTGACATCGAAACCGCCTGGCAACGCAAGCGCTCGTTTCACCAACGGATGCCCTGCCGTCACGATGAACTCGCCATTCGGATCGATCAGATAGGAAGAACCGCCCGGATCGGCCGGTTGTGCCGGCGGCAGGACGCCCGTGATCTCGACCGGCTCGAGATAGCGCGCGAGATAAGGCAAGTGACTGTTCGCTGATGCGACCGGCGGGATGTCGGCGAATGCCGCGATCGCGAACCGCCCGTTCCGCCCGACGAACGTCTGCTTGCCGTGCTTGCCGGCGAGCACCCCGGGCAGGCTTCGCGGATTTTCAACGACGCTGGCCCATTGCAGCTCCATGTCCTCGACATAGCGATTGCGCAGCGCCCTCATGATCTCCACCTCGGCAACGAGTTCGGCCCGGCGCCCCGTGAACTCGACCCGGAAGCGCTCGAGGGACTCCTGCACGTCGAGCAGCAGCACGAGCGTCGCGCACGCCAGAATGAACGCCGAGATCGCCGCGCCGCTGGCATACAGCAGGAACTGCTGCTGCCGCCGGACGCGCCCCGGCTCGAATGGCTTGCGACTGGCAACGGCGGGGTACGAAACAAGTCTCTTGAGCTTTGCGGGCATGTCGTATCGATCTCGTTGCTCGTGGCCGGGCATGCCGCGTCATTTGCCGATGCCGGCGCATCGCCTCCCTGTAAGACAGGGCAGTCACGTGGCGTGGCGTGCCGCCACCCACACGTAGGGCCTCACTTCGACGGCTTCCGCGCTGAAGCCGATCCAGAGCGGCAACCGGCTCGCGCGCGCGTCACGTCGACGACGACGCATCGCCGTCAGGCGCGCCGGAGAGGTTCTGCTCGTCGTTATAGCGGATCAGATCCGCATCGCGGACGATCCCGAGTTTCTTCATCGCGCTCGACTTCTGCGAACTGATGGTTTGCTTGCTGCGATGGAGCTGCGCGGCGATCTCCCCCACCGTGTAGCCCGCGCCGAACAAGCGGACGACCTCGATCTCGCGCGTGGTCAGTGCACGAGTGGCGGGCTCGGATTCGATGTCATGCAGGAGTTGCTTGATATACGGCGACATGTAGTTCGCACCGACGTATGCGGCATGCACGGCGCCGATCAGGTGCGAGATCGCATCGGACTTGCTGAGGATGCAACTCACGCCCTGCTTGTGGATCGCGCGCAGCACGCTCGGATTGTCGATCATCGTGATCGTCACGATATGCAGCGCGGGATAGCGGCGCTGCAGGAACGACAGCAGCACGAGCCCGTCGCCGTACTTGCCGCCCGGCATCACGTAGTCGAGCACGAGCACGTCGCTCTGCTGCGCGTCGAGCGCCGCGACCAGGTCCGTCGAGTTCGAAACGGTGCCCACGAGCTTGATCGTGCTGTTGCCCTGCAATGCCTGCGAGATACCGAGCGCGGACGCCGGATGATCGTCGGCTACCATCACGCGTACAAAGAATTCGTCCATGTTCCTGTTTCCCCGAGGCTTTCAGTCACGCATCCGGTCCCCGCCGCGACGGGGAGCATGCTCGCGCCATCGTGTCGATGGCTGGCCATATTCGGCGCACCGGACAAATAGTGCCTCAATTTTAAGATAAATCCCGGTTTGCCCTTCGATCGACGCGTGGCCGTACGGCGGACGATGCGCCGGCGCTCGCCGTGCGCACGACGCGTCCGCACGGCCGCACCGTGCAGATTGTCCGAAGATCACGACGGCTCGGAGCCGTTACGGGATGCCGGTCGCGCTCTCACGCAGCTCGGCTGGGCCGTTACACGGCGCGCTATCGGTGGCTCGAATCGCCGGGCAGGTCATGCGTATTGTCATCCACCCTGTTTTTCCACTCGGTCAGGGTGCGGCGCCGCTGAACCGGCGACATGAGCAGAAACTCGTTCATCATCGTCAGGAATTCCCGACGAGACTTCTCAGAAAGTGCGGCGAAATCGAGCAACAGTGCGAATATCTTCCCTACATGACGCACGATGTTCCCCTCCAGTATTGATTTGAAATCTGCCGCGCAACGTGAACGTGCGTCGGCACCCTGCCTTTGTTATGTTGGATACGCGTTGACGCGTACGATGCTGTCGGTTACTTGTCATGCAAAGCTGTTTCATGATTGGTTGGTCTCGATGTGCACATGGCCGCGCACGGCTCCTTCGCCGAAGTCGCGTTACGGCGCTGCCACGCATGCGCAAGCGCGCCGCGCAGGTGGCCGAGCGTCACGGGTTTCGTCAATACGCGCCGGACACCGGCTGTCGTGCAGCGGTGCATGCCCTCGGGCGTCAAATGCGACGTCACGACCAGCACGTCGCACGCGGGATCGACGCCACGTGCCGCTTCCGCCAGTTGCTGCGCGCGCATGTCGGGCAGGTCGTCGCCGATCAGCAGCACGTCCCAGTCGTCGCTGGCCAGCGATTCGAGTGCCGCGCGCCCCGATCCGACCTCGGTTGCCGCGCAGCCGAGCGCGTACAGTTGCTCGCTGAAAATCGAGTCGTTGATGGTTTCGTCGTCTGCGACGAGCACGCGCAATGTGCGACTGCCGTGCGCGGCCGTGTCGCGCGATGCGGTGACCGTTGCCGAATCGCGAGCATGCGAATCGCCACGCCGCGGGTCGTCGCCCGATACGGCATCGATCCCGCTTTCATCGCCCATCTGGCCGCCGAGCGCCAGCGCGGCGCGCAAGCCGCCGAGCGAATAACTCGATACGCGTACCGTGTCGCCCGCGCGATACGGTTCGAGCGGGCCATCGGGTGTCGCGAGTATCAGCGGCGCGCAATCGCTCAGGCTGTTCAGATCCGCTCGCGACCACGTGTCGGAATCGCCGAACAGCACGACCGCGCCGCGTCGTGCCATGCCGGCCGGCAGACTCGACGGGCTGTCGTACACGCTGACGTCGAATCCCCATGCCTGTAGATGCGGCAACGCAAAATCGCGCCACCCGGGATGCGCGGCGATCAGCGCCAGCGCGTGGGCGTGTGCCGCGCGCGGCCGGTCGAGCGCGACGACGTCCATGCCGAGCGGCAGAAGCACGCTGAACCGGCTGCCGACGCCCGGCTTGCTCTCCACCGCGATGCGGCCGCCCATCGCCGCGACGAGCCGGTCGCACAGCGCAAGCCCGAGCCCCGTGCCGCCGTAACGTCGTGTGATCGATGTATCGACCTGCGAAAATGCATTGAACAGCTTGCGTCGATGTTCGTCGGCGATGCCGATGCCGGTGTCCTCGACCTCGACCGACAGCTCCGGTGCGTCGTGCCTGTCGGCAACGACCGCGACGCGCACGGTCACGCGGCCGACGTCGGTAAACTTGAGCGCGTTGCCCAGCAGGTTGCGGAGCACTTGCGCGAACCGGGTCGGATCGCCGCGCATCTGTTGCGTACTGCTCGCATGGATCTCGCAGAACAGCTGCACCCCCTTCGTCTTCGCGATCGTCGCGAACGCGTTCAGCTCGCGCTCGACCACCGCGCTCACGTCGAACGCGATCGATTCGACCGACATCGCGCCGGCCTCGATCTTCGAGAAATCGAGAATGTCGCTGACGAGCGCGAGCAGGCTCGTCGCCGACGTGCGCAGCGTGTGAACGCGGCCATGCTGGGTCGCGTCGAGCGCCGAGCGCTCGAGCAGTTCGAGGTTGCCGAGAATCACGTTCAGCGGCGTACGGATCTCATGGCTCATCGCCGCGAGGAACGACGATTTTGCCGCATTGGCCGAATCGGCCGCGCGCACGGCCTCTTCCAGCTGCTGCACGAGCTGCCGCTTGGCGGTCACGTCGGCAACCGCGACGATCAGGACGTCCGTGCCCTGATAGCGTGCGCCGCACGCAATGAATTCGAGGTGCAGCGGCGCAGCTTGCACGTCGCCCAGCAGCAGGCCGCCGTGCTGCTCGCCGCCTGCATCGCCGCGCGCCTGCCAGGCGTCGACCACCTGGCTCGACAGCGCGTGATAGTCGCCGCCGATCCGCCCGATCATGTCCGTCAGCGCGGGGCTCACGAGCATGCAACGCCCGTCGTCGCGCGCGATCAGCCCGAGCCCGATCGGCGCCATCTCGATCACGCTGCGGCATAGCGCTTCGCTGTCGAACACGCGTTGCGAGTGCGCGTAGAGCGGCACGAACTCCCGCCGATGAAAACGCAGCAGCAACCCCCACATGACCATGAGCGCGAGTAGCGTCGCGGCGCCGAGCGTACCGGCCGAGCGCGCGACGCCGGCCGCGATGTCGGTCCACGACAGCGCATAGGCGAGCGTCCAGCCCGTCGATTCGAGCTTGCCGTGAAACAGCAGGAAGCCGTCCCGGAACACCGGCGCGCTCGACAACGACGCGCCGCCCCGCGACGGCTTCAGCTTCAACAGGCTTTCCACGCGACCGGTTTCGCGCGCCGCGGGATCCATCGTGACGAGCCGGCCGTCGGCCGTCGTGATGTAGAACATGCCTTCGGGACGATAGTCGGCGAGCCAGGACAGCAGGTAATCCGGCGGATATTCGGTGACGAGCACCGCGAACGGCTTGCCGTTGTCGCGCGCCTCGGCCGCGAGCCGGATGCGCGGCTGCCCCGACACGGGATCGGTGAACGGCGCCAGCCAGCGCACGTGCGGGCGCGAGTCGGTGATGCCCGGATACGGGCGTTCGAAATCGACGCGCAGCGCGTCCAGCACGCGTGCGCGGCTTTCGGGCGACACCAGCGCCGGATCGTCTCGGTTTCGATGGGGTACCAGCGCGAACAAACCGGTGCGCGTGCTGTAGTGGTAGCCCTCGAGCGTGCGCCCGCGATTGATCGAACTGGCCGCGCAGATGCGTGCCAACAGCATCGACAGCGACAGATAGCGCGCGACTTCGGCCCGATCGCCGGTTTGCGCGGGCACCCCGATGACGAGCGACGGATGCGGACGGGTCGCAACGCGCTGGTCGTCGAGGAAGAATGTGTCGACGACCGCCGCCGGCGCGGCGCTGGCCTCCTGCCAGATCAGTTGCGCGTTCGCGACGCCGTTGCGGAACGAGGTTTCGCTCACCTGGATTTCGTTCAGCGTCTGCTCCAGGCCGTTCAGGTAGTTGCGCCGCTCCCCTTCGACATACCCCGAGACGATCGACGCCATCCCGAGACCGCAAGCGATCAGGACAAGGATGGTGACGACGATGCCGCCGCCGAACACCGAAATGCTCTGGTAACGACGAAGGGATTGAAGCGGGCTCTGCGACATGGCGCGCGGCGGCGATCGCGAACGCGACCGGAACGACATCGTTCCGACATCCGTGACCGCCTCGGAAAACACCTGGAAAGAAGGGGGATTCCGATCATGCCAAAGGCCTGCGGGGGTGTCCGCCTCGTACGAACCATTTCGTACACGTCAAATCGAACGGCCTCGCAATTTCGGACTTGAACGATATTTGATGCAGGAAATATGAGCCGTTTGTTTCGCATTGCGCTGACAGCGCGTTCGGCGGGTGAGCCGCTCAGGCAACACGATGAGTGGGCGTTTTTCAGGGATAGCACGGTCGCGCGGCTACCTTGATGCGTAACGACGGCGCCGCATACCGACTGTCCCGCGACTTTCCGGCCGCGCCCGGCTCGCCACCAAAAAGAAAGGGTTCTTCGCGGATCGACGTGAAGAACCCTTGCAAAGCATCGTTGCGACGAAGGCCGACCAGACGACGGCCCGCCGACCCGCACGGCACCCGTGCCGAACGGGCGTCGGACCAAAGTCGCGACAGCGCGATGCGCCGGGGAGGCGGGCGTCACTGCAACCCGCCACGCCTCCCCGAACGGGACCGATCAGTTCCGGATTTCGCCGAAATCGAGGCCCGCGAGCGGCACCGCCGCCGCGTTTCCGCTCACGCCATTGCCGCTCATCCAGCCGAAGTTGAGGCCGACCAGCCCACCGTACAACTGGTCGTAGCCGGCCGTATAGGCAATACGGCTGCGCGAGCTCGAACGATCGACGTTGCCGAAGTTTTCGCCTGCGACGCCGCCCAGCCGTGCATTGCGCCCGCCGGACACCGAGCCTGACGACGACGACGACGCGATCTTGCCGTCGTTCTTGCCGACCAGGCCGCCAACCGAACTGCCATCGCCGCCCTTCGCCGAACCGATGGCGTCGGACGCATCGATCGAAGCATCCATGTGGTTGTGGCCCACCAGGCCGCCGACGTAGCTACCGGCGCCGGCAACGACGTCGCCCGACGCGCCCGACGAAGACACGCTGCCCCAGTTGAGGCCGACCAGGCCGCCTGCCCTGCCCCTGCCGGCGACATTCACGGCCCCGCTTGCGTAGGCGCTCACCACCTTGCCGACGGCGCCGTTCCAGCCGACGCCCCCCCCTGCGATGCTGTCGTCGCCGGCCGATACGGTGCCGCCTGCCGACGAAGCGGCCACGAGGCCGTTGTTGTCGCCGACGAGACCGCCTGCCTGGCTCTGCGTACCGACCTTGACCGCGCCGCTGGCCGACGAACCGTCCACCTTGCCGATGTTCGAGCCCACGAGCCCGCCCGCCTTCACGTTGTTGCGCCCTTCCACCTTGCCATGTGCGTCCGATGCGAGGATCTCGGCCTTGTCCACGTTACGGCCGACGAGACCGCCCAGCTGGCTGCCGGCGCCAGCCGACACGTTGCCGAGCGCAGTGGACGCGCTGATCGTGCCTTCGTTCAACCCCACGAGGCCGCCCGCCGTCGCGGCGTTGCCGGCCTGGACGCTGCCGCTCGCCGTCGACGCCAGGATCGTCGCACGGTTGACGCCGACGAGCCCGCCGACCGAACCCGACGCACCCGCAACGACCTTGCCGCCCGCCGTCGACGCGGCGATCTTGTCGCGATTTTCCCCGACGAGGCCGCCTGCCTTCCCGCTGTCGCCTACGGTCACGTCGCCCGTCGCGTCGGATGCGTCGATCAACGCGGCGTTGTAGCCGACGAGGCCGCCCGCCGTCGCGTCGTGGCCGGCCCGCACGCTCGCAGACGAAGAAGCGGCCTTGATCGCCCCGCCTTCGTTGTAACCGACGAGGCCGCCGACACGCGCACCGCGAGCCAGGGCCGTGACGCTGCCCGCGACCGTCGACGCCGTGATGACGCCGCGGTTGACACCGACCAGGCCGCCTGTATCGCCGGCCGACTCGCTGCTGACCTTGACGTCGGCGCGGCTGTTGCTGATGGTCGCGTTGCCCAGATCCGGCCAAAGGGCCGTGCGGTTTTCTCCGACCAGACCGCCGACGTACAGTGCGTCCCTGCCGCCTTCGACGCGGCCCGAAACCGATGCGCGATCGATCCGTCCGCTGATATTGCTGCCGACCAGGCCACCGAGGATCGCGCGACCGTTGCCGCTCACCAGGACGTCTTTCGCCTTTACGTTGGTGATGTCGCCCTGGTTGTAGCCGGCCAATGCGCCGACGCTGACCGGCGACGCCGTGTACCCGGCCGGCGCCCGCGCCGTGATCTTGTCGAGCCCGAGGTTGGCGATGCGGCCGGTGTTGACCGCAAACAACCCGACGACCGCACTGCCGGGATTCGAGACCGACAGATTGCCGATGGTATTGCCCAGACCGTCGAACACGCCGCTGAACGACGCACTGTCGCCGCCGAGGCTGCGGAATTGCGCCCCCTTGCCGTCGATCGCGTTACCCAGCACGTAGCGGCCGTTCATGTTGGCATCGACGCCGCGCAGCCCCGCGAGATCGTGAATCACGCGATACGCTTCGCCGTTCGCCGAGAACGACGCATTGCGACCCGACAGCGTGACTACCGCATCGTCGTTCGTCAGCGTATGGCCGCTGCCCGAGTTCAGCGCGAGGCTCGCGTTTTCGCCCGTCAGCGCCACGTTGTTGCCGATGCGGATCTGTCGTGCCGCGTTCATCGTCACGCCCGCGTTCGCGCCGCTCGCCGTCAGCGACTGCTTCAGGTCGACGCTGCCCTTTTTCGACGTCAGCGCCAGCGCGTTGTCGCTTGTCCAGTTCACCGCGTCACCCACCGTCAGGTCGCCCGACGTTTTGGTCAGCGCCACGTTCGTCGTGCCCAGGTTGTGCGACAGCGTCTCGCCGTCGATTGCTGCGTCGGCGCTACCGACTATCCCGCCTGTCCCACCGTTGCCGGTATTGCCGTTGAGCCCGCCTTCGATAACGAGACCGCGCTTGCCGGCCCGCGCAGCCGTACCGACTCCGGCGTTGGCCGCCTCGATCGTCCACAGGCCCGTGCGGCCCGACACCGCGCGCGTATCCACCTGCGCGTCGCGCGACACCGCCACCCGCTCGCCGCGCGTCGTTACCGTGCCGCCTGCCGTCGCTGCGTCCTGCGCGCTCGCGTCCAGCTTCCCGCCGACTTGAACCTCGCCGCCGTCGAGCGTGATCTTCCCCGCACGGCTGCTCAGGCCCTTCGCCTCGATCGTGCCGCTGTTCCGGACCACCGAACCCAGCAGATCGCCTGCCGCGCGCGCCGTCATCAGCACCTCCCCGCCATCCGCCTTCAGCAGCCCGCCGTTGTGCGCCTGCGCGTCCACCGCCCCGCTTTCCACCTGCAGGTTCAGCAGCCCGTTGCCGTCGAAGTTCACGTTGAACGCATTGCCCGCGCCCAGCGCCACGCGGCCCATCTGCGCACGGATCACGCCCGTGTTCGACACCCGCGCGCCCAGCAGCGCCACGCTGCCGCCGTCCGCCGCCGCGATCGTCCCGGCGTTCTCCACCGACTGGCCCGAGGCTCCGGCGAACCGGTAGCGGCCCGCCAGGAAATCCGCGTCCGACAGGTTCTGCGTCGACGCCACCAGACCGCCCACGTTCACCTGCGCCCCCGCGCCGAACATCACGCCGTTCGGGTTCACCAGGAACACCCGCCCGTTCGCGTCCAGCTGGCCGTGAATCTGGCTGCCGTTCGCGCCGACCACCCGGTTCAGCGCGATCGACTGGTTCGTCGGCTGCTTGAACGACACCCGTTCGCCGCTACCCACGCTGAAGTCCTGCCAGTTCGTGATCAGCTTGTCCGTGTGCTGGTTGATCGACATCGTCTTGTTGTCCGCCGACTTCGCGATGTCGGCCTGCCCCGACATGATCTCGCCGCCCGTCGGCAGCGCGTATGCGCCCGACGCAGCAGCCAGCCCCAGCAGCGACACGCCCGCCGCAACTAGGCGCTTGCCGCCGCCCGACTTGCCGCGACGGCGCGCCGTTTCCCCGACCGCGCACCAGCCGCCTTGTGCTTCGTTCCACACCAATGAATAGGCCTTGTTCATTTTGGTATCCTCTTCAATATTTTTTATATAACCCGTCCTGCCGGACGGACCGATCACGCACGCTCAGAAATACTGAGCAGCCTGAACCCATACGCTCGGCGCGCGGGTCGGCGAGCCGAACGCCGCGCCGAGCGGCCACGCGGCCGTCAGCGTCACCTGGCGCTTCGCGCCGAACCAGCTCGCACCAACACCGCCGGCCTGCATGTGCTGCATGTTTCGCTCACGCGACCACGGGAACTTGTCGGCCTGCACACGCCCGGCGTCGACGAACGTGCTGACCTGCCAGCCCGGCGCGACGAGATACCGCAACTCCGCGCTGGCCTGCCAGCCCTGGTCGCCGCTGCCGGCGCCGAGCGCGTACGCGCGCACGCCGTATGGGCCGCCGAGACTGAATTTCTCCGATTCGTCGAGATTGCGCGACGCGAGTTGCGCGCTGAATTGCGCGTACAGCTCGAACCGACGCCCCAGCGCCTGCACCCGCAGCGCGCTCACGTTCAGCTTCGTGAAGCTGCCGATCGATTTTTTCAGCGCATCCGCTTCGAACGGATCGTTGCTGCGCAGCCGCCCGACACCGAACATCACCGAGAACCCGTTGCGGCCGCCGCCCAGCCAGCCATCCTGACTGTTGCCGCTGACGCCGAAGGTCCACAGGCCGATGTTCTTGTCGCGCCGGATATCGAATATCCCGTAGTCGTCGCGCAGGTTCTTGTTTTCGTACTGGGCCTGTGCGGTGACGCTCAGGTTGCGTGCGCGCACGAGCGGCTGGGTCACGTACGCGGTCTGCACGCTCGCCCGGCCGCTGGAATCGAGATCCGAGAATGCTCCGCCGAGCCGGTAGCGCAGCGACGAATACGCGACGCCGACTCGCGTGGACGCGGGGCCGACAGGCAGCTGGTACGCGGCACGGTAGTAGCGCTGCAGTTCGTTGCTGAGAAGCCCGCGCAGGCTCAGGCGATCGCCGAGCCGCAGCGGCGAATTGACGTCGACACTGCCGCCGACACGGTAGCGCCCGAGCGCGACGTCACCGAAGTTGTCGAATTCGAGCGAGCCGGACGCGAGCGGCCCTTTGTCGGCGTCGACGACGAGATCGGTGGTGCCGGGCGTATCGCCCGGACGCAGCGTGCCGCGCGCGGCGACGCCGGCCAGGTCGTCGAGCAGCAACAGGCTGCGCTCGAGAGCGGACCCGCGTACGACATCGCCCGGATGCAGCGCCGCGAGCGGCTGGCGCAGCGCGGCATCGAACACGCGCGAATGATTCTGGATCGTGATTGCGCCGTAGCGCCCTTCGGCGATGTCGATCCGCACGACGCCGTCGTCGATGTCCTGGCGAGGCAGGTAGGCACGCGCCAGCACGTAGCCATGGCGGCGATAGTAGGCAGTGATGCGCGCGGCGGCGCGCTGCAGATCGGCGAAACCCAGCGTGCTGCCCGCAAGATCGGCGACGAGCGGCTGCAACTCGTCGTTGCCGAACACGGTATTACCGTCGAGCGCGAATGCGCGAACGAGCACGCGAGGGCCCGACTCGGGCGCGCGCTCGGCAGCCTCTTCCGACGGCGCCACCGTCAGTTCGGGCGCGGCTTCCGGCGGCAGATCCGGCCGCGGCGCCTCGATATCGCGCATCGCTCGCCCCGCATCCGGCACTTGTGCATGGACCGGCTCGAACAGGCTCGCGGCACCGCCGCAGATCAGCGCCACGCACAATGCGTGGCGAACCCGCGGGACCACGCCGACGTCGTGCGACACCGAACGCGAACCGGCCTCGCGTGACCGTGTCGCTTCGACGCGACCGATGTCGGCCCGACGGCGGTCGACGACTTGCATATGATCTACCCACATGGAACACATTCGGACCTTGCCGACAAGGCACTTGCCAGCTGTAACTCAAGCGCCGAATGCTACAGACAGACATTTCGCATGTATTTAGATCAGGTACGAAAATTCGTGACTGAATTGTTAAGTGCTGGTGCAGCCGCGCAAGGCGTGCGAATGGCAAACACGACTTCCGATTGATCGAAAGGATGGAAGCCAGCCGTTGCCCCCAAGCATGGCGCGAGCACGGTTGACCACCCGCAGCGGCACGCCTAAAGTGGCATTCCTTTTTACGCCGCTCACTCAAAAAGGATTCCCATGGTCGACTTTTCCACGCTCGCGTTGTTCTCCGGCGCGTGTCTCGCGCTGACGGCCACGCCGGGCCCCGACATGCTGCTGATCGCGTCCCGCAGCGTGAGCCAGGGCCGGCGCGCAGGCTTCGCGACACTCGCGGGCATCCAGGCCGGCACTTACTGCCACGCGCTGGCGGCCGCGCTCGGGCTGTCGCAGCTCTTCGTCGCGGTGCCGCTCGCCTATGACGTCGTGCGCTTCGCGGGCGCCGCCTATCTGCTGTATCTCGCGTGGAAGACGTTCCGTTCGGATGCAAGCGCGCTGTCACCCGTCGCGTCGCAGCGCCGCCACTCGACCGCGGCGATCTTCCGCCAGGGGCTGACGACGAACCTGCTGAACCCGAAGATGGCGCTGTTCGTGCTCGCGCTGTTTCCGCAGTTCGTGCGCCCTGGGCACGGTTCGATCGCCGTGCAGATTCTCGTGCTCGCGACGGTGCTGAACCTGATCGGCATCGTCGTGAACGGCGCGGTCATCCTGTCCGCGAGCCGGCTGAGCCAGCGGATCGGCGCGCGCCGCCGCCCGTCGAAGCTCCCGCAGTATCTGCTCGGGTCGGTGTTCGTGGGGTTGGCCGCGCGACTCGCGGTGGCGGGGCGGAACTGATCTCTCCGCCTCCCGAAGCAAACCGGCAGACCTGATATCCATTCGGACAACTAGTCGAATTCAGCCCGCCAGCAAACAATCTGGCTCACACATCGGCAACGAAGCACCGGAGAAACGTCCAGACGTTTCTCCGGTGCTTCCGTGCATTCGACGAGCCGCCCTCATGACAGACGCGACGGCGCTCCTTCTTGCAAGGAAATAACAACTTTGTTACTGTGCAAACCGTCGCGTATGAAATCCATTTCTTCAGCGAGCAAGTCGAGGCAGGCAGGCGTGCTTGCGTTGCCGAAGACGCTGACCGCCAGGTTCTTCGCACTCGCTGACCGTATGGAGCAGTACGGCCCGAATCTGGGCGAACCTCACATCAGGCCGATGGGCGACGGGTTGTATGAAATGCGCTTGAAGGGCCTGGAAGGTATCGCCCGTGTGTTTTACTGAGCGGTCGTCAACCGGCGGATCGTCATACTTCACTGCTTCGTGAAGAAGACGCAGAAAACGCCGCAGAAAGAGCTGGAAACTGCGCGCCGCCGATTGAAGGAGATTCGTTATGGCAACCTATAAGGCACTGCGCGAGCTCGCGTTGTCCGATCCGAAGGTACGCGCCGAATACGACCGGCTGAACCGCGAGGAATTCGCGCTGCTCGACGCAATGCTGGCCGCCCGGCGAGCCGCCGGTCTTTCGCAAGCCGAAGTGGCGGAGCGCATGGGCACGAAGGCGCCTGCCGTCACGCGGCTTGAACGCGCGCTCGCGACAGGCCAGCACTCTCCATCGATCGAGACGCTGCGCAAGTATGCCGCCGCGTGCGGCAAGAAACTCGTGATCTCGTTTGCCTGAATCGCACCCACGCCCGGCCATGCATGAATCGGCCGTCGGTGCGCGGGCGGGGATCAGCCGGGAGGCGAAGCAGGTGAGCCGTCAGTCGCAAGCGACATCGTCGCGACGCGCGATGCCGGCCTTCAGCGCGTCGCGCCCAGCGCCACGCGCAGCCGCTCCATCAACTGCGTGTAGTGGCGCAACACGTCGTCCTTCGGCACGACATTCGCGGTCGAGAAGCGTTCGGACCACGCGGGCTTCCATTCGTACGAGCCGTGCACGCTCCGATCACCGTCGGGCGCCTGGATCAGCGAGCGGATCCGCGCGTCGCGGCCCGGGCCCGTATGCATGTCGAACAGCGCGTGGATGTACGTGTGATACGCGTCGTACACGTCGTCGTCGAACAGGTAGCGGTAGATGTGGAACGTGCGGTCGAGGTCGCGCTTCGCGCGGATCACGTCGTCCGGCGAGATGTCCTTCCAGTAGCCGATCCACGTGTAGAAACACAGCAACGCATTGAGCTGCGGCGCGACCGCGTCGTATAGCGCGAGACGCTTCTCGATCAACCGCTGGTTGGTCCACTGCACCAGTTCGAGCCGCTTCAGCCGGCGCGCGACGAGCCAGCCGAGACACGCAACCGACAACGGCGTCAGCACGCCCAGCACGAGCTTGACGATTTCCAGCGAATTCCACGGCGTGTTGATTGGCTGCATGAATGGCCCGACAAGAAGAAACGCCCGCGCCGGCGCATGAACCGGCGCGCAGCAGCGCCTGCCCGATCGCGTCGGCATTGACCGTTAGTTGCTTGCGCATCGAACGTCGCGCGACCACTCAGGCAACCGGGTCGAAGCGCTGCGATTCGTCAGTCTACCGAGCGATTGTCACCGAGCCGTGACCGTTCGTCGACCCGTCCGTCGCATGACACGCACCGGCATCGAGCTAGGTCGGTAGCGCCGACGTGAGCTTGACCTTCTGCATCGGAATGTCGGTCTTCACGCTCAGCACGCCTGGAATGCGCGTGAGGGTTTCCATCTGGAAGCGCCGGTAGTCGTCGATGTCGGCCGCGACGACGCGCAGCAGAAAATCGCAATCGCCCGCCATCAGGTGGCACTCGACGACTTCCGGCATCTGCTGGACGGCCTCGGCGAAGCGGTTCACCGATTCCGCGTCCTGCCCCTTCAGCCACACGCGCGTGAAGATCGTCAGCCCCTTGCCGACTTTCGCGGGATTCAGCACGGCCACGTATTTCTCGATCACGCCGGCTTCCTCGAGGAGCCGGACGCGCCGCAGGCACGGCGACGGCGACAGCCCGACCTCGTGTGCGAGCTCCACGTTCTGCATGCGGCCGTCGCGCTGGAGCGCGTTCAGGATCCGGCGGTCGATGGCGTCAAGTTTCATTGGCATCCAATTCCAAAAAATTTTCGTATCACGCGTTCAATGCCAAATTCTGAGAAAAATCTGGCCACAACGCAACCCGATTCGAGTCAAAAAAGCAGACAATTCCTCCCCCGAAGGAGGAGTAATGAGCAGTAGCGTTTCAACGTCGTCAGGGCTTCGCGAGAAGCCCGCCTATGTCGCCGAGATGGGTCGCGGTTTGCGCGCGGCGCTGCCCGTCATGCTGGGTTTCGTGCCGTTCGCGCTCGTGCTGGGCGCGCAGGCCGCGCAGAAGGGGCTGAGCCTGTTCGAAGTGCCGATGATGACCGGCATGAACTTCGGCGGCGGCTCCGAATTCGCGGCGATCCATCTGTGGACATCGCCGCCGCATATCGCGCTGATCGTCGCGATGTCGTTCCTCGTGAATTCGCGCCACATCCTGATGGGCGCCGCATTCGAGCCGTATATCCGCCGCCTGCCGCGCCGCCGCGCGCTCTTCGCACTGTTCTTCATGTGCGACGAAAGCTGGGCGATGTCGCTCGCCGACGCCCGGGCGCGCTCCGCCACGCACATCAGCGTGCCCTATTACGCGGGCATCTGCGTGGGGCTCTACCTGACGTGGATCTCGATGACCACGCTCGGCGCGGCGGTCGGCCCGACGATCGGCAACGTCGAGCAGTACGGCTTCGACATGGCGTTCACGGCGGTATTCCTGGTGCTGCTGCGCGGGATGTGGAAAGGGATGCGCGCGAGCCGCCCGTGGTTCGTGAGCCTCGTCGTCGCCGCAGCCACGCACCTGGCCGTGCCCGGCGCGTGGTACGTCGCGGCCGGCGCCTGCGCGGGGCTGGTCGCCGCGCTGCTGTGGGAGCCGCGCGATGCCTGATTTCCCGGATTTCAGCACGGTCGCGACGATCGTGCTGATGGCGTCGACGACGTATCTGTCGCGCATCCTTGGCTACGTGCTGCTGCGCAACCGCACGCTGAGCCCCCGGATGGCGTCGGTGATGGAGAACGTGCCCGGCTGCGTGCTGATCTCGGTGATCGCGCCGGCCTTCGTGTCGACGCGCCCGGCCGACCTGCTCGCGCTGGCCGTGACGCTGATTGCGGCGACGCGCCTGTCGATCCTGCCGACCGTCATCGTCGGCGTCGTGTCGGCCGGCCTGCTGCGGCACCTGCTCGGCTGAACGGTTCCGACCCGCCGCGCCCTCGCGGCCTGCACACCGGCCAACGGGCGCGCGATGCGCCCGTTTTCGCATCCGCGCCCACCGCGCGACGCGACGATTCTCACGCGGGAATGCTAGCCTTGTGGCTGGCGCCACACTGCACGCCCCCTCTCATTGCCCATCTCCACGAGGATCGTCCCGATGCCAGAAACCCGCCCGCTGTTCGATCGCGTCCTGCTCACCAACGACGACGGATTCGATGCCCCCGGCCTTGACGTGCTCGAACAGGTTGCCACGCAACTGGCGCGCGAAGTGTGGATCGTTGCACCGGCTGAAGACCAGAGCGGCACGTCGCATTCGCTGAGCCTGCATGACCCGCTGCGCGTACATCGCAAGGGCGAACGCCGTTTCGCGGTGCGCGGCACGCCCGGCGATTGCGTCGCGATCGCGATCGGCCACCTGATGACGGACGCGCGGCCCGACATCGTGCTGTCCGGCGTGAATCGCGGCGGGAACCTCGGTACCGAAACGGTGTTTTCCGGCACGGTCGGCGCCGCGATGACGAGCATGCTGGTCGGCGTGCCGGCCATCGCGCTGAGCCAGGCCTTCACCGATCGCAACGCGGTGCCGTGGGACACCGCGCTCGCGCTTGCGCCGGACGTCATTCGCCGGCTCGTTGCCGCCGGCTGGGACAGCGATGCGTGCCTGAACGTGAACTTCCCGCCGCGGCCCGCGCAGGACGTGCGTGGCCTCAAGGTGACGAACCAGGGCGCCGGCACGCTGCAGGGCGTCGAGATCGTGTCGAGGCGCGACCCGCGCGACTTCGAGTATCACTGGCTGAAGCTCGCACGCGCGCCGCGCGACGACGATGCGGATTCGGAGACGGTCGCGCTGGGTGAAGGGTATGTCGCCGTCACGCCGCTGAAGTTCGAGCGCACGCACGACCAGGCGCTCGCGCAACTGCGATCACGCCTCGGTTGATCGCTTGATCCGGCAAGCAAGCGGCCGCGGTAATCGCGTGCGTGCCCCCTGCGCGCGGATGCGCGGCTGCTTCACCGCATCACGTCAGATTCATTCCCCCGTCGAGCATCACGATCTCGCCCGTCACGTAGTCGGACGCAACAAGCATCGCAACCGTCTGCGCGATGTCGTCCGGCGTCGCCGCGCGGCGCATCGGCGCGCGCTCGCGCCAGAGCTGCTGCGCGTCCGTCCAGTCGGCCGTAAGCGGCGTATCGACGAGCCCCGGCGCGACCGCATTGACGCGAATCGCCGGTGCAAGCGTGCGCGCGAGCAGCCGCGTCGTGTGATTCAGCGCGGCCTTCGCCGCCGCATACGGAATCGACGCGCCTTTCGGCCGCACGCCCGCATGCGAGCTGATGTTCACCACGCACCCGGCCCGCCCGTGCGACGCCGCCTCGCGCAGCGCGGCCTCCGCCTCGGCGACGAGCCGAAACGGTGCGATCACGTTGATCTCGTGCATCTCGCGCCACACGTCGGGGGTCGCCGCGGCGAGGTCGTCATGCGGAATCACACGGCTGACGCCCGCGTTGTTGACGAGCACGTCGAGCCGCCCGTGCACGGCAACGGCTTCGCGGATCAAACGCACGCGCTCGGCGTCGTCGGCGAGATCGGCCTGCACATAGGCCGCGCCGAGTTCGCGCGCCATCGCGCGCCCCACGTCGGCCGAGCGGCGCGAATGCAGGATGACCGCATGGCCGTCCGCCGCCAGCCGGCGCGCAACCGCCGCGCCGATCCCCGACGTCGAACCGGTGACGAGCGCGACCGGCCGATGCAGCCGCGACGCGCGCGGCTCGGCAACGGTTTCGGTCTCGGCTTCAGGTTCCGTTTCGGGAATCGGAACGGAGATCGGCGGAAGCGGCGCGTCCATATCGGGGAACCCTGTCAGTAGCGTTCCCGCATCATAATCGCGACAACGCCCCCTGACGCGAACGTCGCGGCGGCGAAGCCGAAGCGGTCGGCCATCAGGCCGGCCGACAACGCGCCAATCGCATGGCCGAGCTCGCGCAGGCGCCCGGCCGTCCGAACCGGCGCGAATTGCTGGAGCACCCCGCACAGCGTGAGCGTTCGGTCGAGGAACCGACAGCGCTGCCGGGGATGACGTTCGCGAACACGTCGCGGCACCTGCCGATCCTGCGGCGCGCGCGCCTCGTCGATACCGAGCGGCGCGGCACGCACATCGTGTATCGCCTCGCCGGCGACAGCGAGGTCGTCTTGCCGATGAAGGCGCTTGGCCGCGCGGGCGAGCGCAACGTCGCCGAGATCAACAAGGTGATGGGCGACTACTTTGGCGATCAAGGCCGCTTCGGCAGATCGACATAGTCTTCGAGTTCGCCCGCGACATGGAGCCGCTTGCCGATTCGCGGATATTCGCAGACATCGTGTTCGAGCCGCTGCCCGCCGACGAGCAGCTCCAGCGGCGTATCGCCGGTGTTCTGCACCGTATGCGCTTCACCGCCGCGCGGAAAGCCCAGGAAATCGCCGGGCCCGATTGCCTCGGTGCGCTCGCCGATCGTGACCACGCCGGTGCCGGACAGCACGTACACGAACTCTTCTTCGTACAGGTGGCGGTGATACTCGGCCGATTCGTGTCCGGGCATCAGCGTGAGCAGGTGAACGCCGAATTGCGTCAGGCCGGTCAGGTCGCTGAGTTGTCGCTTGAGGCGAACGGCATTGGGATTCAGCGAATGCACCGCGCGCACCGGCTCCATCTTCGCGATATCGGCGGCCTTCAGCAGTTCCCGGGGAAAGGGAGTCGACATGGGGTTCTCGCAAGCGTGAATGCTTCGGTTGAACGCTGCGCCGGCGTGGCGCGCGCAGCGGCCATTGTCCGTTATTTCACGCTTGCAGAGGCATTGCGAGCCCCGCCATCGCGCGCGGCTAACGCGCGCAATCGGCCAGCAGGTTCGCCGGCACCGACGCGCCTTGCGCGAGGGGCACCGGATCGATATTTTCCGCTTCGTTGTGGCTCAAGCCGGCCTTGCACGGCACGAACACCATCGCGGCAGGCGCGCATCGGCGTCGAACGCATGACCGTGCTCGACGATCGCGGCGATCTCGACGGTCATCTGGAGGGCGGGGAAGCGGAGATCGAGGCGCCGGCGGAAGCCGCGTTCGCGTTCTCGATGCACGCGTTTCCCGACTCGGTGCGCTGACGATGCGGCCTATCCGGCGCATACGCGAAACGCGCCGCGCGTGACGGAGTGAACCTCCGCGCGCGCCGCCGCGTTGTCGCCGCTCAACGCACGTGCACGCCGCGCAACGCCGTCAGCAATGCCACGAGACGATCGATATGCGCGTCTTCGGTACGCCACGACGACACGCTGATCCGGAACGCCGGCCGCCCTTGCCACACCGTCGCGCCGAACCACACGTCGCCCGATGCCTGCGCAGCCTTGAGGATCGCAGCCGTTTCATCGTCGGTGCCGGCGCGCACCAGCACCTGGTTCAGCACGACGCGGTTCAGCACGTCGTAGCCGGCGGCGCGCAGCCCGTCCGCGACCCGCGCCGCCTGCGCGCAATGCTGCTCGACCATCGTGGCCACGCCGGCGCGGCCGAGTGAACGCAGTGCGGCCCACACGGGGATGCCGCGCGCGCGTCGCGAGAATTCGAGGTTCAGGTTCTTCTGCGCGTCCTGCGCGCCGCTCAGGTAGACGGCGTCGCTGTTCATCGCGGTCGCAAGCGCGGCCGCGTCGCGGCAGATCACCATCGCGCCATCGTACGGCGTGTTGAGCCACTTGTGGCCGTCGGTGGTCCAGCTGTCCGCGCCGTCGATGCCTTCCGTCAGCGCGCGCTTCGACGACGCACGCGCCCACAGGCCGAACGCGCCGTCGACGTGCACCCATGCGCCGGCCGCCTTCGCAGGCGGAATCAGCGCCGCGAACGGGTCGAACTCGCCGGTGTTCACTTCGCCGGCCTGTACGCAGAGGATCGTCATGTCGTCGAGCGGCGGCATCTGCGCCGGGTCGATGCGGCCGTGCAGGTCGACCGGCGCGACGACGAGGCGCTTCATCCCGAAACCGAGCACGCGCAGCGCCTTCTTCACCGTGATGTGCGCGAGTTCGGAGATCACGACCTTCACCTCGGGCGCGCCGGTCAGGCCGTCCTCGTCGACGTCCCAGCCCTTGCGCGCGAGCAGCGCGCGCCGCGCGGCCACCAGCGCGACGAGCGTGCAGGCCGTCGCGCTGGTGCCGAAGCCGACCGCGCTCCCCTCGGGCAACCCGAGCACGTCGACCACCCAGCGCGCGGCCTGGCGCTCGATCGTCGCGGCCACCGGTGAATTCGCATACGACGACGCGCACTGGTCCCACGCGAGCATCAAGCGCTCGGCCGCCGCCGCGGCCGGCAGCGCGGCGCCGATCACGAAGCCGAAGTAGTTCGGTCCGTTCGACGCGACGGTCGCGGGCGTGCCGCGCTCGTCGAGCAGACGCAGGACGTCGTCGGCCGCGCGGCCCGTATCGGGCAGCGGCTCGTCGAACGCCGCAAGGCCGGCCAATGCAGCCTCGTCGGGAAACGCGCGCCGCTCGTTCGTCGCGGCCAGATACGCGTGCGCGCGCCGGTCGGCGTCGGCCAGCAATGCAAGTTCGTCCATGTCGGTTGCCTTCGTGGGAGTCAGAGTTGCAAAAGATCGCGGCCGAGTTGCTGCAGCGCGCCGTCGATTCGCTTGTAGTACGTGAACTTGCCGGCGCGGGTCGCCTGCACGAGCCCGGCATCCGCGAGGATGCGCATGTGGCGCGTGGTCGTGGCCGGCGCGATGCCGAGCTTCTCGGTGATGTACGTGCAGCACACGCCGAGCTCGTCGAAATCGCCGTGCGGCTGCGGCGGGAAATGCTCGTGTGGCTGCTTGAGCCAGCGCATCACGGCCAGGCGGCTTTCGTTGGCCAGTGCGCTGATGCGGGTGACGTCGTCCATGGGTTCGGTTTCACTTAACGTTTCGCATATTAGCTAAATGACGAAATGTGTGCAATCGAGCGAACGCCGGTTTCAACTGGCGGCATCGCGCCCCCGGATCGTCACGCCGGCCTCCGATACGATCGTGGCGAGACACGCGCCGCCACGCCCGGCAGACCGCATGAACCTGCCCGTTACCCCTCGCCCAGCGCCTGCGTCAACCTGTCGATCAGCGCACGCACGCGCCGCGGTTGCACGGCGTTGCCCGGGTAGACGATCTGCAAATCGACGTCGCCCGGCGAGAACGCGCGCAGGACTTCGACGAGCGCGCCGGACGCCAGATCCTGCTCGACGTCGACCAGCGACTTCAGCGCGACGCCGTGCCCCGCGACGCACCATGCGCGCACGAGTGCGCCATCGTTGGCCACACGCCGGCCGCGCACCGTCACGCGCCGGGGTTCGCCATCGATGCTGAACGGCCATTCGGCATACAGGTCCGGCCCGAAGCGCATCACGATGCAGTCGTGCGCGGCAAGTTCGTCCGGATGCTGCGGCGTGCCGTGCGCCGCGAGATACGCGGGCGACGCGCACACCACGCGCCGCGCCCGGCCGAGCGAACGGATGCGCAGCGAACTGTCGGCGAGTGTGCCGCGCCGGATCGCGAAATCGAGCCCCTGCCCGACGACATCGACGTAACCGTCGCCGAGATGCAGGTCGACCGTGACGCCCGGATGCTCGGCGAGGAACGCGTCGACGACCGGCACCACGCGCTCGCGCCCGAGATCGGCCGGCGCGCTCAGGCGCACGGGCCCCGACAGCGACTGCACCCCCAGCCGCACGCGGCTTTCGAGTTCATCGGCCTCCGCCAGCAGGCGCCGCGCGCCGTCGACGAGCATGCGGCCTTCGTCGGTCAGGCTGATCGCGCGCGTCGTGCGCGTGAGCAACGCCGCGCCGTAGTGGCGCTCGAGCGCGGTCAGCCGCTCGGACACCGTGGCCGGCGACAGCCCGAACTCTCGGCCCGCCGCGGCCAGCCCGCCTTTCTCCACGATGCGCAGGAACAGCGCGAGATTATCGAGCAGCATTATTCGCCTCCTCCGAACGATATTTTCGAAGTCTGCCCAATTATCCGGAATATCCACAAGCGATACAGTGTGGCGACCCCTGGCCACGCGGCACCCCTCGACACTTCGATTACCCAAAGGAAACCCGCCATGGAATACCGCACCCTCGGCCGCTCCGGCCTCAAGGTTCCCGCCCTGAGCTTCGGCGCCGGCACGTTCGGCGGCACCGGCCCGCTGTTCGGCGCATGGGGCAACACGGGCGTCGACGAAGCGCGCCGCCTGATCGACATCTGCCTCGAAGCCGGCGTCAACCTGTTCGACACGGCCGACGTGTATTCGGACGGCGAATCCGAGCGCGTGCTCGGCGCCGCTATCAAGGGGCGTCGCGACCAGGTGCTGATCTCGACGAAGACGGGCCTGCCGACCGGCGCCGGCCCGAACGACGCGGGCACATCGCGCGCGCGGCTGGTGCGCGCCGTCGACCACGCGCTGCGCCGCCTCGGCACCGACTACATCGACCTGCTGCAACTCCACGCGTTCGACGCAAGCACGCCGGTCGAGGAAGTGATGTCGACGCTCGACGATCTCGTGCGCGCGGGCAAGCTGCGCTACATCGGCGTGTCGAACTTCGCGGGGTGGCAGATCATGAAATCGCTGGCGGTGGCGGATCGGCACGGCTGGTCGCGTTACGTGGCGAACCAGGTCTACTACTCGCTCGTCGGCCGCGATTACGAATGGGACCTGATGCCGCTCGGCGCCGACCAGGGGCTCGGCGCGCTCGTCTGGAGCCCGCTCGGCTGGGGCCGGCTCACCGGCAAGATCCGGCGCAACGCGCCGCTGCCCGAAGGCAGCCGCCTGCATGAAACGGCCCGCTTCGGGCCGCCGGTCGACGACGCACACCTGTACGACGTGGTCGATGCGCTCGACGCGATCGCCGAGGAAACCGGCAAGACCGTACCGCAGATCGCGCTGAACTGGCTGCTGCAGCGCCCGACCGTGTCGTCGGTGATCATCGGCGCGCGCAACGAGGAACAGCTGCGGCAGAACCTCGGCGCGGCCGGCTGGGCACTGACCGATGCGCAGGTCGCGAAACTCGACGCGGCGAGCGCGGTGGAAGCACCGTATCCGTACTTCCCGTATCGCCGCCAGCAGGCGTTCGCGCAACTCAATCCGCCGCTGCGCGGGTAAGCGCCGACGGCCGGCGAAGGCGGCCGGGTCGCCTTAGGCCGGCTGACGGTCAGCCAACCCCACAAGAATCGTGCGAATCGTGGCACCAAGAAAAGCCGTCGTCATGGGCCTACCCATGGGGCCGCGGACTTCCTATCGTAGAGACCTGCGACGCGCCTGCCGGACCGGCGGCGCGCGCACTTCTCCTCGACAGGTCCGCCAACATGAACGCCAACGACACCGGACTGACCGTACGCGCGGTCACGGAAGACGACTACGACCAGTGGCTGCCGCTATGGGACGGCTATAACCGGTTCTACGGCCGCTTCGACGATACCGCTCTGCCGCTGCGCATCACGCAGCTCACGTGGTCGCGCTTCTTCGACGTCTACGAACCCGTGCATGCGCTCGTCGCCGAACGCGCCGGCCGGCTCGTCGGGCTCGTGCATTTCCTGTATCACCGCAGCACGACGCTCGCCGGGCCGACCTGTTACCTGCAGGACCTGTTCACGCTCGGCAGCGAGCGCGGCAAGGGCGTCGGCCGCGCGCTGATCGAAGCCGTGTACGACACCGCGCGTGCGCATCGCGCCGAACGCGTGTACTGGCAGACGCACGAAACGAATCACACGGCGATGCGGCTCTACGACACCGTCGCGGAAAAGCCGGGAGCCGTGCTCTACCGGAAAGAGTTGTCGCGCTGAGCTGAACGGCGACGCGCGGGCAAGTGCCATCTCGTGGATTGCCCGGCCCGATTGAAGGCCATGATCGCTTCCGGAACAGCCGCTTCGGCAAACCTTGTCACCCCGGGGATACACGATCCTCCTTTCGGTCGATTTTTGTGTCCCCCGGCGACCCGCTCAACCCGCCGCCCGCGCCTCGATCCACAAAAACAGCGGCACGCGTGAGCGGGAGCATCGCGCAGCCGGTTTCCGTTTCCGGCGGCGACGTTCTACAGTGACATAAAACAATCCGCGCCACCGCGCGTCGTCCCCGCGCGGCGATGCGCCCCCGATTCCGAGGAAATCCCATGCCGAGCATCCTGGCCGCGCCCGCCAATCTCCCGCCCAGCCCCGTCGCGGCGGAAACGCGCATGGTGCACGACGTCGCCACGCTGAAGCCGTCCGACTATCGTTCGGCGGACGGCGCGTCGTGGGTCATCTCCATCATCACGCCGGCCGCGGACAGCGGCGCGAACGTGACCGGCACGACATACTTCGACACCGCGAAAGGCCAGACCGTCCCGGTACCCGACGCGCGGCGCCGCTATGCGAATCGCGGCACGTGGCAGGTCGTCGCGAGCTCGAGCCCTGCCGTGCCCGCCACCGGCCGCTACGACTGGCTGACGCTCGCCTGGCTGCCGATCAACCGGCGGCCGCTGCCCCAAACGCCCGAGCACCTGTATTCGCCGTTCATTCGCGGCGGCACGATCGTGTATCGCTGGAATCCGGCGGCGGAAGGCGGCGAACAGTTCGGCAACGTGCGGATGATCTTTCCGGAATGGACGCAGCAGGTGGCCGATGCGTTGCGGGCTGCTCCGGCAGCGTCGCCCGGCGGAGCGAGCGCGTCGGCCACATCGTCGGCGCTCGATCGCCTGAAGGCGGACACGAATCCGATGACCGCCGTGCTCGACTTCGGCGACGCACTGCGCGATGAACCGGTCGAGCGGATCGTCGCGCGGCTGCCGGAGCTGCTGCGGGTGAAGGATCTGCACGAACTATCGGCGATCGTGTTCCTGTGCCTGTCCGGATCGCGCGCCGAAGACCGGCCGCGCTTCGCCGAAATGATCAACGGCTCGATCGCGTCGACTGACGACAGCGCGCGCCTGCTTGCGATTGCGTATGGCGCATTCGCGGCCGGCCGGGCGCGGCCCTATCCGTTCAACGATGCGGGGCAGACAGCGCGGATCAACGACGTGTTCGGCGTGTTGAAGCGGCGGACGGCCGCGCTCAACGTGCCGGTTGGGGAAGGGTCGCCTTGGTACGAGTTCTTCACCGCGTATCGGCTCGGCGATGCGGGGTCCGGCAACGGACAGTGATCGTCCGCAATAATCAGCCCCACGGCAGTCACGCCCGATCGCCAGTCCCCCCACGCGCTCGCAACGCGGTCAACCGGCATTCCATTCGCGTACGACATCGCGATCAATAAATCCCGAATCGATTGTCGATCTATTCGACCTTTTGAATTGATTCGCCCGGTGTTAGATTTCCGCCCGGCCTCAGAGCCATCTCAAATAACCCAAACCCAAAAGACCAAATCATGAAATCTGTATTCCGTCATGCCGCTCTGGCATTGGTGACGATCGGCTTCCTGTCGGGCTGCGCGAGCAGCGTGACACGCGACGCCAGCGATCAGCCGGGGGCCATCGCAACTGCATCGACGCCCAAATTCGGCTCGAAACCCGTGATCGTTCAGGTCACGCTCGACAAAGCCGCGCAAGAAGCGCTGAAAGACAATCTGAAATTCAGCCCCGAGAACCTGAAAGGGAAAATCGAAAGCGCACTGGCCGCACGCAAGTTGCTGGCAACGGCCGGTTCGACCGATGCGATGCACCTGAACATCGAAGTCAACGGCATCCGCGTGCGCTCGAGCTTCTCGGCAGTGATGTTCGGCTTCATGGCCGGCAACGATCACGTCGACGGCACCGTGACGCTCACCGACGCCGACAATCATCAGATCGACCGCTTCAAGGTATCGGCTTCGTATGCGCTCGGCGGCCTCGCCGGCGGCATGGACGATACGCGCCTGAACTGGCTGTACGAGAAGTTCACCGAGAAGACGCTGACGACGCTCGAACCGGCGGCCGACGCGCAGCAAGCGAACGCAGCACAAGCCCCGTCGGGCAATCTGTAATCGCCGACGCCCGGCGGGCCCCGCATGCAAGGCCCGTCGGGCGTCAATCTCCGCGCTCGCCGCTGCGAAGACAAAGCGCATATCCGGCCCGTGTCGTGTCGATGAACGCGATTCCGCTGACCGCCGCTGAACTCCGCTGACCATCGGGCCGGTCTGATGTGCCGCCTGCGCGCCTGAAAATCAAGGCGTCCTGAACCTGCCCCTTCCGTCGAATTCGCAACGAGCCGTTACGTTCTCGGCGGGAACCCCCATCCGCGGCGACCTGTCGAATCGCCGACACGACCGTCGACGGCTTCGTCGCCGTGGCGGACAATCCCGTCTCCAGCCCCGCTCGTTCGCACCCCATCCTTCTTCATGCTGAGCATTGGTCCCTTCTCGATCCGCGTCGTCGCGGTAGCCGTCGCCGCGCTGCTCGCGTGGCTCGTCGCGCGCCTCATCCAGCGCCGCCCGCCCGATGGACACCACAAGACCGCATCGAGCCTGATCCTCGACACGCTGCTGCTCGGCCTGCTCGCCGCGCGTATCGGCTACGTCGCGCAGTGGTGGCACGAGTACGCGGCCGCACCGCGCTCGATCATCGCGCTCGGCGACGGCGGCTTCGACTGGCGCATCGGCCTCGCGGCCGCGATCGTGTTCGCGGGCTGGCGCCTGCGCCGCCTGCGCGCGCTGCGTCGCCCGGTGATGGCCGGCATGCTCGCGGGCGTTGCCGCATGGGGTATCGCACAAGGCACGCTCGCCACGTTGCAGCACAGCGCGCCGCCGCTTGCCGCGTTGCGGCTCGAAGCGCTCGACGCCACGCCGGTACCGGTGCAGCGCTTCGCGGGCAAGCCCGTCGTCGTGAACCTGTGGGCGACATGGTGCCCGCCGTGCCAACGCGAAATGCCGATCCTCGCGCAAGCGCAGCAGGATCATCCCGGGATGACGGTGCTGATGGTCAACCAGGGCGAAGACGCACAAGCGGTACGCGCGTTCCTCGAACAGAAGGGACTGCGGTTCGATCACGTGCTGCTCGATCGCACGCTGCACGCGATGCAGACCTACGGTTCGCGCGGGCTGCCGACGACGCTCTTCTTCGACGCAAACGGCAATCTCGTCGAATCGCACATGGGCGAGATCACCGCCGCGCGGCTGAAGGATGCCGTGGCGGACCGCTTCGGCCAGTAACGCGCGCCGTCCGAAGGACAGCGGCGCCGCGCCGTCACGCCCGAGCAACGCGAAAGGCTCCGGAACGTTTCGCTGGAACGGCTGATGCAGACGCTGGCGTCGTTGGGCCAGCATGTGGAAATCGTGGTGCGGCCTGCGGGGCCACCGCGTGCGGCCGGCATCACGGTGTCGGTCTGACGGCCGGCGGAATGAACGAAACGGAGTGTGTGTGACGGCCGGGCCCGGCCGCCGCCGAAGGCCCGTCACAGGCGAGCGGGAGCAACGTACCGGCTCTCCGCGATCACCCTCGATACACCGGCAACGTACCGACCGCCCCGGGTTCCGGCACCGCCCCGGAACTGACGGTCAGGGCTGCGAAAACACCATCACGCGCCCTTGCACACGCTGGAGCTTCAGCCAGCCCATGTCGGCGGTGAAACGCAGTTGCTGCAGCGGGAAGTCGAACTGCGCATTCCCGGCGGCGCTCACGACCGCATTGGCGATCCAGCGGATCAGCGCCTTCCCTTCGTCGGTCGTCACGCTGCCGTTCTGCACGCCATAAAAATAGCGGTTCCCGGCGTTGACCTCGTTCTGCAACTGCATCCAGTGCCCCGGCAACCCTTGCAGGGTCTTGAACAGGTCGGCAACCCGTTGCGTCGTGAGGCCGCGCGCCCACAGCGCGCCGTTCGCGGCCGGCCGCGCCAGGTTGTGACGATCCGCGGCCTGGGCCTGCTCCTTGATCTGTCCCCTCAGAGAATCATCCTTCGTCATGCCACACTCCTCATCGTGATGGGCGCGGGAGAACGACCTCGCGCGCGACGCATGCACGATACGCCCATTGCGGGAAGTCATCGCCTGTCAGCTATGTCAGGCTTCACTGTCGGGCGTCCGTCCCCATCACGCTTTCTTCTTCCCCTTCAATACGAACGCAGCCGCCGTACACCCCGCCATGGCGACACCCGCGATCAGGAACGTAACGCTGTACGCCATCAGCAGCGCCTCGCGCATCACACGCTGGTTCACGAGCGCGAGGGCCAGCTCGTGCGCGCCGCCCGTCGACGAACCCGGCAACGCATCGGCACGCGGCACGTGCACGCGCGACAGCAGCCGCGCCAGCATCGTCATGCGTTCCTGAAAGGCTGCCGATAACGGCGAAACGACCTCGCCGATCCGCATCGCGTGCAGCTTCTGCCGCTCGACGACGATCTGGCTCGCCACCGCGATGCCGATCGCGCCGCCAACGTTGCGCACCATGTTGAACACGCCTGATGCCGAATCGAGCTGCGCCTTCTCGATTCCGCCGACGGCCATCACCGACAGCGCGATCACGACCAGCGACTGCCCGATCCCCCGCACGACGAGCGACGGCACGATCACATTCGATGCGGCGTCGGCGCTCAGGTGGATGTTCATCAGGCAGCCTGCCGCGACGAGCGCGAAACCGAGCACGATCGTCGCGCGCGGGCTCGTGCGGCAGCCACCGCACGGACGACGACACGGCCGCGCCGGACCTGGCCGGCGCGGCCGCCAGGCCGCCCGTTACGCGACCGCCTTCACCGCCGGCTGAACACCAAAAAACGTCGCCTGCGCCGCTTCGTCCGCGCGCGCATACGCGCGGTTGATGCCGCTGATCACCGCGCGAATCGACGCGGTCGTCAGGTTCGCATCGATGCCGACGCCGAACGCGCTGCCGCGCACGCCCGCGCCGGACAGTTCCGCGATCGCGATCGCCTTCGCATCCGCGCCTTGCGACAACGCGCGCTCCTCGTAGTGCTGGATCCGCAGCGGCGTACGCAACGCGTGCATCAGCGCGTCGAGCGGGCCATTGCCTTCGCCGCGCAGCACGCGGCGCTCGCCGTGCACATCGGCGGTCAGCACGATCGTCTCGCGGCCGTCGCGCTCGGTCAGCTCGTGGCCGACATAACGCAGCGGCGCATCGCCTTCCACGTATTCCTGCTGGAACAGCGACCAGATCTGCGCGCTCGTCACTTCGAGCCCGCTGTCGTCGGTCAGGCGCTGCACGGCCGCGCTGAAGTCGACCTGCAGGCGGCGCGGCAGCACGACGCCATAGCTCTGCTCGAGCAGGTACGCGATACCGCCCTTGCCCGACTGGCTGTTCACGCGAATGATCGAGTCGTACGTGCGGCCGACATCGCTCGGATCGATCGGCAGGTACGGCATTTCCCACACGGCATCGGGACGCTGCACCGCGAAGCCCTTCTTGATCGCATCCTGGTGCGAGCCGGAGAACGCGGTGAACACCAGGTCGCCGACATACGGATGGCGCGGATGGATCGGCAACTGCGTGCATTCCTCGGCCATGCGCGCGACTTCGTTGATCTGCGAGAAATCGAGGCCCGGATCGACACCCTGCGAATAGAGGTTCAGCGCGAGCGTAACGAGGTCGACGTTACCGGTGCGTTCGCCGTTGCCGAACAGGCAGCCCTCGATCCGGTCGGCGCCCGCCATCACCGCGAGCTCGGCCGCTGCAACGGCAGTGCCGCGGTCGTTGTGCGGATGCACGGACACGATCAGCGCATCGCGGCGCGCGAGGTTGCGGTGCATCCATTCGATCTGGTCCGCGTAGAAGTTCGGCGTGCCGACTTCCACGGTGGCCGGCAGGTTCACGATCGCCTTGTGCTCCGGCGTCGGCTGCCAGACGTCGAACACGGCGTCGCAGACTTCCTTCGCGAAATCGAGCTCGGTCGCCGTGAAGGTTTCGGGGCTGTATTGCAGCGTGAAATGCGTGTCGGTCGCGGCATCGGCGAAGCGCTTGATCGTGCGCGCGGCGTTCACCGCGAGCGCCTTCACGCCATCGCGGTCGAGGCCGAACACGATCTTGCGGAATTCCGGCGCGGTCGCGTTGTACAGGTGCACGATCGCGCGCTTCGCGCCGCGCAGCGAGTCGAAGGTGCGCTCGATCAGGTCGTCGCGCGCCTGCGTGAGCACCTCGATCGTCACGTCGTCGGGAATGTGGCCGCCTTCGATCAGCTCGCGCACGAAGTTGAAGTCGGTCTCCGACGCCGACGGGAATGCGACCTCGATCTCCTTGAAGCCGATCGCGACCAGCATCTTGAACATCCGCATCTTGCGCGCCGCGTCCATCGGCTCGAACAACGACTGGTTGCCGTCGCGCAGGTCGGTGCTCATCCAGATCGGCGCTTGCGTGATCGTGCGCGTCGGCCACGTGCGGTTCGGCAGGTTGACGGGCGTGAACGGTCGGTACTTCGTCGCGGGGTTCTTCAGCATCATGATGTTCGGTCCTCGGTCGGTTTGTCGGGAAAGCGCCGCGCGCTGGCCATCGGTCGTGAGGGCAGGCTGCGCGCGCAGCGATGAAAACGGTAGAAAACGGCACAACGGCAAAGCGGTACGGCGAACGACAGCCTTGGCGGTTGAGCGACCGGGACGGAGCGGAACGATTCGGAAGAAGGACGAACTCAGGCGCCGGTCGACAACCGGGGCCAGGTCGGTGATGCGGGGGAAATCTGGCGCTTCAGGAAAGAAGCAGATGGAAAGCGCGCAGCCGCAGACCCAGCCCGGAGAAACGGGCTGGTAGTCGTAGCGAGAAGAGGGGCTGGGCGGCTTGCATGGCCGAAATCAGATCACAGGGGAATGGGGGCTGTCAACTGGCCGAGCGCCAATGGCGTCGAATTTGATCGCTCAGAATCAGTCCAGTCCGATAGGCGACGCGGCGCCGCGTCGATATGCTTCATGGGTGCGGCGCCGGTGAGGCCCCTGTTCACGTTCGGAGTGAGTTGGTCAACGTACTTCGCCGGTTGCCGCACCCCCTTCCCTGTCGCGATCGGGTTTCGGTGCGGGCGTTCGGTGGTGGCCGGTGGGCGCGGCCACGACCGAGATGCTGATGTTGAAACCAACGCTGCCATATGCGAACGCCGAGCGCCCGCGCCCAAGCCCGATTGCTCCCACCTCCCGCCCCGTCTGTGCCATCGCGCATCATTCAGAAAATCGACACACCCGCCGATATAATTTCCTGAATATATCGAAACACCACCCATTAAATACATTTCAATAAATCGATTAACCTCCATTTTCGATTTACTGAACAATAGCCATTCCCCGACGAATATTTTCTGATTTATTTTTCGGCATGCTCGGTATGTCGCATTTCAAACGGCAAACGTTTGCGCGACACGGTTTGAAGCCTTACCCATCATTCCTCAGGAGGAAAGCATGGCCGATTTTCAAACGTCATCCAATCGCGCCGGCGAGTTTTCGATTCCGCCGAATACCGATTTCCGCGCGATTTTCTTCGCGAATGCCGCCGAGCAGCAGCACATCAAGCTGTTCATCGGCGACAGCAAGGAACCCGCCGCTTATTACAAGCTGACCACGCGCGACGGCACGCGTGAAGCGACGCTGAATTCCGGCAACGGCAAGATCCGCTTCGAAGTGTCGGTGAACGGCAAGCCGTCGGCCACCGATGCGCGCCTCGCGCCGATCACCGGCAAGAAATCGGACGGCTCGCCGTACGCGGTCAATTTCGGGATCGTCGTGTCGGAAGACGGCCACGACAGCGACTACAACGACGGCATCGTCGTGCTCCAGTGGCCGATCGGCTGACCTGACACGCGCGTGACGACCGACCACCACCGGCCGCCTGCGGGCCGGCCGGCGGTGACGCGCCGCATTCAGCGGCCCCCTTTTTGCGTCTAAACCCGACCTACCAACGGAGACATCCATGCCCCTCCTTTCGGCTTCGATCATCAGTGCACCGGTCGCGACATCGGAAACCTACGTCGACATCCCGGGCCTGTACATCGACATCGCCAAGGCAGAGATTCGAAACGGGAAACTGCAGGTCATCCTCAACGTGCCGACGCCGTACGCGACCGGCAACAACTTCCCCGGCATCTATTTCGCGATCGCGACCGACAAGGGCGTCGTCGCGGACGGCTGCTTCACGTATTCGTCGAAGGTGCCCGAATCCACCGGGCGCATGCCGTTCACGCTCGTCGCGACGATCGACGTCGGCGCCGGCGTCACGTTCGTGAAGGGCCAGTGGAAAAGCGTGCGCGGCAGCGCGATGCATATCGACTCGTACGCGAGCCTGTCCGCGATCGGGGACACGGCCGCGCAATCGTCGTCGCCCGGCAGCGGAAGCGGCGAAACCGGAGCGGGCGGCAACCCGGGTGGCACGGGTAGCGGCACGATCGGCGGCGGCGGCGAGCGCGACGGCACGTTCAACCTGCCGCCGAACATCAAGTTCGGCGTCACCGCGCTCACCAACGCGGCGAACGACCAGACGATCGACATCTACGTCGACGACAACCCGAAACCGGTCGCCACGTTCAAGGGCGCCGGCATGCAGGACCAGAACCTCGGCACCAAGGTGCTCGACTCCGGCAAGGGACGCGTGCGCGTGATCGTGATGGCGAACGGCAAGCCGTCGCGGCTCGGCTCGCGGCAGGTCGATCTCTTCAAGAAGACGTACTTCGGGATCGTCGGCTCGGAAGACGGCACCGATGACGACTACAACGACGGCATCGTGTTCCTGAACTGGCCGCTGGGTTAAGCAGCGTCACGCAGCGCCCCTCGCCACGCCGCCCGGCGTGGCGATTCATTTCAACGCGCGTGCCCGTCTCCTCCGCCACGCGCGACAGCCCCGACACCGTCAGTTCGGCCGCATGTAACGATGGAAATTGTCGATGTATTCGTCGAGGTGAAGTTCCAGTGCCTTCCTGTATTCATCGCAGAAATACCGGACCGTTTCTTCCCGCGTCGCGGCCATGTCCGCACCGGACTCATGGCCGGATGCGCTGAGCCATGCGTTGAATCGTGCGGTCGCATACATCATCGATGCGCTGACTTTGCCGCGACTCGGCGCTTTTTGAAGCTGCTCGTTCGATAGCTCGATGTGCTCGTCTGCACGAGCATGGAAATTTTCGTCGACTTCCATGGCTGATGCGCTGCGCGTGAAGTGAGGGTCATTGCCCCGTATTTCAGGGGGCTGCGCCACCATGCTGCTTCGCACGATCACCGGCAATTCGACCCTGCCGGCGCGCACATCGACGTGCGCATGCAACGATGCCGCCCGCCGCGGGCGGTGGCACCGCGCCAACCGTCAACCGGCCCGCGATCCGGCAGGATTCGACATCGCCACCGGTTGCGACCACGCAGCCGACGCCAGGCGCATGCGCACATCGAGCACCGCGCGGTTGAACGCCACGCGCCGTTCACCGCTCAGCTTCGCCGTCTTGCCCGCCTGCACCAGCGCGACCGGATCGACGAGGCGATCGTGCCGCCGGACCTCGAAGTGCAGATGCGGCCCCGTGGCCGTACCCGTGCTGCCGACCGCGCCGATACGCTGGCCGCTTGCGACCCGCGCACCGGTTCGCAGCGACGGCTCGAATGCCGAAAGGTGCGCGTAGTACGACGCATAGCCGCCGTCATGGCGGATCACCACGTACTTGCCGTAGCCGCGTGGCTCGGTGCCGATGAACGTCACGACGCCGCGCTCCGACGCATGAACCGCACGCCCGGCCGGCGCGGCGAGATCGACGCCGGAATGCACGTGACGCGCGCCGGTCACCGGATGCACGCGCGCACCGAAATGCGAGCTGATGCGGTTTGCGCTGACCGGCATCGCAAACCGCACGCCGGCGAGCGGCACGCCGTCGAGGTCGTAATAGGCGCCCGGCGAACGAGCATCGGGCGCAAACCATACGCCCGCGAAGTGCTGGCCGCGCAAGCGAAGCTCGAGCGCCGTCACGCGCACGCCGCCCGGCAGAGCCGCGTTGCTGTCGGGTTCGTATGCAACGCGGAAGGTGTCGCCGAGCGCACCGCGCTGTTTCAGGTCGACGCGACCGGCGAGCATGCGGGTGATCTGCGCGGCAACGCCGGCCGGCAGATCGGCGTGCGCCAGCGACGCCTGCAGGCTGCCGACGATCGCGCCGCCACGCGCGCCGCGATCGGCTTCCGCGAGCACGAACGGTTCGGCGGCGGCAAGATCGACGGGACGCCGCTCGAACGCAGCCTGTTCGCCCGTCACGGGCAACGCCGACGCAAGACCGTAGTCGAACCTCGACGCATACGCGCGTTCGACCGCCCCGCGCGCCGCGTCGCACAGCACGCGGTAAGCCACGCACGCACCGACGCGCACCACCGGGTCGTCGCGTTCGCCGGCCGTTGGCACGGTCAACGCATGTGACGCGTAGGCAATGTCGAGCGGCGCGGCCGTCGATGCATGCAAGCCGCCCCACGTCGTGCGCGCGGCATTGAAAAAGGGCACGTCGACAAGGTCGGCCACCACGGGCGAAAACGGCGCGTCGTCGTGCGACGCGTGCGCCACTGCGCCCGGTGCGCCGGCCACGCAGGCCGCCGCGATGACACCGCGCAGCAGCGTGCGGCGCATCGGGAAACCGCGAACGCCGCGCTGTGCGGGTTGACCTTGCTCGCGTGCGAGACGGAAACGCAGGTCTAACCGCATGACGTCGTCACTCGCTGTCTGTCAGTGAAAAATCGGGAAAGAGCCGGGTATCGCGGAGGAACGATCGGTGCGACCCGGCAACGTAAAAACGAGTGTATCGGCGTGATCGATGCATCTGAATAGGACACGTCTTATTTAAATGCAAAGCCGCTTAGTACTAAATCGAAATCGCGATTTCGCGGCACGGCGCCCCGGCTACGCGGCATTCGACCCCACCGTTCGCGCGAACCATTGCGCGCCGTGTACAGTCGAACGCTGCCGGCGCGTAAGCCGCAAGCCTGCCCGACCGCGGCGGGCGAGCGACGCATCGCGCACTGTGTCTTCAAACCGGAATCCCGTCATGTTGCTCGATCACCTGCATCCGGAACGCTGGACGTTCCTGTGGAACGCGCTGTCCACCCTCTCCATCAAGCTATGCGCCGGCCTGGCGCTGCTCGTCGCCGGCTGGTGGCTGTCGAAACGCATCGGCAACTGGCTGAACCGTCTGCTCTCCAACAAGGAGCGCGTCGACGACACGCTGCGGCCGATCCTCTGCGACGTCGCCGTCTGGGGCATCCGCATCGTCGCGATCGTCGGCGCGCTGTCGCAGCTCGGCATCGAAACCGCGAGCATCGTCGCGGTGCTCGGCGCGGCCGGCCTCGCGATCGGGCTCGCGCTGCAGGGCACGATGCAGAACATCGCGGCCGGCATCATGCTTCTGCTGCTGCGGCCGTTCAAGGTCGGCGACTATATCGACGGCGGCACGGGCGTCGCGGGCACCGTCGACGAGGTCGGGCTGTTCATGACGCGGCTGACGAAGCCGGACGGCATCTGCGAATACGTGCCGAACAGCGCGCTGTGGGGCAGCTCGATCCGCAACTACACGCGCAACCCGACCCGCCGCCTCGATCTCGAAGTGGAAGTGTCGGTGCATGACGATATCGATCGTGCGCTCGACGCGCTGCGCGCGCTGGCCGCGGCCGATCCCGACGTGCTGCAGGATCCCGCGCCGGACGTGATGGTGATGCGCTTCGACGACAGCACGGTCGTCGCGAACATCCGTGTGTGGACGCATACCGAAAACTTCTGGGCGATGCGCTGGCGCATCGCGCGCCAGGTGCGCAAGACGCTCGCCGACGCGCATTGCGCGCTGCCGATCCGCACGCGCGAGCTGCACGTCGTACACGACACGGAGCGTCGCGCCGACCGCGCACAAACGCGCGCGCTTTAATCGGCGAAGGCCGCGAAGCCCGGCATCTTCTCGAGCGCGATGCAGGTCGTCGCGGCCGATCTCGACGCGTACGCGGAATTCGTCGAGCGCGTGCTGCGCAAGCAGGCCGGGGGTTCGTCGATTCAGTCGAGCGTCGCGTTGCGCGAGGTAAAGTGCTCGTCGCGCGTGCCGGTGCCGGGCGACTGAACGGCGCGACGAACGTGGAAGCCCCCCCGAAACTCCGAAACTCATCCCATGGAGCACTACTTTATGACGCGATTCCTCCCTTCCGTGTCGCTGGCCGCCACGCTGGCCTGCGCGCTGGCACTGAGCGCCTGTGCCGCGCAATCCACGCCGCCGGCTCAATCGCCGGCGCCGGCCGCACCGCCGATGGTCGGCAGCGATCGCGATGCGCACGGCTGCATCCCGTCGGCCGGCTATTCGTGGTGCGAAGCAACGCAACAATGCGAGCGCCCGTGGGAACTCGCCAAGCAAAAGGGCTTCGCGAATTCGGCGCAAGCGTACGACCAGTTCTGCCGGAACGGCGCCGCGAAGTAAAGTGACGGGACGTCACGCGATCGTGTCGCGGCCCGCCGCCGCGACACGACGCGACGCCCCCGAAATTCCCTCCCGATCCCGCTCGGTCATCGCCCTCGTTCCCGCTTTCCGCGACCGTTGTTCCGGAAACCCGGACACACAAAAAACCCCACGAAAACAACGGTATTTTTCGTTTGTGACACAGCAAACGAGTTCGGTTACATTACGCGCCCCTTGCCACCCCGCCCCCGCAAAACGCGTCGCGCGCAGCCTCTTTCCACGCAGCCTGAAGCGCCTTTCGCTCAGGCTTGCCGCAAGGGCCCGGGCGCGTTGTGCGCCACTGTGACGCAGGCGCTTGCCTGCCCGCAGGAAGCCGATCCGAAGGTGTCCTTCCCGACGGTTTCGCGTGCGCAAATGCAACGGCGCGCCGCGTCGATCCGGAATTCCGGATTCGCGATCCGGATCTCCGGATACGCGATTCGCCGCGATCGACACACGCGCCGGGCGGCTTGGCAAACCGATGCATCCAAGTTGAAAAAGGGATCTGCTGTGATCAAAACGTTACGGGTAATACTGTCGGCGCTCGCGCTGTGCGTCGCCGCGTCGTCCGCGCATGCCGCCGATACGAAGAAGGTCGACGTCCTGCTGGTGGGCGGCGGCATCATGAGCTCGACGCTCGGCGTCTGGCTGCACGAGCTTCAACCTGACTGGTCGATGACGATGGTCGAGCGCCTCGACGGCGTCGCGCTGGAAAGCTCGAACGGCTGGAACAACGCCGGCACCGGCCACTCGGCGCTCGCCGAACTCAACTACACGCCGGAAAAGGCGGACGGCAAGATCGACATTTCGAAGGCCATCGAGATCAACGAGTCGTTCCAGATCTCGCGCCAGTTCTGGGCGTGGCAGGTCAAGCAGGGCGTGCTGAAGAACCCGCACTCGTTCATCAACTCGACGCCGCACATGAGCTTCGTGTGGGGTGACGAAAACGTCCGCTTCCTGAAGAAGCGCTACGAAGCGCTGCAGGCCAGCCCGCTGTTCCGCGGGATGCAGTATTCGGAAGACTACGACCAGATCAAGCAGTGGGTGCCGCTGATGATGGAAGGCCGCGACCGCAACCAGAAGGTCGCGGCGACGTGGACGCCGATCGGCACCGACGTGAACTTCGGCGAGATCACGCGCCAGTTCGTCGGCTACCTGAAGACGCAGCCGAACTTCACGCTGTCGCTGTCGAGCGAAGTGCGCGAGATCAAGCGCAATGCCGACGGCACGTGGCACGTGACGTGGGTCAAGCTGCACTCGGATGAACCGGCGCAATCGGTCGACGCGAAATTCGTGTTCATCGGCGCGGGCGGCGGCGCGCTGCACCTGCTGCAGGCGTCGGGCATCCCCGAGGCGAAGGACTACGGCGCGTTCCCGGTCGGCGGCTCGTTCCTCGTGACCGACAACCCCGAGGTCGTGAAGCAGCATCTCGCGAAGGCGTACGGCAAGGCGTCGGTCGGCTCGCCGCCGATGTCGGTGCCGCACCTCGACACACGGATCATCGACGGCAAGAAGATCATCCTGTTCGGGCCGTTCGCGACGTTCTCGACCAAGTTCCTGAAGAACGGTTCGTACTTCGACCTGCTCAAGAGCACCAACACGCACAACGTCGCACCGATGATGCGCGTGGGCGTGGACGAATTCCCGCTGGTCCAGTACCTCGCCGGCCAGCTGATGCTGTCCGACGACGACCGCTTCAACGCACTGAAGGAATACTTCCCGAACGCGAAGAAGGAAGACTGGCGCCTGTGGCAGGCCGGCCAGCGCGTGCAGATCATCAAGCGCGACCCGGTGAAGGGCGGCGTGCTGAAGCTCGGCACCGAGATCGTCGCGTCGCAGGACGGCAGCATCGCGGGCCTGCTCGGCGCATCGCCGGGCGCGTCGACGGCCGCGCCGATCATGCTGAGCCTGATGAAGAAGGTGTTCAAGGACAAGGTCGCGACGCCCGAGTGGCAGCAGAAGATCCGCCAGATCGTGCCGAGCTACGGCACGAAGCTGAACGACAGCCCGGCGAAGGTCGTCGAGGAATGGACGTACACCAGCGACGTGCTGCAGCTCTCGCCGCCGCCGAAGATCGACGTCAGCACGCCGTCGCAGGTCAGCGGCAACGCGCCGGCCCGCCCGGCGAAGGCTGCGGCCGACATGGCGCTGTAACGCGTCCGGGTGCCGCGCGGCAGCGCGGGGCAACGTTGCGCCGCACGACACGGCCGCCCTCCGGGGCGGCCGTTTTTCATTGGGGCGGCGATCGGAGCCTGTTTTCCGGAAACAACGCGCGCTGAATGCGCGCTGTCCTTGCACGCAGCGCCCGCAGCCGGTCGCCCGAAGCCGGTCGCCCGCAACCAGCCCCCCGCAGCCGATCGTCCGCATTCGCCTGCTCGCTTCCGCTAGAATTGCGGCACGCGCGACCCCGTCGCCGCCCGATCCATCATCCGCATCGACGCAATCCAAGCGACGCCCGATGCGGCCCGCGCCCGAACCGCGCGAGCGCCGCCCGTCGTTGCCGCGCCCGCCCGGGCGCCACCTCAACCGAATTCTGCTGGAGAAAGACCTTGTTTACCTGCCGAAACCAGAGCTGCGGCACGCAGTGGGAACAGTCCGACGTCGTCATCAAGGACGAAGGCCAGGGGCTGCTGTTCCGCTGCCCGCTGTGCGGCGCGCGCAACTATCTCGAACGCTTCGAGGGCGACGACGGCACCGTCGTCTACGAACAGATGGAAGGCAAGCCTTACCTCGGAGACCTCGAATGACCCAGCCGACCGCCACACCGTTCAGCGCACTGCCGTTGACGCCCGCCGCGCTCGCCAACCTCGCGCAGCTCGGCTATGTCGACATGACGCCGATCCAGGCCGCGAGCCTGCCGATCGCGCTGGCCGGCCAGGACCTGATCGCGCAGGCGAAGACGGGCAGCGGCAAGACCGCCGCGTTCTCGCTCGCGCTGCTGGCACGCCTCGATGCGCGCCGCTTCGACGTGCAGGCGATGATCCTGTGCCCGACGCGCGAACTCGCCGACCAGGTCGCGCAGGAAGTGCGCCGCCTCGCGCGCGCCGAAGAGAACGTGAAGGTGCTGACGCTGTGCGGCGGCACGCCGATGCGCCCGCAGGCGCAAAGCCTCGAGCACGGCGCGCATATCGTCGTCGGCACGCCGGGCCGCATCATGGATCACCTCGATCGCGGCAACCTGAAGCTCGACGCGCTGAACACGCTGGTGCTCGACGAAGCCGACCGGATGCTGGACATGGGCTTCTTCGACGACATCGCGAAGGTCGCGCGGATGTGCCCGGCCACGCGCCAGACGCTGCTGTTCTCCGCGACCTATCCGGACGGCATCGTGAAGCTGAGCCAGCAGTTCCTGCGCAACCCGAAGGAAGTGAAGCTCGAGGAGCGTCACGACAACAGCAAGATCCGCCAGCGCTTCTATGAAGTGACGGAAAACGAGCGGCTGCATGCGGTGGGCCAGCTGCTGAACCACTACCGGCCGGTGAGCACGATCGCGTTCTGCAACACGAAGCAGCAGTGCCGCGACCTGCTCGACGTGCTGCACGCGCAGGGCTTCCACGCGCTCGCGCTGCACGGCGAGCTCGACCAGCGCGAACGCGACCAGGTGCTGATCCAGTTCGCGAACCGCAGCTGCTCGGTGCTGGTGGCAACCGACGTCGCCGCGCGCGGGCTCGACATCGCGCAGCTCGAAGCGGTGATCAACGTCGACGTGACGCCCGACCCCGAAGTGCACGTGCACCGCATCGGCCGCACGGGCCGCGCCGATCAGGACGGCTGGGCGCTGAGCCTCGCGAGCATGGACGAGATGGGCCGCGTGGGCGCGATCGAGCAGGCGCAGAAGCGCGACGTCGAATGGCATCCGCTCGCGGAACTGAAGCCGGCCGACGACGGCGTGCTGACGCCGCCGATGGAAACGCTGCAGATCCTCGGCGGGCGCAAGGACAAGATCCGCCCGGGCGACGTGCTCGGCGCGCTGACCGGCGACGCCGGGTTCGACGGCAAGCAGATCGGCAAGATCAATGTGACCGAGTTCTCGACCTATGTCGCCATCGAGCGTGGCGTGGCGCGCGACGCGCTGCGCAAGCTCAATGCAGGGAAGATCAAGGGCAAGCGGGTCAAGGTCCGGTTGATGGACGAAGAGTGATGCCGGCGCGCGCCGTGACGCCCACGCGGCGCGCTCGCTCAGCGAGCATGCGTTCGACACGCTGAAAACCGATGGCGATCTGAGGAACGTGCACGGCGCGGGCGCGCTGCGCGCCGCACTCAGGCCAGCGCGGGATAACCGTGCGCGGCCGCCTGCTGCTCGAACAGTGCAATCGCATCGTAATCGGCCGGCGACAACCGTTCGAATCCCTTCAGCCGCAGCACGCGCGCCCGTTCCGCATCGGCCGACACCGCGCGGTCGAGCGCATCCTGCAATGCGGCGGCCTGCGTGTCCGCCAGCGCCCGCGATGCGATAAACGGCAACCCCGGTGCGGATGCCGTCATCCCGATGATCCGGATGTCCGCCAGCAATCCGGGCAGCGCGTCGCGCACGTACGCGAACGTCACGCAGTCGATCGCCGCGCAATCGGCCTCCGCCGAAGCCAGCGCACGCAGCACGTTCAGATGCGAGCCGAGCGCGGCCACCGATCCGAAGAATCGTCCGTCGCGCGCATGCGGCGCGACCGCATGCCGGAGCGCGTTCATCCCGCTGTGCGAATCTCGATCGTTGAAGGCGGCCCGCAGCCCCCGGCATGCGGCGAGCGTCGTCGCGCCGCCCGCATGCGCGCGCGCCGACACGGCCAGCACGCTGCTGTAGTGCGCGCCGTGGCAGCCGTACGCATCGAACACGGGGGTCGCGATCAGTCGCACGACATCGCGCAAGCCTAGCATCCGGTACGGATAGCCGCAGGTCTGCGACAGCAGCAGATCGTCGCGCCGCCAAAGCGCATGCAGGTCGTCGAAGGGTTCACCGGGAAGCGCCACTTCGGCGGGCCCGCCGCCCGCGTTCGCGAACGTATCGAGCACATCGCGCAGCAGCGCGCGCCACAGCGCGTCGTGGCGCGGCGTCACGTTGTACATCGGCAGGGCGGCGATCCATGGGCTCATGCGGGCATTCTACGCATCGCCGCTCGCGCAGCGGAATCCGGTTCGATCCCGGCAAAACGGGGGCCGAACGGGGGCGCCGCGCGCCCGAAGCTTATCGGCCGCGCGACGATAAGCAAATGCGAATCGATTGGTTGGCCGCGCGGCGCGATCCCGGTACCGTCGCGATGCCTGCTCGCGCATCGCGCGCCGCGCGTGATCCCGGACAGGCCGACCGTGATCCGCGAGACACCTGCGCACCCGGGCCGAGCGCACCGGTTCAACCGCTCGTTCCCCGCATTGCCCGTTCAATCCCGCCTCAACGCCATGGCCGAATACTTCGACGTCGACCACGCGCGTGCGATCGCCGCGCTCGACACCCGCTTCACCGCCCGCACCGAGTGGCCGACCTGGCTGCTGGTCGTCGCGATCTACGGCGGCTGGCTCGCCGTGCTGCTGCTCGTGCGCGACGGAACCCTGTCGCTCGCGGCCGCGACGCCGCCGCTGATCCTGCTCGGCGCGTGGCACCTGTCGCTGCAACACGAACTGCTGCACGGCCATCCGACGCGCTCCGCGCGTGTGAACAAGCTGCTCGGCTACCCGCCGCTGACGGTCTGGTATCCGTACACGCTGTATCGCGACACGCATCTCGATCATCATCGCGACGCAGACCTGACGGTGCCGGGCGTCGATCCCGAAACGAACTACGTCACGCGCGAACGCTGGGCGCAGCTGCCGCGCTGGCGGCGCGTGCTGACCGTCGCCCGCAAGACGTTCATCGGACGCTTCGTCGCCGGGCCGCCGCTGAGCATCGCCGCAATGTGCGTCGACGCATTCGCCGCGTTCCGCCGCGGCGACTTCCGCTATCTGCCGATGTGGGCGACGCACGTCGCCTGCGTGGTGGCGCTGCTCGCGTGGCTGCAATGGGCGATCGGCGTACCGTGGTGGTATTACCTGCTCGCGGTCACATGGCCCGCGTTGTCGATCGCGATGATCCGCTCGCTGTACGAGCATCGCGCCGCGCTGCATCCGAAGGCGCGCATCGCGATCAACGAAGCCGGCTTCGCGATGCGGCTGCTGTACCTGAACAACAACTATCACCTCGTCCATCACGACCTGCCGAAGCTGCCGTGGTATGACCTGCCGCGCGCATACCGGATGCGCCGCGACGCGTATGCGCAGAAATGCGGCGGCTTCGTGATTCGCGGCGGGTATCGCGAGCTGCTCGCGCGCCATGCGTGGACGCCGACCGATACGCCCGTGCACCCGTTCGATCAGGGCACGGCGTCGTTGTCGACGGGGAGCGGGATCAAGGTGGCGGTGGTCGACAAGGTGTTGCAGATCAGTACGTGATGGGCGGCGACGGCGCCGATTCGTCCGCCCGCCGCATCTTTCTTACGAAACGCCGACAACATCACTCCCGTCCGCGCATTGCCAATTGCGTCGGCCATGCCCAGAATGACGGCTCGTCCGGGGCTTCCAACCATCATTCGCCCCGGCTCTGTCCCGGCCGCGCGCCGCACGCCCCCACGACGATGCAACCGAATACCCCGCCCGGCGCAATCCGCGCGATCGGCAACGACTGGTCCGTTTCCGCGATTACCGCGGGCTTTCTCGCAGTCCTGATTTCGTACGCGGGCCCGCTCGCGATCTTCTTCCAGGCCGCGCAGGCGGCGCATGCGTCGAACGCGATGGTGTCGTCGTGGGTCTGGGCGATCTCGATCGGCGCGGGCATCTCGGGCCTGTTCGCGAGCTGGAAGCTGAAGGTGCCGGTCATCACCGCGTGGTCGGCGCCGGGCACCGCGCTGCTCGTCGGCCTGTTTCCGCAACTGACGCTCAACCAGGCCGTCGGCGCGTACATCACGGCCGCGCTGATCATCCTGCTGATCGGCGTCACCGGCTATTTCGACCGGCTCGTGCGCCACATTCCGCGCGGCATCGCGTGCGGAATGATGGCCGGCATCCTGCTGCCGTTCGGCACGCATGCGTTCGCTGCGGCGTCGGAGCAGCCCGCGCTCGCGTTCGGAATGATCGCGGCCTACGTGATCTTCAAGCGCGCGCTGCCGCGCTACAGCATCGTGCTCGTCCTGCTGACGGGCGCCGCGCTGGCGACGCTGCTCGGGATGACGCATCTCGGCAACGTGTCGGCGAGCATCGCGCACCCGATCTTCATCGCGCCCGAATGGACGCTCGGCACGACGCTCAGCCTCGCGCTGCCGCTCGTCGTCGTCAGCCTCACCGGCCAGTTCCTGCCGGGCATGACGATCCTGCGCGTGTCCGGCTATCACACGCCCGCGCGCCCGATCATCACGGCGACCGGCGTGATGTCACTCGTGGTCGCGTGCTTCGGCGGGATCACGATCGTCGTCGCGGCGATCACGGCCGCGCTCTGCACCGGCAAGGACGCGCACGAGGATCCGCACCGGCGCTACGTCGCCGGGCTCGCGAACGGCGCGATCTACCTGATCGGCGGGCTTTTCGCGGGCACGATCGTCACGGTGTTCTTCGCGCTGCCGAAGGCGTTCGTCGCGATCCTCGCGGGGCTCGCGCTGATCGGCGCGATCGGCGCGAACGTGCACGGGATCTTCGAGGACGAGAATCACCGCGAGGCGTCGCTGATCACGTTCCTCGCGACCGCGTCGGGCATGACGTGGCTCGGGCTCGGCTCCGCGTTCTGGGGGATCGTGATCGGATCGCTTTCTTATGCGGTACTGAACAAGGTGCGGCGACAGGCGTAATGCACGTGGTGCGCATCGCGCGCCGCCGCTTCGGTCACCGCGCGTGCTGGCGCACCAGCTGCGCGAGCGCATCGGTCAACGTCGTCGTGCCGTAAAGCCGCTCGGACACGCCGGCCTCGACGTCGATCTGCCCGGCGTTATGCACGTCGTAGAGATCGACGATCAACTGTGCATGGCGCTCGCTAAGGCCCGCACGCAGCAGCGTCGCGGCCCAGGTGTCGCGCGGCAGTTCATGCGCGACGATGGTCCGGCCGGCCGCCGTGCCGAGCGTATCGGCGATCGCCGTCACGCTCACCCTTCGCGGCCCTTCGACACTGACGATGCGCGGCCCGTTGCCGCCTTCGGGCGCATCGAGCAGCATCCGCGCCGCAATAACGCCCACATCGGGCGCCCAGACGGTCGGGAACAGCTTGCCGACCGGGTGGTGAAAGCTCGGCAGCACGCCGGTGCCGAGCGCGACCGGCAGGATCCGCGTCCAGTTCTGCAGATGCTCGGCCGAACGCAGCAGCGTCAGTTGCGTCGGGATCGTCCTCAGCCGTGCCTCGAAGTCATGAAACAGGCGGGTGATGCCCGTATTGCCGTCGCGTTCCGCGCCGTAGTCCGACAGCGCGAGCAGCACCGGCAGCGGATTGGCGGCGAGCGCGGCGGTCGCGACATCGATCGTCCGCGTCATCGTCGCGGCCGGATCGGGATCGGCGACGGGCACCGGGCACAGTATCTGCACGGCCTGTGCGCCGTCGATTGCCGACGCGATCGCGTTCGCGTCGGTCAGCTCGGCCATCACGACGTCGCAGCCGAGCTGCGCGAAACGTTCACGATGGCGTGGGTCGCGCAACACCGCGCGCACGGGATGACCGGCCTTGCGCAAGGCGGTCACGGTCGACAAGCCAACGTTGCCGGATGCACCGAAGATCACGAACACGATTCGCTCCTGGGGGGGTGAAGGTGGGGTGATTGTCGGCACGGGCGGGCGGGACGGCGCGCAGGGAGGGATGAATCGAACAGAAAAGGATGACGGATCAGGGGGCGGCTGCTATGCGAGTTGTCCGCTGCGTCGCCGGTCCCGTGAACGAACACGCCTGCGATAGACGAACCGCTCACGCCCAAGGGCGTTACGCTTCAACAGGCCCATCGAAACGTGAGACGGTAAGGCGATTTCTGGCTGAGGGTGAACGACCTGACGTTGCGGCGTACAGGACATCCCGACTGCCGCAGTCGACGGACTGAAAAGCTTCCCCCGAATCTTCGACGATTTTCACCCGCTGATACAACAGCACGCTCGACATGTCGTTGGACTTCCGGTCATGAAGCGTTGCATTGTTGGCGTCCGACAGTTGGATACCTCGTTTCCTTACCTTATGGGGCTTCATCAGTCGGAGCCAGAGCTTTAACCCGCCTCGCACAGATTCTGTGCGGTCTCCCGTCCCGCCGGCAACGCCAGCAGGATGAACGCGCATTGGCTGGCACAGTGCGGTATGCACAGCCGGCCGCCAATGACCGCTATGCGTGCGCCGCCGGGCGAGCGCGCGAGCGCGCCCGCGTTGGTGCAGGAGCCGGCGCCGATTCGGCCGCTGGCGCGGCCGCAGCTACGGTCAGGTGCAATCCCAGCGCGCTGACAACCTTCATGATCGTTGCGAATTCGGCGTTTCCACCTTCCGACAGTGCGCGGTAGAGCGCTTCACGCTTCACGCCAGATTCGCGCGCCAGCGCCGTCATACCGCGTGCCTTCGCAACATTCCCGAGCGCGGCCTGGATCAGCCGCGGATCCCCATCTTCGAACGCTTGCGCCAGGTAGTGACGAATCGTTTCCTCGTCCTTCAGGTACTTCGAGCCGTCGAATTCGGCCAGTTCGCTTATTTTCATACTCAATCCTCCAGTTCGCCGGCGATTTGCTTCGCCACCCTGATGTCCTTCTTCTGGGTCGACTTGTCCCCACCGCACAACACCACGACGATGATTTTCCCGCGTCGCACGAAGTAGGCTCGATCTCCTGGCCCTACATCGATCTTCATTTCATTGACGCCGTCGCCGACTGCCCGCCATTGGCCGAGGTTGCCGAGCTTCGCCCGCTCGATGCGCAAGTTGATCGCCGCGCAACCCATAGGGGACAACTTGGCTGCCGAGTTTTCTCAGTCTTACGCTCGTTGCGTCCAACATGGTTGGTCCTGGAGCATGCCGTTGCACGCGCTGGAGATCGGTACACACGACCGCTGCACGGCGCTTGCGTGATCGACGAAGGCCGCCACAGATTTCAGCGTCGACGGCAAGCCGACCGCATCCGACAGGCACAAGATTCCGTGCCCGCGACGTTGATCTCTTCGATTTGCTACTCCAGACGAATATAAACCGCTCAGCAGATCGAGCACCAGAGCTCGATCCCGGCAAGTGAATCGACACTCACACGTCGCCCCTACTACCCTCACCACCGTAAGCCAGCCGCAGCCCCCCACGCGCCCCCGACCGCGCGATCTCGGTCGGCGTCGCCCCCAGCACGCGATTCATCCAGTTCGCCATGTGGCTCTGGTGTGCAAACCCGGCTTCGAGCGCGATCTGGCTGATGCTGAGCCGCCCTTCGAGCAGCAACGCCTTCGCGCGCTCGACCCGCCGCCTCACGACGTACTGGTGCACCGGCATCCCGAGCGTTTCGCGGAACAGCACCTTGAAATGCGGCACGCTGATCGACACGAGCGCCGCGAGTTCGGCCAGCGTCATGCGCCGCTCGAGGTTCGCTTCGACATAGTCGATCACGCGCGCGGCCGCCTTCGGCGCGAGCGTGCGGCGGCGCTCGCGGAACGCCGGCTGGCCGTCGACCAGCCGCGCGACGAGCGCCGTGCACAGGCTTTCCGCATAGAGCGGATCCGACGCGTCTTCCGCTTCGAGTTCGGCGGCCATCGCCCATGCGATGTGCTGCAGGCGCGGGTCGCGCACCTGCAGCCTGCGGCGGATCTGCCCCCGCGACGGCTTCAGCTCGAGCTGTTCGACGGTCCGCCGCACGAACGTGTCGCTGAGCGCGATATGGAGGATCTGGCAGTCGGCGCTGTCGGTCCACTGGCCGGGCAGGCCAGCCGGAATCACGTCGACGTCGCCATGCGCCTGGATGCGCGACACGCGCTCGCCGTCGCACACGCAATCCGCGCGAACGGGCGACCCGACATGCACGCCGATCCGGTGATGCTCGGCCGCCGGAATCCGGTAGGTGCCCGCGCGGATTTGCAGCAGCGACGCGCCGAAGCCCTGCCAGCCGAGCCCGCGGCTCGAGCGCAGGCTGACCGGGACGCCGTTGTCCGTCGGCGCCGCGAGAATCGCATCGCTCATGGCCTTCCTCCAGTGGATGGGGATGTCGAACGCGCATTGTGACGCGTTTTCGGGCCGCCTGCCGGGCCCGCCGGCGGCGCGCCCAGGTCGAGCAGGAAAAGATCATCCGTTCCTGCTCATGGCCATCCTTGCGTGCGCGCCGGCGGGCACCGCGCCGCTTACGATGGCCCCATCCGACACCTACGGAGACCGTCATGCCCCATCAGTGCCTTGTACAACGCGCAGCGTGCACCGTGCGCTCGCCTTCCACCGCCCCGCGCCCGTCATCCGGCTCCCGCTCACGCGACGTCCGCGCGACGCTCGCCGCCCGGTGCCTGCGCATCGTCGGCTGGTACCGGCTCGAACGGCTGCTCGCGTCGATCCCCGACAGCAACGACGACTTCGGGCTCGTCTGACCTGCGCGTGGCCACCCGGCCGGCGTGGTCCGCCTACTTGCGCCGCCGCTCGTGCAGCGCCACCATCGCGCCGTCGATCACCGGTGCGCCCTGCTTGATCAGGAAATCGCGGAACAGCCCCGTGACCTGCGAAATGCGCCGGTCGGCGAGCGTGACCACATACCATTCGCGCTCGATCGGGTTGCCGGGAAACGGCAGTTGCCCGAGCAGCCCGGTGCGCAGTTCGAGTGCACACGCGTGCAGCGACAGGAACGCGACGCCGAGCCCCGCTTCGGCCATCTGCTTGATGGCCTCGTTGCTCGACAGTTCGGAGCCCACATGGAACCGGTAACCGGCATTCTTGAACAGGCTCTCGACGGTCGAGCGCGTACCCGCGCCGCGTTCGCGCACGAGCAGGTGCGCGGATTCGAGATCCTTCAGCGCGACGCGCTTGCGCTGCATCAGCGGGTGCCCGGGCGCCGCGACGAACACCATCGGATGCTTCGCGAATTCGACCGCATGCGTGCGCAGTTCCTTCGGCGCGCTGCCCATCACCGCGAGATCGATTTCATGCGTCGCGAGCATGCGGATGATGTCGTCGCGATTTCCAACCTTGAAATAGGTTTTCACATGCGGACGCGTCGCGGTGAATTTCACGAGCAGCGGCGGAATCAGGTACTCGGCCGTCGTGATCGCGCCGATCCGCAGCGTGCCGCCGAGATCGCCCGTCAGCGCGGCCACTTCGTCGCCTGCCTCGCTCCATAGATGCAGGATCTCGCGCGCATAGCGCGACACGATCTCGCCGGCCGCGGTCAGCTGCACGCCGCGCCCCACCCGCTGCAGCAACGCGGCGCCCACCGCCTCCTCGAGCAGGCGAACCTGCAGCGACACGGCCGGCTGCGTCAGGTTCAGCTCCTCGGCCGCCCGCGACACGCTGCCGAGCCGCGCAATCATGTCCAGCGCCTTCAGCTGCCGGAACGTCGCGGTCTTTCCTATAAGTGAATACATATGGGTCGCTTATAAACATTAAATTGTTCGCGTAGGTTCGAAACTATATCGTCGGTTCTTGAGCAATGTCATCCGAATCGTCATTCAGCGGGAGCCCAACATGGACAACACCACGCCCAACCTTGCAACTGGCCGCGCACCGCGCCTGCCGCGCATCGTGATCGTCGGCGGCGGCGCCGGCGGCCTGCACCTCGCCACGCGTCTCGGCGATACGGTCGGACGCCGCGGGCAAGCCGAGGTCGTGCTCGTCGACCGCTATCCGACGCACTTCTGGAAGCCGCTGCTGCACGAAGCCGCGTCGGGCCACCGCGACCCGGCATCGCACACGATCGAATACGCGGCGCAAGCGAAGCGTCACGGTTTCCGCTTCGTGCAGGGTGCGCTGCAGCGGGTCGACCGCGCGGCCCGCACCGCGACGATCGCGGCCGTGCAGGACGCGGACGGCACGGAAATCCTGCCGCAGCGCGAGCTCGGCTATGACGATCTCGTGCTCGCCGTCGGCAGCGTGACGAACTTCTTCAATGTGCCGGGTGCGGCGCGCCACGCGCTGCCGCTCGAAAACCTCGACCAGGCCGAGGATTTCCGCCGGAAGTTCCTCGCGGCCTGCACGAAGGCGAATCACCTGGCCGAGCAGCAGCCCGCGCGGCGTGCGGCGCCGATCTGCATCAACGTGATCGGTGCGGGCGCGACGGGCGTCGAGCTGGCAGCGGCCTTGCGGCATGCGATCCAGCAACTGACGACGTACCGCTTCAAGGCGCTGGTGTCCGCGCGCGACGTGCACATCCGGCTGATCGAAGGCGGCCCGCGCATCCTGCCGGCGCTCGACGAGCGGCTGTCCGGCAAGATGCACGCGCAGCTTCGCGCGCTGAACGTCGACGTGCTGACCGATACACGCGTGGCGGAAGTCGGCGCGAATGCCGTGACGACCTCGACCGGCGAACGGCTCGCGAGCGACATCACCATCTGGGCGGCCGGCGTGGCAGGCCCCGCATTCCTGCAGCAGATCGGCGACATCGCGCTCAATCGTTCGAACCAGGTGATCGTGACCGATACGCTGCAGACGCCGGACGACCCGCACGTGTATGCGTTCGGCGACTGCGCCGCATGCCCGACGGCCGGCGCGAACGGCTTCCTGCCGCCGCGCGCGCAGGTCGCCCATCAGCAGGCCGTGTACCTGGTCAACGCATTCGCGCGGCGGGTCGCCGGCAAGCCGGTGGCCGGCTTCACGTTCCGCGATGCAGGCACCGTCGTGTCGCTCGGGCATGCGGGCGCCGCGTACCAGGCCGACATCAGCGTGCGTTCGCGCTCGCTGATCGTCGACGGGCTTGCCGCGATCGGGCTGTACAAGTTCCTGTATCGCAAGCACCTGTTCAGCGTGGTCGGCGTGAAGCGCGCGCTGTTCCAGTCGCTGAGCCACTGGCTGCAAAGCCGCAACCAGCCGTCGATCAAGCTGCACTGATCGCACCCGTTCACACGCGGTGTCGCAAGACGGCATATCGGGCGTGTATCGCTCGATATGCCGTTTTTTCATGCGCACCTGTGCGGTGCATTCACCGCGTGCGCGAATCGGGTGCATCACATCGAAGGCCATCGATGCGATGCCCTTCGCGCGGAATATGCGGTGCGACACGCATCCCGCGCCCGCATTGGCTCGCCACCCCATTCATTAGCCAAATCGTATGGGTCGGATATAAATATTAATTGGTCGCGTTTTCGGGATAGACGCTAAGGTGTGTGGCATTCCCGTCGGCGAACGGATCATCACGTCTCTGAAGAGGAATCACCGTGGTTATCGAAGCCATCGTCACCCGTCTCGACGCAGCATTCGCACAAATCGAAGCAACGCCGGATTCACATGAATCGCGCCATCAACGCGACGCGATCATCCAGTGGCTCGACCGGGCATCGGAAGAAGGATATCGACTTGGTCTCGTCACGACGCTGCCGGCCGCGCGGCTCAGCGACATGTTCGAAGGCCAGTTCGGCCGCGCGAACCTCGACCGCTTCTCGGTCGTCGTCACGGACGCCAATCAGCAGGACTCCGGATCAAACCAGCATCCTTTCGACGTCGCGCTGCAGGCACTCGGCGTGCCGCCCGAACGCGCGGTGGCGATTGCGAGCAGCGAACCGGAGCGCCGCGAAGCCGAGCATTTTGGCCTGTCGCGCTGCGTGCACATCACCGACACCGTGCGCTCGATCGCATCGGCCGGCCTGCACTGAACGCCGGCACACGGGCCGGCGGTGGCCGGCCTGCCGCGATCCGGCGGCAATCCGACGATTGCCTGACCGGATTCTGACATTCTGCTGTCAAAGTCGCTTGCAACACTTCCGGGCTTGACCAATCTCTCCCGGAGACGGAACGACGCGAACCTGCATCGTCCCGCCCGTTGCACACCACGATGACACGCCCGATCCGCACCGCAGCCGCCTTCGCGCTTACCTGCCTGCTGCTCGCCGCCTGCGGCGGGGACGATTCGACACCCCCCGCGGCCTCCGCCGACACCAGCGGTTCGACGCCCGCACCGCAGCCGCAGCCTCAGCCCAAGCCGACACCCGCGACTTACTACCAGACGAAGACGCCGTACCGTCCGCAGCAGGACGCCGCAACGTACGAAGCGCCGCCCGCCGGCTACGCGCCCGTCTATACGGAACTCGTCGCGCGCCACGGCTCGCGTGGATTGTCGGGCTTCAAGTACGACGGCGCGATCTACGCGATGCTGGTCAAGGCCGAGGCCGACGGCGCACTGACCGCGCTCGGCGCGCAGCTCAAGGCCGACACGTACGCGATGATGAAGGCCAATGCGCTGCTCGGCTATGGCGTGGCGGGCATCTCGACGCCCGGGTATGGCAACCTCACGCAAACCGGCATCCGCGAGCACCAGCAGCTCGCCGCACGTCTCGCGCAGCGGCTGCCCGCCTTGTTCACGGCCGGCAACCGACAGGTCGTCGTCGTCAACTCGGGCCAGGATCGCGCGGTCGACAGCTCGACATATTTCTCCGCGTCGCTCGTGGCGGCACAGCCTGCGCTGGCCACGGCGATCACGCTGCCCGCCGCGCCGTCCGGCTATCCCGCGAACGCGCCGGTCGCGCAGCCGGCCGGCACCAACCGCTTCCTGCTGTATTTCCACTCGCTGAAGCCGGCCACCGATCTCGTGACCGATACAGGCAATCCGTACTACGCGACCTACCAGGCGAGCCAGGCATACCAGGCCTATGCGAACGACGCGACGGTGGCCGCGAAGCTCAACGCGATCAAGGCCGCGCCGCAGGCAGCCGACGTCGCGCAAACCGTGTTGTCCGCACTCGTGTCGCAGGCATTCATCGCGAAGCTCGGCACCGACGGCTACACGTTCGCGAACACGGGCACCTATGCATTCACGTCGGCGGACGGCAAGTTCACCAACACGCTGAAGGGCGACGGCAAGACGAAGATCGCGACGGCCGTCGATGCGGTAAACGTGCTGTACAACCTGCTGCAGGTCGCGCCCGCGATGACGGCGGAAACCGGCGGCGTCACGATGGAGAAGTACATCGGTGCCGCGCAGGCGCAGTATCTCGCGTATCTGCAGGATGCCGAGGACTACTACCAGAAGGGGCCTGGCATCCAGGAAGCGAACCCCGTCACGTACCGGATGGCGAAGGTGCTGCAGGACGATTTCTTCGGCGAAGTCGATGCGATCGCACGCGGCGACCTGACCCGCGCCGCGAAGCTGCGCTTCACGCACGCGGAGGTCGTGATTCCGTTCGCATCGTTCATGAACCTGAAGAACGTGTTCGTGCCGACGCCGCAGGCGCAGACCTACACGTACGCGAACAACCCGTGGCGCGGCGAGCAAGTGTCGCCGATGGCCGCAAACATGCAGTGGGACGTCTATCGCAACGGCTCGCGTCTCATCGTGAAGATGCTGTACAACGAACGTGAAACGGATTTCCAGGCCGCGTGCGACGGCGCGAAGATCGCGCCAGGTAGCCACTTCTATGACTACGCGGGGTTGAAGCAGTGTTACGGGTATCAGTGAGGTGACGGGGGACACGCCGTTGACGAAGTCGCGCTGACGGCCATCGTCCAGTTCGCGCGCAACATCACCGGCACGCGTCACGGGCCCGACGAAGTCTGCTTCGTGCACCCGTCACCCGCCGACGAACGGCCGTACGTCGACTATTTCGGCTGCCCGGTGCGGTTCGGCCAGCCGGCGAACCGCCTCGCGTTCCCGCAGCAACCGCTCACGCAGCCACTGCGCCAACCGGACGACGCGCTGCTGCAGATGATGGAACGCCAGGCAGGCGCGCTGCTTGCCGAGCTGCGGCAGACGGACGATCTCGAACAGTCGGTGCGCGAAGCCGCAGCGCATTTACGCGCGCCTTTCGGCGCTGGACCAGCGAATCGCCGCGGCAGTGGCGCAACCGGCAACCTGCGCGGGCAGCGAACGTCGCGCGCGGCTGAGCGCGACGCGCCAGCGCGCCGCCGACGAACTCGCGTCCGCCCGCGCGGTCGAACGAGCATCGCCGGAGAATCCCATGAAACACGTCGCCACTGCCGCTGTCCTGACCCTGCTGGCCGCCGTCAGCTTGCCGGCCGCCGCCGATGCAGCATCCGGCAGCGCCGAGCCGGCTCCCGTTCAAGCGCACGCGAAAAACTGCGTCCCGTCCCGCGACGCCACGCGCGACACCCGCTCGCCGTCGGAGGCGCCGCCGATCCGCGTATGCGTCAGCGACGCCAATACGCAACTGAACCTGCCGTGGTTCCTGACCGATGTGCTCACCGCAGTGGACACACATCAGTCGGGCGGTGATCTGCTCCGCAAGATGCGCAACGATTTCTGAATCGCGGCTCGCGCGACGCGCCGGTACCGTATCGTTCACTCACCTTCAGACGCTTGCAGCCCCTGCATGAACGTGCCGGCGATGCCGGCCCACATCGCGGGGCGGCAATGCTGCGCAGCAGCGCGAGCAATTCCTTTCGTTTACCTTTCCAACGCGGCCCATGTTTACCGCTGATGGTGTCGTCGCGCGGCGTACCGCGCGACGCGAGCGCGCGATCGAGCAGGAGGTTGCCGGCCTGCCCGTTCACGTCGATCCGGATTCACATCGAACCGCCGTGGGCTGCGGCTGCCCCATCGGTCACGATGACCGTGGGCACGGGATCTTCTTCCATCCTGAAGCGCCGGCGAGCCGCGCGGCCGTATCGTGCGGCGACCGATCGCAGGCCGCCGGCAGGTCGACAAAGACAGCATCCCGAAAGAATGTTTCTTGTCGAGACACAATCACAAAAATACACCAATAGCTGAATAACAATATTTTGTAATCGTTCATCGCATCTTATACTTGCCGCGCACCATCCTCGTGCCAAGAGACGGTGTTTTTCGTCCCGGCCGCAAGACCATGCGGCCGGGGGTTTTTTTCGGTGTGCTACGTCAATCTACGTGCGCCGGATGCACATGTTCACAGAGGCAAGCCTCCGAAATGAATGGCCGATTGCGACGGGGCTGCCGCACATATCCGTCGCGCCCCCGTAGAATCGATCGCATCGCGATACCGGCGCGCACAACGTATCGCCCGACCCAGGCATGACGCGTGCGCGCTGTTCGTGTGTCGACCGGCTCGACTTGCCTCTCCCTACACACAACACCAAAGGCGACTGCGGGAATGTTGGCGTTCACGCCAGGCTCGAAGGCAGTTTTCCCGCATAGCGGTGCGTGGCCGCGAATCGTCTTTTTCGTCGCCGTAATCGTTTGCGTGCTCGCGCCGGCATGCGCGATCGCGCTTGCCGATCGCTACGCGCGCGATACCGTCACCGAACATGAGCGCTTCATCGCAAACGACATCGTGGCCTCGGTGGACCGCATCCTCGACGGCGCACGCCTGCGCCATGTGGACGAGCTGACCGCGCTCGTCGGACGGCCATGCCCGGCAGTATTCCGGACGCTCGCCGAAATAGGCACGCGCCTGCGCTACCTGCGTGCCGTTGCGCTGGTGCACGACGGTCGCGTCATGTGCTCATCGGCGCTGGGGGCGATCGACTTGCCGCTCGACGCGTACATGCCCGAGCCGGAACCGGGATCGACGCGCGTCACGTTATTGCGCCAGACGCCGTTCCAGCAGGGCATCCCGGTGCTGCCCGTGTTCTACGCCACCGCGCCCGGTGCGGGGGTGCTCTACCTGATCGAAGGCGACTACGTGGCCGACGCGCTCGCGCACGGCGCCCGCTACGGGACGGAAACCGCGATGCTGTCGATCGCGGGTGCGGGCCATCTCGATCAGCACGGGAAATTTTCGCCGGAATCGGCCGCGGAACCCGCGGGCGGAAGCACCATCGCGTCGCTCCGCTGGCCGTTCACGGTGCAGGTTGCCGCATCCGCACGCTACACGTCGCAGGTGCGGCAACACTATCGGCTGATCGGCGTCACGATCGTGCTGCTGGCGGATGGCCTCGTGATGGCGGCCTACCTGCTGGCGATGGCGCCGCGCCGGCTGCTGCTGAAGGCCGTGCGCAACGCACTCAGGCGCAACGAGCTCCATGTCGTGTACCAGCCGATCGTCGATGTCGAGACGCGCAGGACCGTCGGCGTCGAAGCGCTGCTGCGCTGGCAGCATCCCAAGTGGGGAGCCATCAGCCCGGCCCTGTTCATCCCGCAGGTCGAATCGAGCGCGGTGCTGCCGAAAGTGACCGAATTCGTGCTGCGGACAGCCGTGTCGGAACTGTCCGCGCTGACGCCGCCCGTGCCGCTGCGCATCGCCGTCAACATCGCGCCGAAGGATCTCGAGCGCACGCGGTTCGTGTCCGTCGTCGAGGAGGCGATTCGCGCGCTGCCGCCCGGCTTTACGCTGGTGCTCGAAGTCACCGAGCGCATCCTGCTCGAGAAGAACGCACGGACCACCGCGATCTTCCACGCGCTGAGAGCAAAAGGCGCGAAGTTCGCGATCGACGATTTCGGCACGCATCACAGCAATCTCGACATGCTGTCGCGCTTTCCCTTCGACTACGTGAAGATCGATCGCCAGTTCGTCTCGCAACTGAACGGCGGCAGCGCGAGGTTGATCGAAGGGATCGCGTCCGTTGCGCATCACTACGACCTGAAGATCATCGCGGAGGGGGTGGAGACCGAAGTGCAGCATCGCGCGCTGCATGCGGTCGGGATTCACTATGCGCAGGGCTATCTGTATCAGCGGCCGCAGCGGCTGGAGCATTTGAAGCGGGATTTCGCGTGGGCGCCGCTGTAGGGGCGGTGTCGCCGACGCATCCGTACCGACGGCGACTCATCGACGCGCACGCGGCTCTTTGTCAGGGTGACGCCACGGACGGGGCATCGTGGAACGATCGAGCACGAGGGGCGTGTTTGAAGCGCGCCGGTCCGAGTTCGGCCCCCCGCGCCCGCTTCAAGTCAGTCGATGTTCGATGGCGTAAAAAAACCCCGGGAAATCGCTGCGTTTTCCGGGGTTGTTTGTTCGCCGGCGTTGACGTGCATGCCGTCGCGCGCTCATGCATCCGGACTGTCATCCGCATCCGCCGCGCGGCGCGTCAGTCGAACGTACGCACCAAGGCGGACGCCTTGGTTGCGATCAACCAGTTGCCCTCCACCTTATGCATGACGAAGTGATCGTTGAACAGCCGGTTTCCGATCCGCACCCGCACCGTCGCCGTTGAAAGGCCGTCCGAGATATTCTCCATCGAGAGGATCGCTTCATCTCTCGGCGCGCCCGTCGATCGCGGACTCGGCCTCCCGTCGATGAGCGCCGCATACTCCCGCGATGACAGGACGCGCAACTGGCCTTCATCCAGCCACTGAATCAGGCAACTCGGGTGAAAGACCTTGTCGAAGTCACGGCTCTTCGGCTCATAAGCCAAATTGAAGTAGTCCTCGATCAAGGCGGCTACGGCCTGGGTCTGGGTCATGGCTGGCTTTCCTCGGTAGTGAACGGCTCGTATAGTGAGCGATCCTCCCCACCCTCGGCTACGGCGATCCGGTTATCGCTGCCATTACAGGAACACATGGATCATGGAAGACCTCGATGGGGGACTCGTCAGCGGCTTGCTCGTCCTCGCAGCCCTGGCCGAATCCGGGAGCTTCGGCCGTGCGGCATCTCGTCTGGGCAAGACGCAGCCGGCGGTCAGTCGCGCTATCCAGCGACTGGAGGACCGTCTGCGCGCGAAGCTCGTGCATCGCACCAGCCGGCACGTCGAAGTGACGGACGCCGGCCATGCGCTGCTGTCTAAGGTGCTGCCGTTGCTCCAGGGAATCGAAGAGGCGGCCGTCAGCGCCTCGGACCAGACCTCGATCGTCAACGGCACGCTCCGCGTGGCGTGCGATGCCGTGTTCGCCCGCCTTGTGCTGGCGCCGGAGCTGGCCCAGTTCATGAAGGCCCACCCTGCCCTTCAACTGAAGCTGGAGACCCGGAACGACCTCTCGGACCTGGTAAGCGACGGATTCGATCTCGCCATCCGGTTCGGACCGCCAACCGTTTCAACCCTGGTTTGCCGCCGGCTATACAGTCCGCGGGTCCTGACTGTAGCCGCGCCGTCGTACCTGGAGCAACGCGGTCGGCCGAGGTCGCCGCAGGATCTTGTCGATGATGGCCATGAATGCATCCTGGCCATCGACCTGGCTACCGGCAGGCCCTTCGAATGGGAGTTCTGGCGTGGCAACGAGAAAGTGAAGGTGGCCGTCAGCGGGAACCTGACGCTCACGGACGCGGGCACCAAAATCGGCGCCTGCGTTGCCGGCTACGGGATCGCTCAGGTGATCGACCTCGGGATCGACACGCACCTGCGTGCGGGCACGCTGGAGCCGGTTCTGACGGACTGGCGCGACGAGACGTTCCCCCTTTACGTCTACTATCCCAGCCGGAACCACGTTCCGGCCAAGGTAAGAGCGTTCATCGACTTTGTTGCCGGCATGATGCCCGGGCTACAGTCGAGAGACCCTGGCGGCTGCCGGCAGCCGTCACCCACCCTGCTCGAGACGCTGCGGCGCGAGTAGTCCCCCTCTTGCCGTCGCGCGCCTGACCTTCCGTTTCAACCGTCATTGCCGTGTCCTTTCTTCCATTGCATTGCGTGGACATCGCCCGGCGGTCGATTCATCTTCCCGTCGGCCCAGCCCGGGTCAGTTGCGAAACGGCATCCTCGTTCGCCTGCCCGCGAACGGCCGCCCCTGCCGCCAGCCGCTTCGAGAAACCGGGGCGCCGGCCGGCCCGCACACGATCGTGCGTCGCCCGATGGCTTCCTGCCACCTGTTGCCACGCACGCCGCCGCCGGCACGACCTCCATTCAAGCGCTAAAATCCGCCGCCTGGGCATCCACGACGAGCAAGCGTTTTGACGGAGTTCGAGCAGGGTTTCATCCTCACCCGCCACTGGCGGGACACCGCGTCCGGCATCGAGATCGAGTTCTGGCTGGCAACCGGACACGGTCCGCGCCGCGTGCGGTTGCGCCCGCAGGAAGCCGTCGCGTTCATTCCGGCTGAACAGCAGACGCTCGCCGAACGCGCGCTGGCCGGCGAGCGTGAGGCCGAGTTGCGCCCGCTCGCGCTGCGCGACTTCCGGCAGCGCCCGGTCGTCGGCCTCTATTGCAAGCGTTATCGCCACCTGTCCGGGCTGCAGAAGCGCCTCGCGGCAGCCGGCGTCGACGTCTACGAAGCCGATGTACAGCCACCCGACCGCTACGCGATGGAGCGCTTCATCACGGCATGCGTGCAGTTTCGCGGCCAGCCCGGCCGCGACGGCACGCTGACCGGCGCCGAACTGAAAGCCGCGAGCGGCTATCGCCCGGCGCTGCGCTGCGTGTCGCTCGACATCGAAACCAGCGTCCACGGCGAGCTGTATTCGATCGCGCTCGAAGGCTGCGGGCAACGGCAGGTCTACATGCTCGGCCCGCCGAACGGGGGCGACAGCGACGAAGCGGGCGCGATCGACTTCCGCCTCGACTACTGCGACAGCCGGCCCGCGATGCTCGCGCGGCTCAACGAATGGTTCGACGAACACGATCCCGATGCGGTGATCGGCTGGAACCTCGTGCAGTTCGACCTGCGCATCCTGCACGCCCATGCGGAGCAGTACGGCGTGCCGCTGAAGCTCGGGCGCGGCGGCAGCGTGCTCGACTGGCGCGCGCACGGCCAGCAGCCCGACCACTTCTTCGCGGGCGCGGCCGGCCGGCTGATCCTCGACGGCATCGACATGCTGAAATCCGCGACGTGGACGTTCCCGTCGTTCAGCCTCGAATACGTGTCGCAGGCCCTGCTCGGCGAAGGCAAGTCGATCGACAACCCGTACCAGCGGATGGACGAGATCCAGCGCCGCTTCGATCACGACAAGCCGGCGCTCGCGCGCTACAACCTGAAGGACTGCGAGCTCGTCACGCGCATCTTCGACAAGGCCGACCTGCTGTCCTTCGCGCTCGAACGCGCAAGCGTGACGGGCCTCGCGGCCGATCGCACCGGCGGGTCGGTCGCGGCCTTCACGCACCTGTACCTGCCGCGCATGCACCGGCTCGGCTATGTCGCGCCGAACCTCGGCGACGTGACGGGGCAGAACAGCCCCGGCGGCTTCGTGATGGATTCGCGCCCCGGGCTGTACGACTCGGTGCTCGTGTTCGACTACAAGAGCCTCTATCCGTCGATCATCCGCACGTTCCTGATCGATCCGGTCGGGCTGATCGAAGGGCTCGCGAACCCCGGCGACGATGCATCGGTGCCCGGCTTTCTTGGCGCGCGCTTCTCGCGTACCGCGCACTGCCTGCCCGATATCGTGCGCCGCGTGTGGGAAGGCCGCGACGATGCGAAGCGGCAGCGCAACGCACCGCTGTCGCAGGCGCTGAAGATCATCATGAACTCGTTCTACGGCGTGCTCGGCTCGACGGGCTGCCGCTTCTTCGACCCGCGCCTCGCGTCGTCGATCACGATGCGCGGGCACGAGATCATGCACCGCACGCGCGAGCTGATCGAAGCGCAGGGCTACGAAGTGATCTATGGCGATACCGATTCGACGTTCGTGTGGCTCGGCCGCGCGCACGACGACGACGCAGCCGGCGCCAAGGGCCGCGCACTCGTCGAGCACGTGAACCACTGGTGGCAGGCGCACCTGCGCGACCACTTCGGGCTCGAGAGCGCGCTGGAGCTGCAATACGAGCGGCACTATCGCCGCTTCCTGATGCCGACCGTGCGCGGCGCGGAGGAAGGCAGCAAGAAGCGCTACGCAGGTCTCGCGGCAGCGGCCGGCGGCGGGGAGGACCTCGTCTTCAAGGGGCTCGAAACGGTGCGCACCGACTGGACGCCGCTCGCGCAGCAGTTCCAGCGCGAGTTGTACCGGCGCGTGTTCAACCGCGAGCCGTACCAGGATTTCATCCGCGACACCGTGCGGCGCACGCTGGCCGGCGAATTCGACGACCAGCTCGTCTACCGCAAGCGCGTGCGCCGGCCGCTGCGCGAATACGAGCGCAACGTGCCGCCGCACGTGCGCGCGGCGCGGATCGCCGACGAGTTCAACCAGGCACAGGGCCGGCCGCTGCAGTATCAGCGCGGCGGCTGGATCAGCTACGTGATGACGACGGCCGGCCCCGAGCCGCTCGAAACCATGCGCTCGCCGATCGACTACGCGTTCTACCTGAGCCGCCAACTGCAGCCCGTCGCGGACGCGATCCTGCCGTTCCTGCGCGACGATTTCGAACGCGTGATCTCCGGGCAGGGGCAGTTGTTTCAGGAGTAGCCGCGCCAGGTCGAGCACGGGAGACGCGCGGGGCCGGTTAAAATACCGCGCTGCTGCGCGTTCTGCCGCAGCCGGAGGACATTCATCATGACCGCACGTCGCGGAACAGCGGTCGCCATCGCGCCCGGCCACGAATCAGCCAGCCTGTCGAAAGCCCAGAAAGCATTCAATACGCTCGTCCAGCAGATCGAGAAGCGGCGCAAGCGTCTCGGCGCGTGGGAAGCCGTGATGCCGGCATTCCAGAAGAAATTCGTCGACGAGCTGTTACCGCTCGAACAAACGTCGACCGCGCTGCGGATCCGGTTGCTCAACCAGCTGGACGACGCGTACCTGCAGAAAGGATTGAGCAAGGCCGAGCAGCGTACCCTTTCCGCGATGATCGCCAACATGGCGCGCGACTTGCTCGACTTCAGCGACGACGCGCAACTGAAGGCCATCCATGACCGGCACGGCGCGGCCGATCACGGCGGCTACACAGCGGCCGAGCCCCGGCAGACCGCGTCCGAGCCGGAGCCGGAATCGACGCCCGGCGTCACGGCGGAAGACGATCTCGACGCGCTGTCGCCCGAAGCACTCATGGCACGCATGCAGGCTGAACTGGACGAACAGTTCAAGCGGGACATGGCCGCGCACGAGGCCCGCGAGGCACAACGCGCCAAGCGCAAGAGAGCGCCCCGGCAATCGGCCGCGCTGGCGAAGCGCGAAGCCGAGCAGGCCGAATCGAGCCGCTCGATCCGTGAGGTCTACCGGAAGCTGGCGAGCGCGCTGCATCCCGATCGCGAAACCGATCCCCGGGAACAGGAACGCAAGACCGTGCTGATGCAGCGGGTCAACCACGCTTATGCGAACGGCAAGCTCCTGCACCTGCTGGAGCTGCAGCTGGAGATCGAACAGATCGACCGGCACGCGATCAACGGCCTCGGCGAAGACCGGCTCGCGCGCTACAACGGCATCCTGGAAGATCAGCTTCGCGAGCTGGATCAGGAGATCGAGGACGTCGAGACCGGTTTCCGGCGGACCTACGGGATCGCGCCGTCGGTCAAGGTCGCGCCCGATACCGTCATGCGCATGCTCGCGCGCGACATCGCGGGCACCCAGCGCGGCATCCACGACCTGAACCTGACGCTGCGCGAGTTCGACGATCCGGCGAACGTCAAGGAATGGCTGAAGGACATGAAACGCCGGCCCGCTTCGTCCCGGTTCGACGACGGGCCGTTCTGAGCGCGCACGCGCATCCGGCCGCACGGAACGGCGGCACGCGGCGCCGCCGTCGCTTGCTCAAACGCCCGCATCACGCCCGGTGCCCCGAGATCGGCCCCGCTTCGCCGGTCAGGTTGAAGATGCTGTCGATCCACGCAAGAAACGTCGAGAACGTGAAGTCCGACCACTGCTGCGTGCGGAACGCCTTCATCACCGGCGCATCGGCCGGGTCCTGCTGGTTCAGCAGGTCGTCGACGAACGTACCGATATCCGCGTCGATGCCGTTCTCGTGGATCCCCGACCCGGTAAAGCTGACCGCCGTCACCTGGTGGTTGTCGATGAAGTCGTTGCGCGCCCACGGCATGAAGTAGCCGAAGTTCGGCAGCGGGTTCAGCGTCTGCTTCAGCCCGTCCAGCTCCTGGTCGAACATCGCGAGCGACAGCGCATCCTTCGTCGCGTCGTCGGGCGCCGCGATCACGGCCGGCACGAACGCGCGATAGTGATACGCGGCGATGATCTTGTCGCGCCGGTAGCTCGAGAAGCCGAAACGGTCGTGCGGGAATGTCGCCGACAGCGCCGCATACGCGCTCCCCATGTTGCCCGGATCGAAATGGCGGGTCAGCCGGCTGTTCACGGTGATCATCCCGTCGGGGCCCGTCATCCCCCACTCGGTGCGCACCCGGTCGTACAGGCCGACCGACGGATGCGTGGCCGCGTCCGCATCGAACGGCGTGTTGAACACCGTGCCGGCGTCGTCGAGCAGCGAACTATGCGCCTGCGGCTGCAGCGTGTTGCGCAGCGTCGCGTAGTTCGCGAGCGTGCCGTAGCCGCCCGCGCTCATCCCGTACACGAGCAGCCGGTTCGGCTTGCCGAAGCCGTGCGACGTCAGCCACTGCGCGACGGCCTGGATGTTCTTCAACCCGCTGTAGTGCTGCAGCCGCCAGTCGCCGCTCGGCGACGTGTAGTTGCGCACGGCGCTGCCCATGTGGATATCTCCGGTGCAATAGGGCACGAAAACCTGTGTCCACTGCTGCGTCTCGACCTTCGGTTCGCCGACGAGAATGTGCGCGAGATCCATCCGCGTGAGCAGCGGCGACAGGAACGACGACAGCAGGCTCTCGTTCGCCGTGCCGTTCATGTAGTTGTGCGGGATGCCGTCCGGGTTGAAACCGCCGAGGCCGGCCTCGGCGCCGGTCGATGTCTGCGTGCAGGTGCCGTAGTCCCAGCACGCGCCGCCCGGCTCCATCATGTACAGCAGGTTGTCCGACTGCGCGCGATTGATGTAGAAGCGCATCGGCGTGCCGTTTCCGCACGATGCACCGGTGCTCTCGGGCAACGTCACTTCGTACCACGAATAATAGGGAATCGACGAGTCCGGCATCGTCGTATCGGCCGCGTGGCCGTTCAGTGCCGCGCAACCGAGCAGCGCGGCAAGAGCCGCGCGCAGCAGGCATCGTGCTGTGGACATCTCCCCTCCTTGTCGATGGACATGACGCGACCGCCGGGCGCCGTGCCGGCGTCGCGGATTCGGCGCTCAGTGCACGCCGGACGGTGAAGCGCCGTCGAACAGCTGGACACGCAACGCCTGCAGGCGCTGCGCGATGACGGCTTGCTGCTGGTCGGGATCGGGAATGCTCGCCTGAACCTGCCGGACGACGTCGCGGCTCTGCTGCTCGTACGAGAGATAGCGCGGGTCCTGCGCCGGCGACGGGCCGAGCGTCTGCCGCGCATAGGCGTCCCATTGCGCGCGCATCGACCGGATCGCCGCGCTGCGTGTCGCGGGGTCGGCTTCGGTATCGGTCAGCAGCGCCGCGCTCAGCGCTTCGGCCTGCACGGGCACGATCTCGTTGCGCGCGACATGGTCGGGCAGTTCGTCGAGAATCCGGCGCGCGAGTGCGGCGCGCTCCGCTTGCGGCATGCTGTTGCGGCGATCGCCGTACGCGGCGACCTCGTCGCGAAAGCGTGCGAATGCGACGACGCGCTTCACTTCGGCATCCGCATCGGGCCGCCCTGCCAGGCTGCGACGCAGGGCATCGACATCGAGCCGCCGTTCCTCGGGGCCGCGCGTCGCGGCGCCGGTGCCGAACGATTCGGCCACGCCTGGCGCCACGCTCGCCGTCGCAGCCGGTGTGCCGGATGACGCGGCTTGCGCCGGTGTCGTCGCTTCATATCGCCAGACTGCAACGGCCGCCACACCGATCGCCGCGATCGCGCCCGTGCGCCGCCAGAGTGCCCTGTTCTTCTTCACGTCGCCTCCTCGTCACGTCATGCCGTTCTTCGCCGGTGCATCCGCGAGTAGGTTCTAGGTCGAATCCGGCATGCAGTCAAAAGCGGCGCTAGAACGCAGGCACTAAACCTGCCCGCGTTGGACACGTCCGGCAAGACGTTTGAAACGCATTTCGTTGCCGCACGGCCAGGCGCCCGAGGTCGCGCGCCATGCCCGCCCGGCGGCGGTTCGGGCCGACACGCGCGATGTGTGTCGCGACGCCAAGCAAGCGGCGATCCAGCCGCGCGCAGCGCGAGGCCCATGCGTCGGCGCGGCCGATACGAATGGCCGGAAAAGACCCGTCGAACGACCCGCTGAGCGCTTGGTCGCGATTTTGGCGCGCCCTATGCTGGTTTCCGACACGCGCCGAACGGTCGGCGCGACACACACCCCACCCAGCCGAGCCCGTTCCATGAGCCGTGCAGACCTTCCGCATCGCGCGCCCGCCGCCGTCCACGACTATCCGACCTATCGCGACGCGCTCGCGGGCCGCCGGCTGCCTGCCGCATTCGTCGACCTCGACTGCCTCGACGCGAACCTCGCCGACCTGAAGCGCCGCGCGCGCGGCCTGCCGATCCGGCTCGCGACGAAATCGGTGCGCTCGCGCGAACTGATCGGCGCGGTGCTTGCCGCCGGCCCGTTCATGCAGGGGCTGCTGTGCTACTCGGCCGCGGAAGCCGCGTGGCTCGCGGACGGCGGCTTCGATGACATCGTCGTCGCGTATCCGACCGTCGAGCCCGACGACCTGCGCGCGGTGGCCACACAGCTCAGGCGCGGCCGCTCGATCACGCTGATGGTCGACGCCGATGCCCAGGTCGATGCGATCGACCGCATCGCAGAAGAGGAGCGCGTGACGATCCCGCTCGCGATCGATCTCGACATGTCGTCCGCGTATCCGGGCCTGTACTTCGGCATGTACCGCTCGCCGGTGCGCGACGTGGCCGGCGTACTCGCGCTCGCGAACCGCATCGGCGAGCGGCGGCACGTGCGGCTCGACGGGCTGATGGGCTACGAAGGACAGATCGCCGGCCTGGCCGACACGGCGCCGGGCAACGGCGCGCGCAACGCGCTGGTGCGCCACCTGAAGCGCCGCTCGGCGCGCGAGATCAACGCGCGCCGCCAGGCGGCCGTGCAGGCGCTCGCGGCGGCGGGCCGCCGATTGCGCTTCGTGAACGGCGGCGGCACCGGCAGCTTCGAAAGCACGCTCGGCGACGCATCGGTCACCGAGCTCGCGGCCGGCTCCGGCCTCTACGCGCCGGCGCTGTTCGATCACTACGCGGCGTTTCATGCGCAGCCGGCCGCCGGCTTCGCGCTGCCGGTCGTGCGGATTCCGCGGCCGGGCATCGTGACCTGTTCGGGCGGCGGCTATATCGCATCGGGCCCGGCCGGCAAGAGCCGCCTGCCGCGGCCGTGGCTGCCGGCCGGCTGCACGCTGATCGACAATGAAGGCGCGGGCGAGGTGCAGACGCCCGTGCGCGTGCCGCGCGACGTCGCACCGGCGATCGGCGACCCGATCCTGTTCCGCCACGCGAAGGCCGGCGAACTGTGCGAGCGCTTCAACACGCTGCTGCTGATCCGCGGCGGCCGCGTGGTCGGCGAGGCGCCCACCTATCGCGGCGAAGGCAAGAGCTTTTTCTAGCGGGCCGCGCTGCCCGTCGTTCCAACCGGTCAACCCGTTCACCCCATTCAAGCGACAACCACGGAGACAATGCCATGTGGCGCAACTGGTCGGGATATGTCTGCAGTCCTGATGCAACCGTGTCGACGCCGGCGTCGCGCGCCGGGCTCGCGGCGCTGCTGCGCGACGCGGCGGCCGCCGGCGCCACCGTGCGCGCGGCCGGCGCCGGTCATTCGTTCTCGCCGCTCGTGCAGACCGACGACGTGATCCTGTCGCTCGACGCGATGCAGGGCGTGATCGACGTCGACCGCGACCGGCGCGTCGCGCGCGTGCATGCCGGCACGCGGCTGCGGGCGCTGGGCCCGGCGCTCGCCGCGCACGGCCTCGCGATGGAGAACCTCGGCGACATCAACGTGCAGTCGATCGCCGGCGCGACCAGCACCGGCACGCACGGCACCGGCATCACGCTCGGCAACCTGTCGACGCAGATCGACAGCCTGACCTTCATGTGCGCGGACGGCAGCGAGATCCGCGCGAGCGCCGACACGCATCCCGACCTGTTCGCCGGCGGCCGGATCGGGCTCGGCGCGCTCGGCGTGCTGACCGAGATCGGCCTGCGCCTCGTGCCCGCGTTCAAGCTGCGCCTCGAGCGCGGCGGCATGCGGCTCGACGACTGCCTCGCGCAAGCGGACGCGCTGATCGCGAAGCATCGCTCGTTCGAGTTCTACTGGTTCCCGCATACGGACACCGTGCTGACCAAGGCATGGGATATCACCGACGAGCCGGCCGACTCGGTGCACTGGACGCGCCGCGCATCCGAATCGTTCCTCGAGAACACGGTGTTCGGCGCGCTGTGCGGGCTCGGCAAACGCGTGCCGTCGCTATGCCCGGCGCTGAGCCGGCTGTGCGCATCGACCGTGTCGGCCGGCCGGCACGTGGATGCGAGCTACGCGATGCTGTCGACGGTGCGCCGCGTGCGCTTCAACGAAATGGAATGGTCGGTGCCGGCCGAGCGCGGCGCCGACGCCTTGCGCGAAATCCGCGCGTTCATCGCGCGCCGCAGCTTCCCGCTGATGTTCCCGATCGAATACCGCTGGGTGCGCGGTGACGACATCTGGCTGAGCCCCGACTACGGGCGCGACAGCGTGCGCATCTCGGTGCACCAGTATCGCGGGATGCCGTTCGACGCGTACTTCTCGGGCGTGCAGGCGATCTGCCGCAATCAAGGCGGGCGGCCGCACTGGGGCAAGGTGCATGCGATGAAGGCCGCCGAGCTGGCGGCGTGCTATCCGCACTGGGACGATTTCCTCGCATTGCGCGAACGGATGGACCCGCACGGCCGCTTCCTGACGCCGTACCTGCGCACGCTGTTCGGGCTGCCGCGAAGCGCAAGCGCGACCGCAGCCGCTCGCGCCACACCGGCCCGCCGAGCGGCACACTCGATGCACGAAACGGCCGGCGTCGCACACGATCGGCCGCGATCCAACCGGGAGGCTTCATGAGCACAACCACGCTGCACGCGGCCGCGCAGGCGCGTCCCGATCCGTCGGCCAGCGCCGTCGTCCGCCTTGCGCTCGCGTTCGCGGCGGCCACCAACGGCCTGATCCTGTCGCCGTTCCTCGTCGCAGCCGTGATGACGCGCTTCAGGCTCGACGAAGGCACCGCGACCGCGCTCGTCAGCGCCGAGATCCTCGGCATCGCGATCAGTTGCGCACTGCTGTCGCACCGGATCGCGCGCGCCGCACGGCCGTTCACGCTGGCCGGCCTGGTCGGCACGATCGCCGGGCAAGCGCTCAGTGCGGTCGCGCCCGAGATCGTGTCCGCGGCAGTCGCGCGCGGGATGACGGGGCTGTTCGAAGGGATGCTGTTCGTCGTCGTCGCGTCCGGCGTGTCGCAGCGCGCGTCGACCGACCGCCTGTGGGGGCAGATCAACCTGCTCGCGGGCATCATCAACGGCGGCATCCTCGTGCTGATCTCCGCGTTGCTGGCCGGCTGGCTCGGGCACTGGGTGTTCACGCTGCTGGCGGCCGCCGTCGCCATGCTGGCGCCCGCGATCCGCGGCATCGACGCATTCGCGAGCGCGCCCGCGCAAACCCACGTGCGCGCCGGCACGCTGCCGTGGCGGCCGGTGATCGCGATCTGGGTCGTGACCGCGCTCGTCTACGGCGTGCAGGCGTCGCAATGGGCGATCGCCGGCTTCGTCGGCGAGCGCGCCGGGCTGTCGCCCACGACGATCGGCGTGCTGCTGTCGGTATCGTCGCTGCTCGGCTTCGTCGGCGCGGCGATTCCGTCGCATCCGGCCAGCCACTCGCACCGGCTCGCGCTGATCTGGGCCGCGCAGCTCGCGATGATCGCGTCGATCGAATGGTTCTTCAGGGCACGCGGCGGCAGCGCGTACTTCCTGAGCCAGTTCGTGCTGAACAGCGCGTTCTTCGTGATCGTGCCGTTCCTCACGGGGATGCTGTCCGACGTCGACCCGGACGGCTCGCTGGTCGCGCGCACGCTCGTCGTCACGTTCTTCGCGGCCGGCATCGGCACCGCGCTGTCGGGCGCGCTGCTCGGCCGCTTCGGCGGCACGCGCGTCGCCCACGTGCTGTGCGTGGCCGTGCTGGCCGCCGCCCCGTTCGTGCGGCTTGCGCTGCGCCGCGCGGCGCCCGGTGCGGTGGCGAGCGCATCGCCCTGAGCGCACTGCGTCATGCGGTGGCCGCGACGCACCACGAGATTGGCCGCCGCGGCCTTGGCCCGCGCAAATTTGGCTTTCTACAGTCGTTTCCGGCGGTGCGAGCCGTCTCCCCATGTCGATGCGGAGTCCAGAATAATGAATCGTCACGATAGCGTTCGCGCCGCGTGCTGCGCGATGATGGTCCTGGCCGGTACCGGCGCGCACGCGCAAGGCAACGTGACGCTGTACGGCGTGATCGATGCGGGCATCCGCTACGAAACGCACGGCGTGTCCTACGGCGCCGACGGCTCGCCGGTGTCGACGGGCCGCAGGATCTCGATGGCCGACGGCGGCGGCCTGACGGAAAGCTACTGGGGCCTCAAGGGGCAGGAGGATCTCGGCGGCGGGCTGTCCGCGCAGTTCAACGTCGAGAGCCACTTCGGCCCGAACAGCGGCAGCATCGTGCCGGCCGGCTCGCCGAACTTCTTCCAGGTCGCGTACGTGGGGCTGACGTCGACGTCGCTCGGCCAGCTCACGCTCGGCCGCCAGTACAACGTGCCGTTCGAGATGGTATCGCTGATCTACGGCTCGAACCTGTGGGCCGGCCCGCAGGATCCGTACTTCAACCTGTTCAAGCCCGAGCAGACGATGCTCGCGGCCGCGCGCACCAGCAACATGATCCAGTACGGCGCGCAGCTCGGCAGCCTGTACCTGCTCGCGCAGTACTCGCCCGGCGGCCATGCGGGCGGCGGCGTGCTCGGCGCCCAAACCGGCGCGGCGATCGCGTATGCGCCGGACAAGGGCCCGTTCACGGTCGGCGCATCGTTCATGCGCAGTTGGGACGACGTCACGCACGGCAAGTTCGACGTCTACGGCGGCGGCGGCTCGGTGACCCTGGGCAACGCGACCGTCAACGCCGGCTATATCGAGAACGCGCGCGACAACGACTTCACGTCGTTCGAGAACGGCCCGTTCGGCCCCACCGATCTCGCGGCGCTCGGCATCATCTCGCCCGCGCAGGTGGTCGATCCGTCGGCGCCCGGCGGGTTCCGCCGCCGCAAGATGGCGCTCGCGGGGCTGACCTACCGGTTCACGTCGGCGTTCACGGCCGCCGTCAACGCATGGTGGACCACGCAGTCGGGCTACACGCCGGACTTCGACGGCCGCGCGCGCCAGTTCCAGGCGATCGCCGGCTACAGCCTGTCGAAGCGCAGCATGCTCTATGCGGAAGTCGACTACGCGATCTACCGCGGCGGGCTGATCGGCGCGCAGCTCGTCGGCATCAACGGGCAGGCACCGAGCACGAGCACCACGCAGCTCGGCGCGACGGTCGGCCTGCGGCACTACTTCTGAAGCGGGGCCGCACGGGATGTGGGCAATCGCGGCCGGGGCGGCGCCAGGCCTCCGGCCGGGCGGGACGCGTACAATCCATGGAAAAAAATACGGAGCATCCATGGACGAACCCGACCGTTATACGACGGCGAATCTGCCGGTCCATCTGTTGCGGTGCCTCGCGGAGACAAGCAAGGAGCTGGGCATCGACCCCACGCGGCTGTGCCTCGGGCTCGGCTTCGACGTCGCGGACCTGTCGAATCCGTCGTGCCGGATTTCCTTGCGCCAGGCGAGCACGATGATCCGCCGCGCGCTCGACATGGCGCCGGGGCGGGCGCTCGGTCTCGAACTCGGCACGAGCGAGACGATCGCGTCGATCGGCCTGGTCGGCTATGCGATGCTGACGAGCCCGACGCTGAAGGACGCGATCGTGGTCGGCATCGAGCTGCAGCGCCACACGGGGCCGCTGATGCGCTTCGAGGTCGTCGCGGATGCGCGCACGCTGTCGGTCCGCGCGACCAACGTCTTCCTCGAACCGGACATCGAGGCGTTCCTCGTCGAGGAGGCGTTCGGCAGCTTCATGAAGATCGGGCGCTCGCTCGTCGGCCCCGCGTTCCAGCCGAAGGTCGTCGATCTCAGCTACCCGCCGCCGGCCTATGCGGAGCAATACGCGCACGTGTTCCCGTGCCCCGTGCGGTTCGAACAGGAGCAGAACCTGTTCTCGTGCGACGCCGCACTCGGCAACCGCCCGATCGCGACCCACGATCCGCTCGCGCATCGCCAGGCGCTCGAATTCCTGCAGGACGCGCTGCCGCCCGAACCCGAAGGTACCGAATTTCTCGAATCGATCGAACGGATCATGCGGCGCGACCTGCGCCATGCGCCGTCGCTCGCCGAGATCGCCGCGCAGCTGTGCATGAGCGAGCGCACCCTCCGGCGACGGCTTGCCGATCAGGGCGTGTCGTATCAAACGGTGATCGACACGATCCGCCGCAAGCGCGCATTCACGCTGCTGAGCAACCCGCGGCTGTCGATCGAGGACGTCGCGCACGAAGTCGGGTTCAGCGACGCGCACAACTTCCGGCGCGCGTTCAAGCGGTGGACCGGGCACGGGCCGAGAGAGGGGCAGCGGGCGGTCTAGCGGCCCGGCCGCCGTTACGCCGCGCCCGCGAGCGAACGATCGAGCGCGACGAGCGTGTGATACAGCACGCGCGTGCCGTCGAGCAACGGCTGCGGCTCGATCCATTCGAGCAGCACGTGACGCGCAACCGCCTCCGTCACACCGCCTCGCCGCTCCCGCCCATCAGCGTCATCAGTTGCTCGCGCAGCCACCGGCTGCCCTGATCCTGATCGGCGCTGCGATGCCAGTAGCAGAAGTATTCGAGAGCCGGCATCTCGAACGGCAGTTCGAGAATGCGCGCCGGATAGCGCTGCAGCAGCCGCAGCGGCGCCGTCAATGCGAGATCGCCGCGCATCGCGATCAGCGGCGCGACCATGTAGTGCTGCACGCGCATCTGGATGGTGCGGCGCAGGCCGAGGCGCGTCAGTTCCGCGTCGACGTGCCCGCTGCCCTTGCGGCGGCTCGACACGTGGATGTGCCCCATCGACAGGTAGTCGTCCATGGTGAGCGTGTCGCCCTTGAACGGGTGACCGTCACGGATCATGCACGCATAGCGGTCGCGCACGAGCAGCGCCTGGTGCAGGTGCGGGTCGCCGATCAGCGGTGCGTCGATCGCGAGGTCGACGGAGCCGTTCGCGAGCGCGGTCGCCACTTCGCGGCGGTCCATCGTGTAGCTGCGCACGTGCATGCCGGGCGCATGCGTCTGCAGCAGTTCGCCGAGCGCGGGCAGCAGCAGCGCTTCGGTCAGGTCGCTCATGCTCATCCGGAACACGCGCGTCGACGATGCCGGATCGAACACGTCGCCTTCGTGCGCGCTCGAATCGAGCAGTTGCATCGCCTCGCGCACGCGGCCGACGATGTTCTCGGCCAGCGGCGTGGGCATCATCCCGGCCGGCGTGCTGACGAACAGCGGATCGTTCAGGGTCTTGCGCAGCCGCGCCAGCGCGTTGCTGACGGCCGGCTGCGTGAGGTTCAGCACCTCGGCCGCCCGCGTCAGGTTGCGCTTGGTGTAGATCGCATCGAATACGACGAACAGGTTCAGGTCAATCTTCGAAAGGCGCATCGCCGGATCTCCTTGCCGGCATCTTACGGCGTGCCCCTCCCGTTCGTCCACGGCCCTGCGCATCGCGGCGCGACGCTCAGGCGCGCGGCGGCGGCGTCAGGTACGGGGCCGTCGAACCGGGCTCGCCGTCCTTGATTTCCATCCGCGCGATCGCCTGCAGGTGCACCTCGTCCGGGCCGTCGGCAAAGCGCAGCGCGCGGCCCCAGGTCCAGAGGTCGGCGAGCGGCGTATCGGGGCTCAACCCCGCCGCGCCGAACACCTGCATCGCGCGATCGCACACGTTCGTGTACACGGTCGGCACCAGCGCCTTGATCATCGCGATTTCCTTGCGGGCGGCCTTCGCGCCGACCTTGTCGATCATCCACGCGGCCTTCAGCACCAGCAGGCGCGCCTGCTCGATCTCGATGCGCGAACGCGCGATCCATTCGCCGACCGTGCCGTGCCGGTTCAGCGGCTTGCCGAACGCGACGCGCGACTGCGCGCGGTCGACCATCAGCTCCAGCGCGAGCTCGGCCGCGCCGATCGAACGCATGCAGTGGTGGATGCGGCCCGGCCCGAGGCGTGCCTGCGCGAGCGCGAAGCCGCTGCCTTCCTCGCCGAGCAGGTTGCTCGCCGGCACGCGCACGTTGTCGAACGTGATTTCGCAGTGCCCTTCCGGCGCGACGTGATTGACCACCGTGATGTTGCGCACGATCGTCACGCCCGGCGTGTCGCGCGGCACGAGGATCATGCTCTGCTGCTGGTGCGACTCGGCCTCGGGATCGGTCTTGCCCATCACGATGAAGATCTTGCAGTTCGGATGCGCGGCGTTCGTGATGAACCACTTGCGGCCGTTGATCACGTACTCGTCGCCGACGCGCTCGATGCGCGTCGTGATGTTCGTCGCATCCGACGACGCCACATCGGGCTCCGTCATCGCGAACGCCGAGCGGATCTCGCCGCGCAGCAGCGGCTTCAGCCACTGTTCGCGCTGCGCCGGCGACGCGAACATGTGCAGCAATTCCATGTTGCCGGTGTCCGGCGCGTTGCAGTTGAACACTTCCGACGCCCAGCTCACCCGCCCCATGATCTCGGCGAGCGGTGCGTATTCGAGATTCGTCAGGCCCGTGCCAGGCTCGTCGTCCTTCAGGTGCGGCAGGAACAGGTTCCACAGCCCTTCCGCCTTCGCGCGCTCCTTCAGTTCCTCCATGAACGACACGGGATACTGGCCCGCGTGCACTTCCTCGTTCCACTGGCGGATGCGCGGCACGATGTGCGCGTCCATGAATGCGCGCACGCGGCTGCGCAGTTCTTCCACTTTCGGGGTGTAGCCAAAGTCCATGATCGACTCCTCGGGATTCCGTGTTCCGTTCGTTCTTCAGAAGGCCGAGACACCGCCGTCGACGGCGACGGCCTGCCCGGTCAAATAAGTGTTTTCCTTCGCGCACAGCGTCAGCATCGTCGCGACGATCTCCTCGGGGCGGCCGAGCCGCTTCATCGGCGAGCCCTGCGCGAGGAAGTCCTGGCGCTCGCCGATATCGCTGTCGGTGACCATCGGCGTCGTGCTGTAGAACGGGCACACCGCATTCACGCGAATGCCGTGGCGCGCGTATTCGATCGCCGCCGTCTTCGTGAGCCCGACCACCGCATGCTTCGACGCCGCGTAGGCCGCCAGCTTCGGCGCGCCGCCGAGCCCGGCCATCGACGCGACGTTCAGGATCACGCCTTCGCGCTGCGCGAGCATCTGGCGGATCTGGTGCTTCATCCCGAAGAACACGCCCTTCGCGTTCACCGCGAAACTCAGGTCGAGATCGGCTTCGTCGGTGTCGATCAGCGCCTTCATCGGCGGTGCGATGCCCGCGTTGTTGATGCCGACGTCGAGCCGGCCGAAACGCTCGGCCGCCGCGTGCACCAGCGAGGCAACCTCCGCCTCGACGCGCACGTCGCAGCGCTGCGCGATCACGTCGGCGCCGGCCGCGCGCAGCGGCGCGGCCACGCGTTCGAGCGCTTCGCCGTTCAGGTCGCCGAGTGCGACGCGCGCGCCCATCGCGGCCAGCTCGCTCGCGAGCAGCGCGCCGAAGCCGCTCGCGGCGCCGGTGATCATCACGGCTTGCCCTGCGTAGCTGTCGATCTTCATCGGGCGCTCAGATCGTCAGGCCGCCGTCGACGACGATGCATTCGCCGTTCGTGTAGCTCGCCGCGTCCGACACGAGATACAGCACGGTGCCGGCCATTTCGCGCGGCTCCGCATGACGGCGCAGCGGGATCTTCCCCATCCAGGTCTCGTAGATCTCCTTGTCGGCGAACAGCGCGCCCGCGAACTTCGTCTTCGTGAGACCCGGCAGCAGCGCGTTCACGCGGATGCCGAGCGGCCCGCATTCCTTCGCGAACGCCTTCGTCATGTTGACGACCGCGGCCTTCGTGATCGAGTAGATGCCCTGCCGGTCGCCCGGCTGCAGCGCATTCACCGACGCCGTGTTCACGATCGCGCCGCCGCCGTGCGTCTTCATCAGCTTGCCGGCCTCGACCGACATGAAGAAGTAGCCGCGGATGTTCACGTCGACCGTCTTCTCGTACGCGGCGAGATCGGTATCGAGGATGTGCCCGAAATACGGGTTCGCGGCCGCGTTGTTCACGAGGATGTCGAGTCGGCCGTGCTTGCCGCGGATGTGCTCGAACGTCGCGGCGATATCTTCCAGCCGCCCGACGTGGCAGGCCAGCGCCTCGGCGCGGCCGCCTGCCGCGACGATCGCGTCGGCCACGGCCTGGCAGTCGTCGAGCTTGCGGCTCGACACGATCACGTGCGCGCCCTGCTCCGCGAGCAGTTTCGCGATTTCCTCGCCGATGCCGCGGCTCGCGCCCGTCACCAGTGCGATCTTGCCCGTCAGGTCGAACAGGTTCGTTGCCATGTTGCTGTGCTCCTCCATTGATGTGTTGTCGTGCCCGGCGGCTTCAGCGATGCGCGTCGATCACGCCGACGGCGAGTTCGGCGAGCCGCCCGGCCATCGCGCCGACGCGCAGCGCCTGCTCGCTCGATGCGTTGCCCTGCAGCGCGCGCGCCTTCACGCCCTGCGCGATCGACGCGAGCCGGAAGAAACTGAAGGCCAGATAGAAGTGCCAGTCGCGAATCGGCTCGATGCCGCGCAGTTCGCAATAGCGCGCGACGATCTCCGCTTCGTCCGGCACGCCGAGTGCGGCGCGATCCTGGCCCGCGAGCCCGCGCACCTGCCCGCCGGACGGCAGCCGCAGGCACATGCAGAAATACGCGAGATCGGCGAGCGGGTTGCCGAGCGTCGACAGTTCCCAGTCGAGCACGGCCTGCACGCGATAACTGTCGCGCGCGAACATCAGGTTGTCGATCCGGAAATCGCCATGCACCAGCGCCGGCCGGCCCGTGTCGGCGGGGCACGCCTTCGGCAGCCAGTCGATCAGCGTTTCCATCGCGTCGAGGCGCTCGGTTTCGGCCGCGCGATACTGCTTCGTCCACACGCCGATCTGGCGCTCGAAGTAGTTGCCGGGGCGGCCGTAGTCGGCCAAGCCCACCGCATCGACATCGACGTCGTGCAACGCGGCCATCGTCCGCAGCAAGGCGTCGTAGCACGCCGCGCGATCGGCCTTCGGCAGTTCCGGCAGCGCGGGATCCCAGAAGATCCGGCCGTCCTCGTAGCTCATCACGTAGAACATACTGCCGATCACGTCGCGGTCTTCGCAGAGGTGATACGGACGCGCGACCGGCACCGCGGTGCCCGACAGCGCGCTCAGCACGCGGAATTCGCGGTCGACCGCATGCGCGGACTTCAGCAGTTCGCCGGGCGGCTGGCGGCGCAGCACGTAGCGGCCGCTCTTTGCGTGCAGCAGGAAAGTCGGATTCGACTGGCCGCCGGCGAACTTCTCCGTGTCGACCGGGCCTTCGAAGCCCGGCACGTGCGCTTCCAGATAGCGCGTGAGGCGGGCTACGTCGAGTTGCTGGGTAGGGTTCGTCATCGTCGCGATCGTTCGTGGGTCAGCCGTAGGTTCGCAGCGCGTGTCGTTCGGGATCCTCCAGATGCGGGATGCCGTTGAACGACGCGAGGTGGAACGCATCGGCGTTGAAGAAAAACTGCGAAAGACTGCTGTTGCGGATCTGCAGGTTCAGCGCGATCGCGCTCGCGGGCGGGGCGGCCAGCACCTGCTGCACGGTGACCGCGATCGGGCCGCCGGAACTCACCGCCAGCACGCGCTGGCCGCTGCCTTGGCGGATGGCCGCGCGGGCGTCGGCCACGCGCTGCTGGAAGTGCGCCCAGGTCTCGGGGGCCGAATCGCCGAGCTTGTCTTCCGACCAGAGCTGCAGCACCTGCCGCAGCGCGCGGAAATGCTCTTTCATCGAGCCGGCCGCAAGGCGGGCGATGTCCGGGTAGTCGTGCGCGGCGGCGGCGAACAGCCCGTGGAAGTCGTACTCGTTCAGGCCCGGGTGGCGCTCGACCGGCGCGCCTTCGCGGCCCATCCCGCGCAGGATCGCGTCGACCGTCTGCGCGTGGCGGTTCAGCGTGCCGCAGATCACGCGGTCGAATGTGAGCGCTTGCTGCGCGAAGTATTCGCCGAGCCAGACGCCCTGCTGCTCGCCCGCCGCGGACAACCGGTCGTAGTCGTCCGCGCCGAAGGACGCCTGCCCGTGCCGTACCAGAAAAAGTTCAGCCATCGCATGCCCGCCGGATCAGAAGGATTCAGCATAGGGGGCAGGGGCGTATTTTTAAACTTTATTTTCTGAATCCGGGGGTATTCATCTCGTGAATTCACCTCCTTTCCGGATCCTGCCGTTGTCCGGCGGGCGCCATCGCGGCACACACATTGCTCCAGTCGCATTCGGCGGGAGAACCGCGATGTCCAATCCGTTCCAGGAGGGGTGCGATGCTCGGTACGATCCTTATCGTCATACTGATTCTGATACTCATCGGTGCATTTCCTGCATGGCCCCACAGCCGAAGCTGGGGCTATTGGCCCTCGAGCACCGTCGGGCTGATCGTCATCATCGTCGTCATACTGGTGCTGCTGGATCGCATCTGATGCCGCAGCGCGCCGGTCGGGCAGGCCGCGTCCCGTATGAAACAAGGGCGGCCGCCCTGCCGGCCATCCCCGAAGCGCCCATCCCGACGCCGGGATGGCCGGCCGTCGCCCCGGGGGCATGACCGGCCGCTGCCATCAGGACCGCAAACTGATCACAGGCGACAGCCCGCTCGCGTCGAACGGCATCGGCACGCTCGCCGCCGTTGCGCTGCTGAAGGCAATCGGCCGCTGACGCGAGCCGGCCTCGTCGGGCGCGGCCATCGTCGTCATGCCGTTCGTGAACACGCCGGCACGCGCCACCGCGCACCGCCGCCCCGCCTCCGTTCGACGGCGTTTCCCATACGGTAGTATGGCGGCTCGATGGAAACCCGATGGACTCACTCGAATGGCCCTGCCTGATCTCCCGCCCCCTTCCAGCGCCGGCCAGGACACCCAGGCGCTCGTCCTCATCGCCGAGGACGAACCCGAAATCGCCGAGATCCTGACCGCCTATCTCGCGCGCGGCGGCCTGCGCACCGTGCACGCGGCCGACGGCCGCCGCGCACTGGAGCTGCACCTGCAGCTCAAGCCCGACCTCGTGCTGCTCGACGTGCAGATGCCGCACGTCGACGGCTGGAAGGTGCTCGCCGAAATCCGTCATCGCGGCGACACGCCGGTGATCATGCTCACCGCGCTCGACCAGGACATCGACAAGCTCACCGGCCTGCGCATCGGCGCCGACGACTACGTGGTGAAGCCGTTCAATCCCGCCGAAGTCGTTGCGCGCGCGCAGGCGGTGCTGCGCCGTTCGATGGCCGGCTCCCGCCAGGAAGAACAGCGCGTGCTGCGGGTCGCGCCGTTCGAGATCGACCTCGAACACCACGAAGCCACGCTCGAAGTGGGCAGCGAGCGGCACCGGCTCGTGCTGACGCTCACCGAGTTCAAGCTGCTCGCGCAGCTCGCGCGTGCGCCGCGGCGCGTGTTCAGCCGCGCCGAGCTGATGGCCTCCTGCCTGCCGGAAGGCGACGCGCTGGAGCGCACGGTGGACAGCCACGTCAGCAAGCTGCGCAAGAAGCTCGACGACCTCGGCGTGCAGGGCGTGCCCGTCAGCGTGCGCGGCGTCGGCTACAAGCTCTGGAGCTGAACACGTGAAGCTCGATGGTCTGAGCCGGCAGATCGCGCTGACGATGGCCGGGATGGTGTTCGGCGTGACGCTGCTGATGGTGCTCACCGCCATCGCTTTCTACTACGTCGCATTCAATTACTGGCCCGCGCACTTCAACACGAAGAACTGGCTGCCGACCGCGCCGGAATGGCTGTGGCTGATCGCGACCACGTCGGTCGGCCTCGTGCTGTCGGTCGCGGTGGCCGTCAATCTCGCGCGCCGCATCCTCGTGCCGTTGAACTCGGTCACGGACAGCATTCGCCGCGTCGCGCGCGGCGATCTCGGCGCGCGCGCCGTCGCGGGCGACCGCTCGCTGCACGAAGCCGCGCTGCTCGCCGACAACTTCAACGCGCTCGCCGACGAGCTGCAGCGCGTGACCAACGAGCAGGCGATCTGGAACGCCGCGATCGCGCACGAGCTGCGCACGCCCGTCACGGTGCTGCGCGGGCGCCTGCAAGGGCTCGCCGAAGGCGTGTTCAAGCCCGACGAAGCGCAGTTCCGCAGCCTGCTCGCGCAAGTCGAAGGGCTGACGCGGCTGATCGAGGATCTGCGCGTGGTCAGCCTCGCGGATGGCGGCCACCTGAGCATCGAGATCCGCGACGCCGATCTCGCCGCCGACGTGCGCGCCGTGGTCGACGTGTTCGCCCATGCGCTGCAGGCCGCCGGCCAGCATCCGGTGCTCGATCTCGATACGCGGCGCATGCGCTGCGACCCGGTGCGCATCCGTCAGGCACTGCTCGCGCTGCTGGAAAATGCGCGCCGCCACGCGGTGCCCGGCACGATCCGGATCCAGACGCGGATCGAACACGGCATGTGCCGGCTGCGCGTCGAGGACGACGGCCCCGGCATCCCGGCCGATTTCGCGCCGCACGTGTTCAAGGCCTTCCGGCGTATGGACGAATCGCAGCCCGGCGGCAGCGGCCTCGGGCTTGCCGTCGTCGCGGCGATCGCGCATGCGCATCACGGCGAAGCCGTCTGCCTGCCGACCGGCGCGGGCGGTACGCGGTTCGAAGTGCAGTGGCCCGACAACCTCGTGGCGGCGCCGGACCACGCGCGCTTTCCGGCTTGAGACGCTGCCTCAGCGCCTCCTTTACGCCGCCTTTTACCGTCACGCACGCGGTTCGCGCCCGACCTGTTCGAGCGGCGGATTGAACCCGAGCACTGTGTACTCGGCCACGGACACTTTCCCTTTCCCGGCCGCGCCCTGCACGACGACCGCGCACACGGCGCCGGCCCGGTCGAATATCAGCTTCGTGCCGACGGTCGCGTTGCGCAGCGCCTCCAGCTCCTCGATCCGCGCGATCGCCAGCTTGCGCACCGCGCCGGACACGTACACCGGCAGGAACACCAGCGCGATGAAGATCGACACCGCCTCCTTCGAGACGCTGTCCAGCACCGGCTGCCCCGACATCATGAGCGACAGCGACGTCGCCGCGACGAAGATCGCGAGCACGGTCGCGCCCACGCCGAGCGACGAAAACCGCTCGGCCGCCTTCTTCATGCGTGCTTTCACGAGCGCGCGCGTGGTCGCGGAGGGCACCAGCCATTCGCGCTGCGCGCCGTGGTAACCGGCGAAGCCGAGGAACAGCGTCGCGACGGCGCTGATGCCGATGCTGGTGTACAGCGCGTCGAACAGCATGCAGAGGAATTCGAGCACGAACACGATCACCGGCGGCCACAGCAGCAGACGAAACGAATAGCCGTCGCGGCCGTGCCCGCGGATCCACCATTTCACCGGCGGCAGCTCCCAGAAGCGGCTGTCCCGGTGGAGCGAAAGTTCTTCGATATCGTTCACGCTCTCACCTGCCTGTGCGATCCCGTTCCGTCCGGGCATCGCGTTGCGTCGCCCGCCCGATCCGGCGCGAGAGGCGGCCCGACAGGCAAACGAATGCGTCAGGTTATCAAATGATCCGGAAGATTCATTCACCCCGTCGCCTACGGGCGATGCCGGGCTCGCCTGTCAACGCGGTCAGAGGGCGTCCGCTCCGCTTGCGCTCGCATCTGCCGGAGCGGCCCCACCGCGACACGTCGGCTGCCCCGGGATCTCGACGACGCGCCCTTGCAGCGGCCGCGGCACGCCCGGGTACACATTGAACGGTTCGACGGCCTGCCCGTCCACCTTGGCGTCCTTCACCGCATAACGTACGGTTCCCGTCGCCGAGAGCCGCGCGCCGTGCGCGTCGCACGCAACGGACAAGGCCTCTTTCCAGCTCTCCGGCATCTGCCGGACAAGCGCACTGAATCCCAGATTGACGACGATGCTCCCGGTCGCCTTCTGCTGCCCCTGCGGCATCACTTTGATCTCGGGTTTGACGTCCAGCCGGTACACCGTCTCGTCCTGAACCGCCCGCAACGGTTTCAACGCAATGTTCTTGGTCTGCCCGGGTGCGAGCGTCAGCTTGAACGGGAAGGCATAGAGCGCCGGATTCGCTTCGGTGCCGACCGGCTCGAGTGTCTCGTCTTTCAGCGGCACGCCGGGATTGAGCAGGCGCGACAACGAAATGGTCACGTACTCGGGGCGATCGCCGTTGTTGACGATCTGCACGCTTGCCGTGCCCGAATCGACCGAGATTTCCTTCGGAAACACGTCGATCGTCGCAACCGCGACGCCCGGAATCAGCCCGGCGAGCGTTGTCGCAATCGAAAGAAGGAATGAACGCAATCTCATGTTGGGGTCCAGTTGAATCGGCACCGCGGGATGGCATGCCGGTGCTGCCGACGGGCCCGATTTGCCATTCGCATGCGTGCATGCAAGCTTTGACGCAGACGACAATCGGAAACGGAAAATCCAAAGTACACCGCCCGCGACGCGGCGGGCGGTGAGGAGCCGGAACGTCTCCGCGACGGGGAGACGCCCCCCGCTACTGCTGTTTCACGACGACCGGCTCGAACACAAGCGACAGCGTGCCCGTATAGGTGCCGACCGTACTCCTGAAGTCGCCTTCCGGCGGGTACGCGGAAACGGCGAGACGGTAATAGCCTTCGGAATCGACGTTGGGCGACGGCGGCGCCGGGTTGTTGAACTCGACCACCTGCCCGACGACGAGCGGCTTCGGGTCGGCACCTTCGGCGCCGATGCTGACCGCCGGCTTGCGGAACGCGAGCGTCGGTTTGGCCTGGTTCCGGATATCCAGCGGCTGATCCATGCGGACCTGAAATCTGCCCGTCGTCGAGACTACGCGCAGCCGCGCGTCCACTTCGTACGCGGTTTCCCACCCGCCGAGCTGCTGCATCGTCAGGCCCTGACCGAACCAGCCGCCTTTATCATTCGTGATAATCAGATTGTTCGGGCGGACGACCTTGGCCGTAATCTTGCTCTGCGTCTTGCCGTTGACCAACAGGATTTGCGCCGATACGAACGCCGGCAGAAACGCCAGCACCACCAGTAATCCGTTCAGGATGGTTTTGCGCATTTCGTCTCCTATGATTTCGTGACGATCGTGAACGACAGCACATCGTTGTAGTCGCCGGGATCGACAGTCATGTCCACCGAAGTCCTGAACGTCGGAACGAAGCAGGTGCGATTGGCGTTGTTCAACGTCACCGGGCTTGCATTCGCATTCGGCAACCGGAAGGTTGCGCTACCGCTGTCCAGCGTCATGTCGTACGGAACCGTCTGCGACGGCTTGCTGGTATTCCTGAGCAAATACCGGTTACCCAAAATCCCATTCTCGCTCGTCGCATTGATCACGAAATTGCGATAGCTGTCGACGCCGGTGTACGTAAAGCACAGCTGCTGTGCCGCACCGGCGAGCGTCTTCTCGTCTTCGCCTCGCGCCAACTCCCCAAGATTCCAGTCGGGCGCCGCCACATCTATCATGATGGCGGGTGGCGGCTTCGGCGGCGGGACCTCCGGGTCAACCACCCGGCATGCGCTGTTGCTACCCATGCCGCTGACATAGGCCCCACCGGTGATCTCGCCGACATCGTCGCCCTGCGTGAAGTTGCCGGCTCGGATGGCAACGCCGGGCCAATCCCTGATTACGTCATTGTCGATCAGTATCTCGACTATGACCGAGTGCGCCCCTCGGTTATTCCATCCCGGCAGACCAGCATTGTCCTTGTTGAGCCCGTAATACATTACGTAGCCTTTGCCAAAATAGGAATTCGAGTTTTTCGTGCCATTCATCACGACATACTTCGCCGCATCGCTGCTTGGCCGCATGTTCCCTCTGGCGTCATACGTGTAGACCAGGATGCCTCTCGAATTAAAGACATGATCGGGTCTGAGGCTCCCGTCCGGCCGTCTCCCAAGGTTATCCGTGATGGTTCGATAATTAATGACCACCTGGATCGTACTGGTTCCATCCCCGTTGTTTCTCCACAGGCAGCCGCCGTAGCTGTTAACTACACTAGCGTACTGAATAGAGAACTGGGTAGCGAACTGGGCAAATACACTGAACGAAATCGCCATCAGACATGCGCCTAATACGCAATCCCGCCATCGTCGAATCATTCCGAATTTTTTCATCGATTTTTTCATCCCGATTAGGTCAATACATCAAGCCGGTCTCGCCGAAAATGCCCCCTGCGGCCTGCGTTGCAGGCTCGACGATGTAATGATTCAGCGTCATCCACGCGGCATCGCACGCACGATTGCATTCGGCCATTCGCCTCTCGATGGCACCCACGCGCATCGCTTCGACAGGCGCGTATCACTGCGCCGGCGCGGCACGCTGGTAGATCACCACGCCATACCCGACATTGACGAACAGCGGAGCCGGCGCACCTTCGGTCTGCCCGGCATCGACAGCAATCCGCTCGTTCGGCCGGAACGTGACTCGCCATATCTGCGTTTTCGAAGGCACAGCCAGTTGCTTCAGCCCGATTCGGTATTTCTGTCCCGGCGCCAGCGTCAGGCGCCCGGGCCCTACCAGCAACGTGGGCCGCGGCACGTCGGCTACCGGCACCCGATGCTCGGGGGATTCGCCCGGATTGGTCAGCAGGTACTGCTCGATGTCCAGGTAAAGCGGCGTATCGCCGGCGTTTTCGACGTACAGTTCGGGCGCCGGCTTTTCCGGCTCGAACGTCAGCTCCATGCGCGACAGCTTCAGCGCGCCGGCGGCCATGCTGCAGGTGCATGCCAGTGCGGCCAACATCCCGATTGCGACGCGCGATGCGCGCATCATCACGGGCACGCCAGCGTTTTCGGCTTGTCGTCGACACGCAACGTCATTCGCTTCGTCGCGAAGTGCTGAGGCGTGCCCGGAAATACGGCGATCGTCTGTGCGGACGGCGCGCCGTCATACGTCACATCGGTGAAGACCTGGCGCACGTTGCCTGTATTCTCAAGCGTCAGCCCGCCGCTCTCGCAACGGTGCGCCCAGCTCACGCGCTGCTTGCCGGGTGGGGGCATGTGCCGCACCAGCACGCCATAGCCGACGGATACCGACATCGGCGCAGTGATCTTGTCCTGCGGCGCATCGTCCACCTTCAGCGACCTGACCGGCACGATATACAGCCGGTACAGTTCTTCGCTCTCGGGCTCCGCGAGCGACCTGAGCGTGATCAAGCGCGACTGGTTCGGGCCGAGCGTCAGCTTGTCCGGGCTCGCGAGCATGCCCGGATGCCGCAGCTCGCCGAGGTTCTGTTTCTCTTCAGGCGTCTTGCCCGGATTCATCACTTTCTGCGCCGAGATCGACAAGTAGAGCGGCGCGTCGCCCATGTTCTTCACCGTAACGGTCTGGTCGTGGTTGTTGAATACCTTGGTCGTGGCCGGCATCACCATCAGCTCACCTTCGGCATGCGCCGGTTGAGCGGCGGCAAACAGCAGAGCACACGCTAGCGGAAGTGCGGTTCGCAAGTTCAGTTTCATATCGTCAATTCCTGTCAATGGTTGAATGCGCCGTCATTGGCAACGGAAGTCGTTTCCGCTGGCGTCCTTCAAGCTGCATGTATAGCGATGCCCGTTTTGATCGACCGCAATCTGCGACAACAAGGTTTTGCTGACGATCGAGAACAGCCCGTTCGGATGCACCGTGTCGCCGGTTTCGATCACCTTGCCGCTCACCGGTTTGCCGTTCGTATCCTTCAGGAAGCCGCTGTACACCATGTTGATGTCGACCTTCGCCAATGCCGCGTAGACCTGGCCCGGGTGAGCGCGGACGATGTTCGCCGGCACCTCGACGTTCATGTCGAACTGCTCACTGTTGCTCATCACGCGTGCGAACGGCACGTCGCGATATGCATTGAGCGGCACCGCATACGTGCTGTTGCCGGCCACCGGGCTGCCCTCGACGTTGAACCCGTACTTCATGCCCTGGAGGTCCGGCGTTTTCAACAGCATCGCGCTGCCGCTCGAGCTGTAACGGCCGAACGCCACGCCGTCCTTGCTGGCCGCGACCGTGCCGCGGTAGTTGAAATCGACGTTGCCGCCGCCGCTGCTCTGGCCGAGGTTCAGCGATGCGTCACCGCGCGTGCCGGAGCGCGTGCCGTAAACGTTCACGCCGTAATGGGTGCCGATCCGGTTCGCCGACAGCCCGACGGTTGTCGTGCCGAAGCCGTCCTGGAAATCCTTGCGGACGTCGCCGCTGATCTGCGTCTGGCCGCCGGAATGCGCGGCGCTGAAGCTCGCCTGCGCCTTGTCCAGCATCATCGTCATGTTGAAATACACGCCGTAGCCGCCGCGGCCCTGATAGCCGCCCTTCTGCACGCCGAGCGCGAACGTGCCCCACAGGCCGTTCGGCCGGTAGTTCCAGCGCGCCTCGGCCTGCTGCGATTCGCTGAACGTCGAGCGCTGGTAGTTGTAGCCGAACGTCACGCCGCGGAACGCGCGGCTATACGACACCGCCGTGCTCGGCTGACCGATGTAGAAGCGCGACACGGCGGTATTCTGGTAGCGGCTGACCATCAGGCTGCCGAGCGCCTCGCTCGCCATCGACAGGTTGACGTAGCCGCCCGTGCTGCGCTCTCCGCTCAACAGACCGAGTGTGGGTGCGATGTCAACGCCGCCCAGGTGCATCGGCCGCGTGATGTTGACTTCAGCCGCCCATTTTCCGCCCTTTCCGGCGAGCATCGCCCCGTTGAGATAGAACTGCTTGAAGTTCCGGCTGACCGCGGCTTCGAGCAGATAGCCGCCGGTGCCCATTTCCTTGCCGGCCGTCACGTGCCATGCGTTGCCGCTGTTCGCGCCGAAATTGAGGTTGTTGACCTCGCGGGTTTCGCGGTTGACCACGTTACCGTTGCGGTCGACGAGGCGGACCTCGACCGAGTAGTAACCGCCCGGCAGATCGGCGAAGCTGATCTCGTTGCGGCCGAGCACGGCCGGCCGTTTCAGGATCTGTCGGCCGTTCCGGTAGAACTCGTAGTTGCCTTCGGCCGACGCGTAGAGAATCAGCGAACCGGCCTTGCTGTCGACCTGCAGGTGGGTCTGGCTGCCAACCGTCACGAACTGGTCGAAGCTCGGCGACAGCAGCGTGTTGACCGTGCCGGCCGCATAATCGATATTGTTCTGCTTGCCCGCCCGCACGTACGTTTGGGCGAAATTCTTCTGCAGGTAGTACGAAGACAACCCCTGCTGGCTGGCGCTGGAATGGCGGGTTTCAGTACGGTTCGCGTACCAGCTCATGTAGCCGAAGCTCTGGAACGGAAGCCCGACATACGTGTTGCCGTTCACGTTGACCGCGCGGTAACCGTCGGACGCCGCCCGCAAGTCGAGCGCCTGGTTGTTGACCAGCCCGAAACCCGTTTCCGGCGCGATATAGTCCTCGCGCGAATCGCGGATCGAGATCGACCGCTTCAGCTTGTCGACGGTAACGTGGTACCCGGCTATCGATTCGTCGCAGCCCTTGCTGCAGCGCTTGTAGTCGAGCTGCGAGATCACGTCCCGGATCGTGTCGACGTTCTCGGGCGAGATACCGTTTGCCGCATACTTGGCCGCGTCGAATTCAAGCGACGCGTCCTTTGACGAATAACTGATGAATCCCGGCAGCGTCCGCCCGTTGAAGGTCGCAACATAGTTCGCGCTATCGTCCAGTTCGGCCGCACTGAATCCTTTAGGTACACCATACGTGACCTTTAGTTCTGCGAATGAGTACGACGAAACAAAAAGAAATGTACCCAACCACAGCTTGTTGAAACGGAAAGGAGCTTGATAGGCGACCACGCTGATTTCTTCTAGGGAGGGTTGGGACGGGCTGGCATCGGAGTTCTTCAGGGAGAGCCCCGATCGAATCGGGGCTCCGTCCGGGACGGTTACGGCGCTGCTGCCGCGACCGGCTCGAACACCATCACGAGATCGCCGCTGTAGCTGCCGTTCGTGCTGTTCGTGCCAACCTGGATCGGCGCGTCGACGTTGATCTTCAGGTTGTGGATTTCGTCGTAGCCGCCGTTGCCGGCCGTCACCTGCGTGATCTTCTGGACCGCGCCAAACTTCACTTCGGCATCGCCGCCGTTGCCGGACAGCGTCACCTTCGCGTTCTTCATTTCGTACGCGCCGCTCGACAGCTTCAGCGGCTGCGCGAGCGACACATTGAAGTCGGCGTTCTTCGTCCAGACGCGAACCGGCAGCGTCTTCTCGAACTTGGCTTGCGTGTGGTCGGTGGCCTGCAGTGCTTCCGTGCCGTACCAGGTCGAGCCGTCCGGCTTCGACACGAACATGCCGTCGTTGATCTGGGCGGTCAGCGTGATCTTCTTCGACACCGTATCGGCCTGCGCCGTATGCGCCATACCGAACAGCGCCGTGGTGACGCCCATTGCCAGAACGAGTTTGCTGAGTTTCATCGAGTAATTCCTATTAAAGAATGAGCTTCTTAGATCGAATCGCATTGAATAAATAATCGATGGAAATTCGATTCGTGAGAAATAGATCCCACCGCTGCAAGTCTATGGACATAGCCGCCATCTGGAAATGAGACAAGTTCTTAATGACGAAACAAAATGACTAGTTCAAGTTCCAAAAAAATAGAAAACTGTCACCTTAAGTCCAATATTGTTACGTTGATTTAATGAATTGTTCGGGACGAGGCAAGCAGGACGCTTTTCGCAGCGGATCGAGCGCGCGTGGTTGCCGCGCTCAGGCGTCGATCGGCACGACGCCGGCCGCGGCAGGCAGCGGCTGTCGCGCGGCGAGACGGCTTGTGTGCCGGGCAAGCGCATCCACGCGCATGGAACGGGGTGTTCGGGATGACGCGTGTGCCGCGCGGAGCATGCGCCGCGTCAGCGCATCGAAGGGCGAGGAAAGCGCTACTGCACGGAACCTGCAGTCAACCGCGCCGCCACGGATCGAGTCAATGCGCCCGGGCGGAAATGAATGCCTCAGGTTATCAACCTATCCAAAAGATTCATTAGACGGCCCCTCCCCGGCGCGCGATGCTGGCTACGCCAATCGACGCGGGGTCCGTGTAACGCCGCGCACGACACCGGAGCGAGACACATGCCTAACGATCACCGTCAACGGCGCCACACGCTGTGGCTGCTGTGCGCGCTGTCATTCATCCTCTACGTCGACCGCGTGAACCTCGCGACCGCGGCCGGCGCGATCAAGGCCGAACTCGGCCTGTCGAATACCGAACTTGGCGTCGCATTCTCCGCGTTCGCGTATTCGTATGCCATCTGCCAGATCGGCGGCGGCTGGATCGCCGACCGGTTCGGCGCCCGCATCACGCTGATCGGCTGCGGGCTGATCTGGGTCGTGTCGACCGTCACCACCGGGTTCGTGCACAGCCTCGGGCTGCTGTTCGCCGCGCGTCTGCTGCTCGGCATCGGCGAAGGCGCGACGCTGCCCGCACAGGCCCGCGCGATCACATACTGGTTCCCGCGCGAGCGGCGCGGCGTCGTGCAGGGCTTCACGCATTCGTTCTCGCGGCTCGGCAACGCAGTCACGCCGCCGATCGTCGCCGCGCTGATGACCTGGCTGTCATGGCGCGCGGCGTTCTTCGTGATCGGCGCGGTGACGCTGGTGTGGCTCGCGTGGTGGATCGTCGGCTTCCGCGAATATCCGCTCGGCGACGAAGCCGGCCATGGCCGCCCGCGCCCCGCGCCGCCCGCCGGCCCGACGCCGTGGGGGCCGCTGTTCCGCCGGATGGCGCCGACCATCTTCGTCTACTTCTGCTACGGCTGGACCGCTTGGCTGTTCTTCACGTGGCTGCCGACGTTCTTCCTGAACGGCCAGGGCCTGAACCTGAAGTCGACCGCGCTGTTCGCGTCCGGCGTGTTCTTCGCGGGCGTGGCCGGCGACACGCTCGGCGGCTGGCTGTGCGACCGGATCTACCGGAAGACCGGCAACCTCGCGCTGTCGCGCCAGAGCGTGATCGTCGCGAGCTTCGTCGGCGCGCTCGTGTGCCTGCTGCCGCTCGCGGTCGTGCACTCGACGGCCGGCGTCGCGCTGTGCCTGTCGGGGTCGTTCCTGTGCCTCGAACTGACGATCGGGCCGATCTGGGCCGTACCGAGCGACATCGCGCCGGCCCACGCCGGCATCGCGAGCGGGATGATGAACGCGGGCTCCGCGATCTCGGGGATCCTGTCGCCGATCCTGTTCGGCTATCTCGTCGATCGCACGGGGAGCTGGACCGTGCCGTTCATCGGCTCGGTCGCGATGCTGTTGATCGGCATCGTCGCCGCGCTGCGGATTCGCCCGGAACGCACGCTGTCGGCGTCGATGCCGGCGCTCGCCGACGCGCCCGCCGCGCCGTCGGCACACTGAAGCGGGTCGCTTCGGGTTCGCCTGCGTCGGCTGTCCGGGCGGCGGCGCCGTCTCGCGTCACCGTGTGCCGCGACGGCGGCGTGCGAGCGACCCGGTTTGCCTGGCTGGTTCGGCTGGTTCGGCTGGTTCGGCTGGTTCGGCTGGTTCGGCTGGTTCGGCTGGTTCGGCTGGTTCGGCTGGTTCGGCTGGTTCGGCTGATTCGGCTGATTCGGCTGATTCGGCTGATTCGGCTGACCCGGCCGGCGCGGCTGACTCGGCTGACTCGGCTGACTCGGCTGACTCGGCTGACTCGGCCGGCGTGGCTGACCTGGCTGGTTCGGCCGGCGTGGCTGCCGCGGCTGGTCCGGCCTACCCGGCTGCCGCGGCTGGTTCGGCCACCTCGGCCGGCGCGGCTGGCTCGGCCGCCTCGGCTGGCAAACCGCGCCATTACACGCCGCCGTCATCCCCGCCCCCTTCGCGGTGAAACAGCGCAAGAAACTGCTGCGCGGGAATGCTCAGCGGCCGGTCGCGCCGCACGAGGCTGCCGTACGACGGCAGTTTCTGTTCGAGCGTGTAATCGACGATCGCGACGAGCCCGTGCTCCGCGTTGCGCCGCGCCACCGTCAGCGGAATCACGCCGAGCATCGGCGAGCGGTCGACGAGATTCATCGTGGTCAGGATCGACCCCGTTTCGACCAGCCCGCGCGGCATCGGCTGATGCCGCGCGTTGAACTCGCGCTCGACGACCTCGCGCGCCGGGCTGCCGGCCGGCTGCAGGATCCACGCGTAATCGAGCAGCGCGTCGAATGCCACCGGCCCCGCGCCCGCGAGCGGATGGTCGCGACCCGCGATGATCGCGAGCGCCTCGTCGTCGACCACACGGAAGTCGCAATCGGTCCCGACGTGGCGCCCGATCACCACTTCGAGCACGCCTTCGCGCAGTTGCGGCATCAGCCTGTCGCTCGTATCGACCGCGATGTCGATCGCCAGCAGCGGGTAACGCGCCTTCAACCGCACCAGCGCCTCGGTGAGCCGCCCCGGCGACGCCGCCATGATGCTGCCGATCGCCAGCCGCCCCGCGCTGCCGAGCTGCAGCTCGCCGAGCTCGCGGTTCAGCGCCTCCATGCTGCCGCGGATGCCGCGGAAATAGCCGAGCACGCGCTCGCCGGCCGGATTCAGCACGAGCCCGCGCCCGACACGGTCGAACAGCCGCTGGCCGAGCGCGCTCTCCAGCTCGGCCAGCATCTTCGTCGCAGCCGGCTGCGTGAGGCCCATCTGCTCGGCCGCCGCGCGCAGCGTCGAGCACTCGTCCACGGCCAGCAGCAGCACGATCTGCCGCATGCGCAGCCGGTTCAGCAACTGCGGGGTCGAGTCCCGTCGGTCGATCGAGCCCATCTCTGATTACTCCAGGTTATCGATTCATCAAGAGTTTTCAATTTACCGACTCATTCCGTCTACCTAGCATCAACCCCATAGACAAACGGCCACGCGCCGCCACCGGAGACACGCATGACCACCCCCTCGCCCACCGCTCCCCTGCCCGTCGTTGCGCTGACGCTCGGCGATCCCGCCGGCATCGGCGCCGAACTGATCGCGAAACTGCTCGCCCGCCCCGACGCCACTACCCGCGCGAATCTCGTGCTGATCGGCGATCGCTGGCTGTGGGAAGCCGGCCAGCGCGTGGCCGGCGTGACGGTCGACGTCGAGCCCGTCGCGTCGCTCGCCGCCGCGCGCGGCCGGCGCTCGACCGCGCGCGCCGCGTTCGTCGCCGTCGACACGATCGCCCCGGCCGACGTCACGCTCGGGCAGCCCGGCGCGGCCGGCGGCCGCTCGACGCTGACCGTGCTCGACCTGTGCCTCGACGCGGCGCTCGCCGGCCACATCGACGCGATCTGCTTCGCGCCGCTGAACAAGTACGCGATGAAGCTCGGCGGGCTGAAGCACGAGGACGAGCTGCACCACTTCGCCGAAGCGCTCGGCGTGACCGGCTACTTTTGCGAATTCAACACGCTCGGCGAGCTGTGGACCGCGCGCATCTCGTCGCACATTCCGCTGAAGGATGCGCCGCGCTACCTGAGCGTCGAGCGGATCGAGCAGGCCTCCGAACTGATCTACCGGTCGCTGCTCGCGAACGGAGTCGCCGCGCCGAAAGTGGCGATCGCCGCGTTCAACCCGCACGGCGGCGACGGCGGCAGCTGCGGCCGCGAGGAAGTCGACATCATCGAGCCGGCGGTGCGCAAGCTGCAGTCGCGCGACTGGCCGACCGACGCGCCGTTCCACGGCCCGTTCCCCGCCGACACGATCTTCCTGAAGGCGCAGGCCGGCGATTACCAGGCGATCGTCACGATGTACCACGACCAGGGGCAGATCGCGATCAAGCTGCTCGGCTTCTCGCGCGGCGTCACCGTGCAGGGCGGGCTGCCCGTGCCGATCACGACGCCCGCGCACGGCACCGCGTACGACATCGCGGGCCGAGGCACGGCCGACGTCGGCGCAACCTGGCAGGCGCTGCAGATCGCGTGCCGGATGGGCGCCGCGCGCCGCACTGCCACCGTTTCGGCGTGACGTTCGCGCGCCTCCCGCACCCGACAACACCAATTACCGGAGACACCATCATGAAAATCCGTTCCGTGCGCGCACGCGTATTCCAGTGGAAAGGCAAAACCGTTCCGCCCCAGGGCAACTTCTGCTCGAACGCGATGGATCTGCTGTACGCGCCGCAGGAGACGATGAGCACGTTCCGCTTCCATGCGTGGACGGTCGTCGAGGTCGAGACCGACGACGGCATCGTCGGCCTCGGCAACGTCGCGCTCGCGCCGCAGGTCGCGAAGGTGATCATCGACCAGTACCTCGCGCCGCTCGTGATCGGCCAGGACCCGTGGGACTACGAATACCTGAACCAGCAGATGTATCGCGCGACCCACGCGTGGGGCCGCAAGGGCATCGGCATGGCGGCAATCTCGGCGGTCGACATCGCGATCTGGGACATCCTCGGCAAGAGCGTCGGCAAGCCCGTGTTCAAGCTGCTCGGCGGCCGCACCAAGGAAAAGATCCCCTGCTACTACTCGAAGCTCTACCGCACCGACCTGAGAGAGATGCAGGACGAGGCGCAGCGCTACCTGAAGGAAGGCTTCCGCGCGTTCAAGATGCGCTTCGGCTACGGGCCCGCGCACGGGCAGCAAGGCGTGACCGAGAACCTGAAGTCGGTTGCGGCGATCCGCGAGGTGATCGGCTACGACAACGACCTGATGCTCGAGTGCTACATGGGCTGGAACCTCGAGTATGCGAAGCGCATCCTGCCGAAGCTCGAGAAATACCAGCCGCGCTGGCTGGAAGAACCGGTGATCGCCGACGACATCGACGGCTATGCGGAGTTGAACCAGTTGACGCGCATTCCGATCTCCGGCGGCGAGCACGAGTTCTCGCTGTACGGCTTCAAGCAACTGCTCGACCGCAAGGCCGTGTCGGTCGTCCAGTACGACACGAACCGCGTCGGCGGGATCACGATGGCGCACAAGATCAACGCGCTGTGCGAGGCGTACAGCGTGCCGGTGATTCCGCATGCGGGCCAGATGCACAACTATCACCTGACGATGAGCACGCTCGCGTCGCCGATGAGCGAGTACTTCCCGATGTTCGACGTCGAGGTCGGCAACGAGCTGTTCTATTACATCTTCGACGGCGAGCCGGTGGCCGAGAACGGCTTCGTGCAACTGCGCGACGACGTGCCGGGCCTGGGCCTCACGCTGAAGACCGCGTTCCTCGACCAGTTCGACATCGTCGAGTGAGGCCCGCCATGCACGCACGCTACCAGGGCGTCTTTCCGGTCGCGCCGACGATCTTCGACGCGCACGGTGCGCTCGATCTCGACGGCCAGCGCCGCTGCCTCGACTTCATGATCGATGCCGGCTCGCAAGGCATCTGCATCCACGCGAATTATTCGGAGCAATTCGCGCTCGGCGACAACGAACGCGACCTGATCACGCGCACCACGCTCGAGCACGTCGCGGGCCGCGTGCCGGTGATCGTCACGACGTCGCACTTCAGCGCGCGGATCTGCGCACAACGCAACCGGCACGCGCAGGCGCTCGGCGCGGCGATGGTGATGGTGATGCCGCCGTACCACGGCGCGACGTTCCGCGTGCCGGAGGCGCAGGTGCGCGCGTTCTTCCGCGAAGCCGCCGACGGCCTCGACATTCCGCTGATGATCCAGGACGCACCCGCGAGCGGCGTCGCGCTGCCGGCAGCGCTGCTCGCGTCGCTCGCCCGCGAGATCGACGCCGTGTCGTACTTCAAGATCGAGACGGCCGGCGCCGCATCGAAGCTGCGCGAGCTGATCGCGCTCGCCGGCGATGCGATCGAGGGGCCGTGGGACGGCGAGGAAGGCATCACGCTGCTGGCCGATCTCGATGCCGGCGCGACCGGCGCGATGACGGGCGGCGGCTATCCGGACGGGATTCGCCGGATCACCGACGCGTATTTCGCCGGCCGCCGCGACGAAGCCGTCGAGCAGTACGCGCGCTGGCTGCCGCTGATCAACTACGAGAACCGCCAGTCCGGCTTCCTGACCGCGAAGGCGCTGATGCGCGAAGGCGGCGTGATCGCGTGCGACGCACCGCGCGCGCCGTGGCCCGAACTGCATCCCCAGGTGCGCGCCGGCTTGCTCGACACGGCGCGGCGGCTCGATCCGCTCGTGCTGCGCTGGGGGCATTAGACGTCCGGACGCCTGCGGTGTGCGCTTCACGGCTGCGGCCCGACGCGCACGCCGCGCAGCCGGACAGACGTTCGCGCCGATGGGAAATGCGTACCTGCGTTGCGCATCGGCGGTTAGCCCCGTGCGGATTCGTCACGGCGTGACAGCGGTCCATCAGAAGATCGCTGCCGCAGATCGACAATATTGGAGACATCATGAATTCGTTGAACCCGGCCACCCCGGCATACGAAGCCGGCGAAGCGATTCCGCGCCGCCGCTGGCTGCGCGTGATTCCGCCGCTGCTACTCGCCTGCATCATTTCCTACATGGACCGCGTGAATATCGCGTTCGCGATGCCCGGCGGGATGAACGCCGATCTCGGCATGGACGCGACGATGGCCGGCCTTGCCGGCGGCATCTTCTTCTTCGGCTACCTGTTCCTGCAGATTCCCGGCGGCCGGCGCGCGGCGCTCGGCAGCGGCAAGACCTTCATCGCGTGGTCGCTCGTGAGCTGGGCCGTGCTGTCGGTGCTGACCGGGCTCGTCACGCATACCTGGCAGCTGCTGACGCTGCGCTTCCTGCTCGGCGTGGCCGAGGGCGGGATGCTGCCCGTCGTGCTGACGATGGTCAGCCACTGGTTTCCCGACCGCGAACGCGGCCGTGCGAATGCGATGGTCATCATGTTCGTGCCGCTCGCCGGCATGATCACCGCGCCGCTGTCCGGCTTCATCCTCGCCGCGTACGACTGGCATCACCTGTTCTTCAGTGCGGGCGCGCTGTCGCTGCTGTGCCTCGTCGTGTGGCTGCTGTTCGCCGACGACGGCCCGGAGACCGCGCGCTGGGTGTCGCCGCGCGAAAAGGCCTACATCCTCGACGCGCTGCGCGACGAACAGGAACGCAAGCGCGCGGCCGGCACGCCGGCTGCCGCATCATTCGGCGAGATGCTGCGCAACCCGACGATCTGGCTGCTGATCGCGATCAACTTCTGCTATCAGGTCGGCATCTACGGCTATACGATGTGGCTGCCGACCCTGCTGAAAAACCTCACGCACACCGGGATGGGCAAGGTCGGCCTGCTCGCGATGCTGCCGTATGTCGCGATGGTGATCGGGATGTTCGTCACGTCGTATTTGTCTGATCGAACCGGCAAGCGGCGCCTGTTCGTGCTGCTGCCGCTCGTCGGCTTCGCCGCGTGCCTCGCGCTGTCGGTGCTCACGCATGCGTCGATGGCCGTATCGTTCGCGTTCCTGATCGGCTGCGGCTTCTTCCTGCAGGCGGCCGCCGGCGTGTTCTGGGCGATTCCGCCGAAGCTCTGCAGCGTCGAGACGGCCGGCAGCGCGCGCGGCCTGATCAACGCGCTCGGCAATCTCGGCGGCTTCTGCGGCCCGTATGCGGTCGGCGTGCTGACCCAGCACGTGAGCGCGGCGGCCGGCGTGTACAGCCTCGCAATCACGCTCGCGGTGGCCGGCCTGCTCGCGCTGACGCTGCCGAAACGCTGCGAGGACTGAGACCGGATACGCGGGATACCGAACGAAATTACGGAGACTCACCATGAACGACATCCTGTTGCTGGTGCAGAAATGCGCCCATACCTTCAGCTTCTACGACCTCGACACGAAAGCCGCGCTCAAGCACGTCGTGCTGCCGAACTTCCCGCACGAGTTCACCGTCGACGTGAACGAACGCTTTGCGTACGTCGGCATCTTCGGGATCGAGACCGCGTGGTCGCGCGGCCATGAAGGCGACCACCGGATCGCCGAGATCGATCTCGCCGCACGCACGCACACGCGCATGCTCGACCTGTGGCCGTACTACCGGCCGCACGGGATGGCGAGCGACCGCGACGGCCGGCTGTACGCGATGAGCGAGGCGCACGACATGCTGCTCGTGTTCGACGAGCCGACCCAACAGCCCGTGCCGAACATGGCCGTGCCGTCCGGCGGCGTGAAGACGCACCTCGTCACGCTCACGCGCGATGCGAGCCGTGCGTACGGCGTGCACCTGCTGTCGAATACCGTCACGCAGTTCCATCCGCGCGACGCGACGGTCGCGCCGCGTGCGGTCATGCCCGGCCCGCGCCCCGAAGGCAATGCGCTGTCGAGCGACGAGCGCACGCTGTTCGTCGCGAATCGCGGCGACGACACGCTGGTCGAGATCGATACCGAAACGATGACCTGCGGCCGCCGCGTGAAGACGCGCAGCGATCCGAACCGCATCTACCGCACGACCGCGCCGGACGGCCGCGACCTCCTGCTGCTCACCAACTCGGGCGAGCGGTCGATCTCCGTGTTCGATGCACGGCAGCTCGAGGAAATCGAGCGCATCGCGCTGCCCGCGAACCCGACCGCGCTGTCGTTCCATCCGTCGCGACGCGTCGCGTACGTGTCGTTCCAGGACGACTACGTGCGCGAGCTCGATCTCGATACGTGGCGTTTCGTCGGCGCACTGGCGACGCTGCGCGAGCCCGATGCGTCGTACGTGCTCGCCGGGGCACGCTGACATGCGCGACACGTCGCCGCGCGACGGCATGCCGGAGGCGCTCGTCGATGCGCATCACCACCTGTGGCGGCTCGATGCGGGCGCGCACTATCCGTGGCTACAGGAGGACTACGATCCGGCGCGCTTCATGTTCGGCGACTACGCGGCGCTGTGCCGCGATTTCGGGGTGGACGATCTGCGGCACGCGGCGCAGGGTGCGCCAATCGTCGCCAGCGTGCACGTCGAGGCCGAACGGGCGCGCGACGAGGCACTGGCGGAAACGCGCTGGCTGCACGAGGTCGCGGCGTCGCACGGGCTGCCGTCGGCGGTCGTCGCGTGGGTCGACCTGCTCGCTGGCGATGCGGATGAACGGCTCGCCGAGCAGGCCGCATGGCCGCGCGTGCGCGGCGTGCGCTTCAAGCCGCGCACCGCGGCCACGCCGGATGCATCGGTCGATGGGTCGGGCACGCTGCGCGATCCGCGCTGGCCCGCCGCGCTGGAACGCCTTGTCGCGCATCGCCTGTGCTGGGACCTGCGCGTGCCGTTCTGGCATCTCGAGGAGGCGGCTGCGCTGCTGGCCGATGCACCTGAGGTCGACGTCGTGCTCGAACATGCGGGGCTGCCGTGGGATCGCTCGGATGCAGGGCTCGCGCACTGGCGGCGCGGCATGGAGGCGCTTGCCGCGTCGCCGCGCGTGACCGTGAAGATTTCCGAACTCGGCTTGCGCGACGCCGTGTGGAACGACGCGGACAACGCGCGGATCATCCGCGACACGATCGCGATATTCGGCGCGCAGCGCTGCCTGTTCGCCAGCAACTTTCCCGTGGCCGGGCTGCGTGTGTCGTATCCCGCGCTGCTGCGCACGTTCGCTCGGGCGATGACGCACCTCGCCGACGCCGAGCGCCGCGCCATCTGGCATGACAACGCGCTACGGGTGTACCGGATCGACGTCGGTGCGGCCGCGTTTCATCGATTCGCGTGCCGTCGCGCTTGACCCGGCCCTTGGGATCGCCTTTATGCTGAGCGCAACGAATCGACCGCAGAGAGAGGTGACGGATGAGCACGTCCACGCCCCGTTTGAACGCATCGGCCGCCGCCGCGCGGCTCGGCGTATCGATCAAGGCGCTGCGGCTGTACGAGCGGCACGGCCTCGTCACGCCGGAGCGCACGCCGGCCGGCTACCGCGCGTATGGCCCGGACGCGCTCGCCCGCGCGGCCGACATCGCGGCGCTGCGTGCGCTCGGCCTCGGTCTCGCGCAGGTGGCAAGCGTGCTCGACGGTGACGCGCGCTGCCTGGACGACGCGCTGGCCGCTCACGAAGCGGCGCTCGATCACGGCATTCAGGATCTCGTGCGCAAGGTCGACCGCGTGCGCGCGATCCGCGCCGGCCTCGCACGCGGCCGGATGCCGGCCGACGGCGAGCTGACGCGGATCGTCGACGCCAACAGTGCCGGCGTGGCATTCAGCCTGCCGTGGCCGTGGGGCGGCGAATGGTTCGAGTGTCGTGACATCCGCCCGTTGAACTACATCATCGGTTCGCTCGGCAGCGGCAAGACGCGGCTGGCGCGCCGGCTCGCCGACTCACTGCCCGGCGCCGTGTTCGTCGGCCTCGATCGGCTGGAAAACGACGGCGCGGATGCGATTGCCGCGCTGCACGCCGATCCTTCATTGAAGTCGCGTGTCGAGCACGCATCGGCGTGGCTCGCCGAAAGGGGCGCGACGCCATCGGCAGCGCTGACCGCGCTGCTCGCCAGTCTCGAAGCCGAAGGCCCGCGCGCGCTGGTCGTCGACATGATCGAACAGGATCTCGACCGGCCCACGCAACAGGCACTGATTGCCCGTCTGCGTGAACATGCCGCCGCCGGCATGCGGCCGCTGTTCCTGCTGACGCGCTCGTCGGCGATCCTCGATCTGTCGGCGGTCGGTCCTGACGAAACCCTGCTGCTGTGCCCGGCCAATCACAGCCCGCCTTCGCGCGTGGCGCCTTACCCCGGTGCGCCCGGCTACGAAGCCGTGGCCACGTGCCTGGCGTCGCCTGAAATCCGGGAGCGGATCGCACGCCGGCCTGAAGCGGCGTGAGCCGCCGTCAGGCCGTCACGACTCCAGCCGCCCCATCCTGCGCGCCATCGCCGGACTCACCGCGTGCACCGGATCGAACCCGAAGAATTCGAGCACGTGGCGCGCGACGTCGTCGCGATCGTTGTCCGCGCAGATCATGTGATAGCTGTTCTCCAGCACGATCCCGCGCGCATCGGGCATCTTTTCCAGCAGGAAATCGGCCGAGCGCAGGCTCGTGAGTTCGTCCTCGCGCGCATGCAGCACGAGCGTCGGGCACGGCGTGCCGGCCGCGGCCTCGAGCGCCCAGTCGCGCATCCGGTCGACCTGCCGCACGCATGCGAGCGGCACCCATGCATAGTGGAAACTGTCCTCGCGCTCGAACTTCTTCTTCACGATCGCGCGGATCGTCGCGTTCTTGATGCCGAACGGATCGCCTTCCTCGACACGCATCCGTTCCGCCACACCCGGCACGCGGTACAGCACATGCCGCAACGCCCGGTACCACGGCGTCGACCAGCCGTCGATGAACACCGGCGTGGCCAGCAGCGCAAGCCGGCCGCGCGCGTGCTGCACGCGGTGGCACAGCAGCAGCGCAACCAGCGCGCCCATGCACATGCCCGCGACATGCAGCGTGTCGTAGTCGTTTTCCAGCGCGCGATACTGCTCGGTCACCGCGTCGAGCCATGCCTCCGCGCGCACGCCGACCAGATCCTCCGGGCGGGTGCCGTGCCCCGGCAGCGTGATCATGTGCGTATCGCCGCCCGCGCGCCGCATCGCCTTGTGCAGCGAACCGAGATCGTATTGCGTGCCGCCGAGCCCGTGGATCAGCAGGACGCCCGTGCGGCCGCTCATGACGCGCGTCCGCTCATTCGTCCGCCGCCGGCCACACGCGCTCGAGCTGCCAGACGCCCGCCACCACCGTCACGTCGACATTCGAATCGAGCAGCGGCGCGCCGTGATCGGTGATCGTCTGCGTGCCGCCGTCGCGCTGCACGATACGCAGCGACAGCGACGCGCGATCCTCGCCGGCAATCTCCGCATCCCAGTAGTCGCGCAGCGCCTCGCGGTCGCCCGGCTGCACGCGTTCGAGCACGAGCGGCACGCTCGCGATCTGCGACGTATCGACGCCGACGCCGAACACGCGCTCGACGTCACCGCTCCACTCGATCCGCCCCGAATCCGGATCGAGCACGTACGCGATCTGGCCGGCGCTCGCGAGCGCGAGCTCCATGTTGTTCTGCAGGACCGCCGCATGCTCGTGCACGCGTTCGCGCGTCGTCTTCAGCGTGCTCACCGTCAGCACCAGCAGCGACGCGACCGCCAGATAAAGCTGCGCCTCGAGCAGCGCACTCCCGTAGTGCTCGTGAAACGACGAGAACGGGCCGTCACCCTGCGCGGTCTGCTCGATCACGATCAGCGCGAGCGCCAGCACCGACGACGAGCCCGCGCGGCCGCCGAGCAGCAGCGTCACCGCGACGGTGAGGAACAGCGGGATGTACGTCAGCGCGAAGCCGGCGCCGGTGCCGAATTTCCGCGACGTGTCGCCGTCGAAGATCACGAGCGCGACGGCCACGACCAGCACGAACGAGACCATGCCGAGCACCAGGTCGAAGCGTTCGTGGTCGCCCGAGCGGTGCGCGCGAAAGCGCGACCATGACGCGAGCACCGGCGTGACCAGCAGCACGCCGACGAAATCCGACGCGCCCCACACCGACCACACGTCGAAGAACGGCGCGCCCTTGACCACCGTGTACCAGGCCGCGCCGCCGAGCGCGCCGACCACGCCCGCGATCAGGCCGGCGAGGATCACCGAGCGCAGGAAGTACAGCCCTTCGAGCGAGAAGCGCACGCGCTGGACGAGCCACACCGCGAGCGCGGCCGCGCCGACCTCGTCGACCGTGAACAGCACCGCGTTGACCAGATTGCCCTGTTCGATGACGCTCAGCGCGAGTTGCCCGGCCAGGAATGCGCCGGCCAGGGTCAGCCATTCGCGCATCGGCCGCAGCATGAACGCGCCGACCGTCACGCCGACCGGCAGCCAGATATAGCCTGTCAGCCGGACGGGGCCGTTGAACTGGTGCGAGATGTAGCCGGTCGCGAGATACAGCGCCGCCCAGAGCAGCGCGGCGGCGAGGCCCGGCCGCGATCGTTTGGTGTCCATCGAGAATCCCTGTGTGCTGCGCCTGCGGTCGGCGGGCGCGCGATGTGCGAATGATATCGGACGGGGCAGGCCGGGGAATACCGGGAGCCGGACGCGCGTGCGGGCGCCGGCGCGCCCGCACGCCGGCGGTTGTGACCGGGAAAATATCGGAAAAGTTCGGTGTGTGCCCGGTACGTCAGGGGCACGTCGGAACGTCGCTTTGGCCGGACGGCCAAAATCGCCCGCGGCCGGTGGATCGCACCCGGCATCCGCGGCGGCTGTACGACGGCACGTCGACGATTCACGCGGCGCTCACGTACGCCGGCTTCCTGTCGTGCGTGAACAGCAGTCAGATCAGCTTCGGGAAGGGCGACGTGCTCGTCTGCCAAGTCCGCATGCCGCAGTGGCACACCTCGGACGGAGCAAGAACCGAATACACAGTCACGGATGGCCTCGACCATCGCCCGGCCGGCCTGCAGATTCGGTTGCCGGGGCTGTGACGCCCTCTCGCGTCAATCCACTCGCCGCCACACCGAGATCGGTATGTCGCCGTTGGCACGCGGCGGCACGCGGTAGCTCAGTTCGCCGTCCTTCAATTGATAGCGTCGCGTCTGCGTTTGCCCGGCCCAGTTCGGGTACGACGCATTGCTGATGTGAAACGCGAGCTTGTGGTTCGCGGGATCGACGGTCAGCGTGCCGTAGTGGGTGCTCGAGCCGAGCACGGCTTCCCGGAATTCGTCCGGCGTGCCGGTCGCCTTGTCGTTCGACGCAAAGCGCGGGCGTTCCGACCTGAAGATCTGCAGCGAATAGTTGCCGTGCGCGTCGATCAGCAGCAGCCCCTTCGGATCGGCACCAAAGTCGCGTCCGATCGTACCGTCGGGATGTTGCACGTCCGCTGCGACCAGCGTCCACGCCCCCGCGAGCGACGGCGCGGCCGATGCGCCGCCCGGAATCATCGATGCGGCCAGCAGCATGCCGGGAAAGCCTTGGCGGAATATCGAGCGGATGTTCATTCACTGTCCTCGTCAAAAAGAAGGGAAGCCACCTCACGGACATCCGCAGCCGCGTATCGCGCGCATCCCCGTGAACCGGAACGACCGGTTCACTTGATGGTAGCGACGAGAATGTGCAATAAATACGATAATTCGAAATCGACCTATAAGCAAAACCGAATCATGACGCTTCCGAATCTCGACATGGATGCGCTGCGCACGCTGCTCGCCGCGGATCGGCTCGGCAGCCTCAACCGCGCCGCCGACCGGATCGGCCGCTCGCAGTCGGCGGTCAGCCAGCAGATGCGCAAGCTCGAGACGCAGATCGGCCAGCCGCTGTTTCGCCGCCAGGGGCGCGGCCTCGTGCCGACCGAGGCCGGCGAACTGATGCTGTCCTATGCGCGCCGCATTCTCGAACTGAACGACGAGGCGGTCGGCGCGATCCGCGGCGCGGCGATCGAGGGGGCCGTGCGATTCGGGCTGCCCGGCGACTTCGCCGAATCGTGGCTACCCGTCGCGCTCGGCCAGTTCAAGCGCACGCACCCGGGCGTGCGCGTCGACATCGTCGTCGACGGCAACGGCGCGTTGCTCGACCGGCTCGATGGCGGCGAACTCGACATCGTGCTCGCGATGGGCCGCGGGCATCGCGCCGACGCCGAACACCTGGTCACGCTGCCGATGGCATGGATCGGGCCGCAACGCATCGACGTGCGTCCGCGCGCCGGCGCGCCGCTGGATCTGGCGTTGTACCAGCCGCCATGCCTGTTCCGCAAGGCGGGCACCGATGCGCTCGACCAGGCCGGCATCCCGTGGCGGCTCGCTTACACGACCGGCAGCCTGCAGAGCCTGTGGGCCGGCGTCGCGGGCGGACTGGGCATCACGGCGAGAACGATGGCGGGGGTGCCGCCGACGCTGCGGCCGCTCGGCGAGCGCGACGGCCTGCCGCCGCTGCCGTCGGTCGACGTGTGCGTCCACGCGGGGGGAGGCGACGCGCCTTCCGCGCTCGTGAGCCTGAAACGCGTCGTGGTCGACACGCTGACCGCCAATCTCGGCGATGTGTAAAAGGCGTCCGGCCGGCGCGCCGCATGATCGGCCGCGCATGCGCGCCGGATTCGGCGCCGCGCCCTTTGACCGGCTGCCCGACATCGGGAATGATCCGCCGCGGGGGTAACCTTCCCATCGACGATCCCGAATGCCCGAACGAACGAGTCCGCACGATGACACACGCAATCCGCCTGCGCCCGGCGTCTGCCGCCGACCTGCCGTTCCTGTTGGACCTGCGTCGCCTCACGATGACCGAGCACCTGCAACGCGTTGGCGCGCCGACCGATGACGAAGCGCACGACCGGCGCATTCGCGCGAATTTCGACGATGCGATGATCGTCTGCGAAGGCGATGACGCCATCGGCTTGCTGAAGGTGACACGCGCGCCCGACGAGTGGCACGTTCACCAGATCCAGATCCTTCCCGCGCGCCAGGGCCGGGGCATCGGCGAAGCGGTGCTGAACGCCCTACTGAGCGACGCCGCACGCGCGCACGTGCCGGTGTCGCTCAGCGTGCTGCATGGCAACCCGGCGCGGCGGCTCTACGAACGGCTCGGCTTCCACAGCGAATCGGAAACCGAAACGAGCGCGAGCATGGTCTGGCGCGCGTGACGTCCGGCGTGCCGACGTCGCCGCATTACTGCGTGATCTTCGCGTCCTTCAGCAAGTTGCCGATCATCTGCGCACTCGCCTTCTCCACGGCGGCCGCCTGCAGTTGCTGCTGAAGCGCCGGCTTCGCGGTCGCGAAGCTCGGCACCTGCGTCGGCCGCTTCGCATCCAGCTTCACGATCGCCCGCACGCCATCGACCGGGATCGAATCGCTCGTCGCGGCCCCGACCTTCAGTTTCTCGAGCGCCTGCGCGACCGGCAACGGCAAGCCGGACGTCTTGCCTTCCGTCGCCGGCGTGTGGAAGCTCACCCACGGCAGCTCGCCGCCGGTATCGCGGCTCGGCGCCATGCTGTACTGACGCGCCAGCCCTTCGAACGACTTGCCCGCCTTCAGCTCGCTCAGCACCGTCGCGGCCGTCACCGGGTCCTGGACGATGATCAGGCGCGGCTTGTACTCGTTCTTGCCGAGCGCGGCCACGAGTTCGTCGTAGCGCGCCTTGACCTGTTCCTCGGTCACCGGCTCGGGCTTCACGTTGTCGCGCAGGTAAAGCTGCACTTCGGCATTCGCTTTCGCCTGCTGCACCGCCGCCTTGACCTCGGGCTTGTCGGCGTAGTTCGCCTTCTCGGCGGCCTGCTGAACCAGCACGCGCGTGATCAGCTGGTTCTTGATCGCCTGGCGGATCTGCGGCGAATCGGGTTGACCGGACGCGCGCAGCAACGTATCGACGTCGGCCTGCGTGATCGGTGTGCCGTTGACCGTCGCAACGGTCGCCGTGGTCTCTGCATGGGCAGTTCCGCTCAGCGCGCCGGCCAGCATGGCGATCAGCAACAGGCGGTTCGGTGTGGTTTTCATCTTCATCGTTTCGTCACTTCGGCTCAAAAAACACGGCATGGGGTTGCCGCGCACATTCACCGGCGCTGCAATGCGCCGGCGCAACCAGTCGGTCGATTCGGTTCATCGTCGCGGGCACACGCAGTGCCTGCCGGTGCCGCTGTCATTGTGCCCGGAACCGATTTTCCGCGTCGTATGGTTGGGGGCGGCCGCCCGGCGGCCGGTGAGGCGCGCGTTGCGCACGCCGGTCATTACGGACGCGTGATGTGGAAATTCGGTGGAAACGGCATGGAAATCCCGCGAAGTCGCGACGAATACCGTCATTGCTTCGCGGGCCCGGCCGCCGACCGAGGTCGAGGCGGCCGCGCGCGCCTCGTCAAAGTCAGGGCATCCACCGGTACACAGTGATGCTGTTCCCTTTCACGTTGTTCTTCATCACCACGTACTCGCCGTTCGATCGACGGTACGCGCGGATGCTGTACATCGCATCGATCGCGCTGCTGGTGTCCACGGTGGCGGGGCTCGCGTTGACCAGCGTGGTATCGAGGTTGCCGGTGGTGAGGTTGAACGCGTCCACGTTCGGCCACAGCGGCCCGCTGCTGCTGAACCAGTAGCCGACGAACAGATGATTGCCCGCCGCGTCGATCGATTTCGCACCGCTGTGCGGCAGCGTGATCACCGGGTCCGGCCTCGTCGTGTTGCCCGCGCTCCAGCCGTGATACACCTCGATGCGCGTGCCGATCGAGGTCCAGTCGTTGCTCCCGACGGCGCCCTGCGCGAGCACCATCGTGTCGCTGTCCGCGAGATAGACGATGCGCGTGAGCGGCTGGATGCTGTCGGGCACGCGGGTCGCGACGCCCGGGCCCCACGACGGCTTGCCGCTCGCGTCGAAGCCGGCCAGCGGGTAGTGGGTAATCGCGCCGGTCTTGTCGAGGCCGGCCCACACGCCGCCCTTGCTGTCGATGCTGAAGCCGCTCGTCACGCGCCGCGTCGTGTTGAACGCGGGGCCCGGAATCGAGCCGTCCGGGATCGCGATATAGCCGTTCGCCGCGTCGAAGTGGAAGAAGTAGAAAATCGGCGGGTTCTGGCCCGCCGCGACGAGAATCCGGTTCGCGCCCACCGACGTGAGCAGCCCGAAATGCTCGTCGCGCTGCGTGTCGCTCATGTCGATGCGCGGATCGGCGGGATACGTGAACGGGTCGACCGTGTTCGCGACGAACGTGCCGCCCGCGCCGCCGCGGTACACGTGCGTGCCGCCGTAGAACAGCGCGCCATCCGTGACCGGATCCGGCGCGGCGATGCCTTCGAAGTTCAACGACTGCAGCGTCCACCGCAGGCTGCCGGTGCTGCTGTACGCATGGATGTCGGTCGCGCCGTTGCGGCCGAGATCCCAGCTGCCGCCCCACGGATTGTTGAGCACGTAGAGATTGCCGCCGGTGTCCTTGCCAAGCCCGACGATGCGCGTGAAGCGCTGCGCACCGACCTGCCCCTTGACGCCCGTCGTCGTGTCGAGATAGCCGCCGCGCACGCCGAATGTGCCAGCCAGCGCGGGCCGGCCCGACACGGTATAGCGCTTGATGTTCTGGTCGGGGCCTTCGTCGCCCACCAGCAACTGCCTGGCCGCCGCATCGAAATACAGCGCCGACGGCTGCGACCCGGCCGGCATCCGGATCGTGTTCAGCAGTGCACCGGCCGGGCTGAAGCCGACGATCGAGCCCGCGCGCTTCTGCGCCACCCACACGTTGCCCGCACCGTCCACCGCGAGCGCGCCCGGCCCCGCTACGCCGATGTCCCGCTGCCACACGCCGTCGGTGGTGAACACGCGCACGCGATTGCCGTAGAAGTCGCTCGCATAGAGCAGCGAGCCGGCCGTCGCGAGCCCGGTGACGACGTCGATGCGCGGCTGGTTGGTCGCCGCGCTGACCTGGATGACGCGGTCGCGATATTTCGTTGCGCGGTTGTAGCGCCCCACCGCGCCGCTGCCGTACGTCTTGCCCGGCTGCAGCGCGACGAACAGCGAGGTCGCGTTGCCCGTGATCGCGCCGCCCTGGAACTCCGAGTGCGTGCCGATCGAGCCGACGCTCTTGCCGTCCTGGTAGATCGCGACGCCCCCCTCATCCTCGTCCCACATCGACGCCGTGTAGATCACGCCTTCGGGCGCGACCCACATCGAGCGGGCGACGTTGCCGACGTGGGCTGCGAGCGTGCCATACGTGTTCGCCAGCCAGTCGGTGGTGTTGCGTGCATGAACGCAGGGGGTCATCGCGGCGATCGCTGCGGCAAGAAGCGCAGCCTGAAACCGTTGTCTGGCGACCATGACGGATGCGCTCCTGAAGGGTGCGAACATTCACATGAAGGGCCGGCCGGATGGCTTGAAAACCGCGATGCGTCAATTTTTCCCCTGAATCATCCGGCGCAGTCGGTATTACGTGCCGCATGCGTTCGATCATGCGCAGCGCGAGCATAGCGTCATATAAATCGAAAAAAATTGCGGACCGCTCGCGCCGTTGCGCTTTTCACGGGTTCGGCCTCGACGCATTGCCTGTCGCGCTCATGCGTGCTGACGGCGAGCGCGGCTGCGCGACAGTGAATGGTCACTTACGCGTCGGATCGGGGTCGGGAAAATCAGGCTCGTGCCTGCGGGAATATCGCCGCTCGATCAACGGCGACCGGTTGAAATAGCGAGCGCCAGCGTCAGGGAATCGGCGAAGTCCGCCGCACTCACGGTGGAATGATTCCGCCAAACACAATCGCCGGCCTGAATCCATAGCGAATCCAGGCCGGCGATCATCGTTTGCCAGGGAGCAGGCAACGCGCCACTACCGCTGCGCTGCCGCACGGCCGTGCCTCATGCCGATGCCGAGGTTTCCGGCACCTTCACCTGCATGGCGCGTCCGTTGTCCGGATCGTTGTCGTCGCGCGGATCGTCGAGCTGCCCTTCCCACTTCGCGACCACGGCCGCCGCGATCGAGTTGCCGACGGCGTTGGTGGCCGAGCGCCCCATGTCGAGGAACATGTCGACGCCCATGATCAGCAGCAACCCGGCTTCGGGCATGTTGAACTGGTTGAGCGTCGCCGCGATCACGACCAGCGACGCGCGCGGCACGCCCGCCATCCCCTTCGACGTGACCATCAGCATCAGCAGCATCGTGATCTGCGTGCCCAGCGGCAGATGGATGCCGTACACCTGCGCGATGAACAGCACCGCGAACGTGCAGTACATCATCGAGCCGTCGAGGTTGAACGAATAGCCGATCGGCAACACGAAGCTCGAGATCTTGCGGTTCACGCCGAAGCGGTCGAGCGCGTCCAGCAGCTTCGGATACGCGGCTTCGGAGCTCGCCGTCGCGAACGACAGCAGGAACGGCTCGCGAATCAGCCGGATCAGCGTGAACGCCCGCTTGCCGAGGAACGTCACGCCGGCGAGCGTCAGCACGCCCCACAGCAGCGCCAGCGCCAGATAGAAGCTCGCCATGAACTTCGCGAACGTGAGCAGGATGCCGAGCCCCTGGGTCGTGATCGTCGACGCCAGCGCCGCGAACACCGCGACCGGCGCGAACCACATCACCGCGCCCGTCACCTTCAGCATCACTTGCGCGAGATCGTCGATCACGCCGGTCAGGCGCTTGCCCGACTCGCCGAGCGCGGACAGCGCGGTACCGAAGAAGATCGAGAAGACGACGATCTGCAGGATTTCGTTGTTCGCCATCGCTTCCGCGATCGACTTCGGCACCAGGTGGACCACGAAGTCCTTCAGCGTGAAGGCGCCCGTCTTCAGGCCGAGGGCCGCATCGGACGCCGGCAGCGGCAGGCTCAGATGGCTGCCCGGTTGCAGGATCGTTGCGGTCAGCAGGCCGAGCAGCAACGACGTGAACGACGCGATGAAAAACCAGCCGAACGCCTTGACGCCGACGCGGCCCACCGCGTTGCCGTCGCCCATCTGCGCGATGCCGACGGTCAGCGTCGCGAATACCAGCGGCGCGATGATCATCTTGATCAGGCGCAGGAACACGTCGGACAGCAACGACACGTAGCCGGCAACCTCCTTCGCCATGTTCGGGTCGGGAAATGCGCTATGACAAGCGTAACCCACTGCGATTCCAAGAATCATCGCGACAACGATGTACTTGGTGATGTTGTGCTTCTTCTTCATTAGTAATCCAAATCACAAAGCGTATGTTGCTAACGGCTGGCACAGCTTTCGCGCCCGGCTACGAATCGAAACCCATGTCTCTCTGGGTGCGACAAGTCCGCCGTTGGCGATCGCCATGGCGGACAGGGGGGGGCATTCTAACGCAAATGGCACCCCTGCTTTCAAATCTGAAAGCCGACCGGGTTGATCTGCGTCCGGATGTCGTCGAAAAGGCGGGTTTTGTCGCGATCCTGCCCGCTTCCTGCGTGGGCGGCCGCGGGGTAATCGGGCCGCATCGCCGTTCGCACCGGGCTCGCCACGGTTCATGTGCCGGCGAGTGGCACCGTGTCGCCGGACTCCCCCTCGCCCCCGGGCGGCATCGCACTGCGTGACGACACGGCCAACGATCGCGACACATTCTCACAAAGATGCGCAGACCTTGACACTACGGCCCGTAACGCGTCTGTAATATTTGGCAACGATTCGCGGTGACGTCCCGCCCGGGCGCCGATGCGCAATGGCGCATCGGCAACGCGGAACCGGATTCGAGTCGTTGCTTTCAACAAGTCGAAATATTGATTTTTTTCAGTAGTCCTGCCCTATGAATGACCGAGGAAAGGCGGCATCGTGATGAACATCCTGTATACCAACTTCCACGGCGACTACGGTGGCGGCCAGGACACCTACGTCCGCGATCTCGCCGCCGCGATGAGCCGGCATCATCGCGTGACCGTCGCGTCACCGGAAGGCAGCCGCCTGTCGCGGCTGCTGAAGGACAGTCCCGACGTGGCCATCTTCGACATGGAATTCAAGCCGCGCTGGAACCGGCTGTGCCGGGAAATCCTCCGGCTGCGCCAGCGGATCGTCGCCGGGCGCTTCGACGTCATCCACGTCAACGGGTCCGCCGATCACCGGCAGGTGATGCTCGCGCTGCTCGGCTGCCGGTATCGGCCCGCGGTCGTGCTCACCAAGCACAACACCTATCGTGCCGACAGCTTCGGCAACGTGCTGCGCGCCCGGCTGGCAACCGACCACACCATCGCGGTCAGCGACTACGTGGCGGGCATGCTCGCGCTCCGGTCGCCGTATGGAAACGTCACGGTCGTCAAGCACGGCGTGCGCCGGCAGGCCGCGGAACGACTGGCCGGCGACGAAATTCGCCGCCGCAAGATCGCGCTGTTCGGGCCGTCCGGCGCGGACGCGATCGTGCTGGGCAGCAGCGCCGGCACCACGCCGGAGAAAGGCTGGATGGACCTGATCGCGGCGCTGGGCCGCTTGCCCGAACACGAGCGCGAGCGGTTTCGCGTGCTGCTGGTCGGCGCGGAGCCGACCGGCGAGCAACGCGAGCAGATCGCGCTGCACCGCATGGCCGCGCGCACCGCTTTCACCGGCCGGCTCGACGACGTGTGGACACCGTTCTCGATCGTCGACGTGTCGTTCGTGCTGTCGTACCAGGAGAGCCTGTCGTATGCGTGCCGCGAAGCGATGTCGCTCGGCTGCCCCGCGATCGTGACGCGCGTGGGCGGGCTGCCCGAGAACGTCGAGCCGGGCGTGGACGGCTGGGTCGTCCCGCCGCGCGAGCCCGAAGCGATCGAGCAAATCCTGCGCGCGATCATGCGCGAGCCCGGCTGCGTGCAAGCGATGGGACACAACGCGCGGCTGAAGGGCAGGCGCGAATTCTCGTTCGAACGATTCGTCGACGCGACGCTGTCCGTCTATCAGAAATCGATTCGCCACAACCCCTATCGTCGGGTGGCCTCCATGAGGTCAGTTTAACGACCATGAACATCTGGAAGAAGTACTGGGACCTGCGCACGCAGGAGTGCCCGTGCGACGTGCACTTCGTCGAAAGCGGCGACTTCAAGACCCTGCGGATTTTCCGCAAGGCCGTGTCATTCCCCGTTCTCGCGACCCGCTCATGCTGCTGCCCGCCACGCGCTACCCGATCCTGATGTATCACCAGGTCCGCACGCCACCGCCGCCGCCCGACCGGCTGCGCAGCCTGAGCGTCGCGCCCGATGCCTTCCGCCGCCAGATGACGCTGTTCAGGCGGCTCGGCTACCGCGGCCTGAGCGTGCGCGAGCTGCAGCCGTACCTGTGCGGCGAGCGCAGCGGGAAAGTCTTCGGCATTACGTTCGACGACGGCTTTCGCAACGTGCTGACGCATGCGATGCCCGTGCTGGACGCGGTCGGCTTCACCGCGACCTGCTACTTCGTCGCCGGCCGGTTCGGCGGCGAGAACGACTGGGATGCGGGCGCCGATACCGCACGCTCGCCGCTCATGACGTACGCCGACATGCTCGCATGGCGCGATCACGGCCATGAGATCGGCTCGCATACACTCGATCACGTCGCGCTGTCGCACGTGCCGGCGCACGTATCGGAGGTTCAGATCATCGAATCGAAGCAGCGGCTCGAAGCGTTGAGCGGCCAGCCCGTCGAATCGTTCTGCTACCCGTACGGCGACCTGGACCCGCGCGTGCGCGACCAGGTCGCCGCCGCGGGTTACCGCAACGCGACGACGACCCGGCGCGGCTGCGCCGATGCGTACGACGATCGGTTCCTGTTGCCGCGGATTCCGGTCGCGGGCGGCGTCGGTGCGATGCGACTGTGGTTCAAGTGCGCAAAGGCGCGGGTTCGGAGACGCAGGTAGTTCACGCTGCCGCGACCGTCGCCCTGGCTACTCCGGCCGCTGCGTGCGGAATGCGAGCAGACCGGTCAGCGCGATTCCCATAAAAAGGATCCATCCCGGCGCGAGCGTCGTCCAGCCCGCGGCGATGCTGCCGATGAAGTTGCCGAGCATCCCGCCGATCGCCCACGAAATCCTCGACATCGCGTGTAACGCCCCATTGAGGCTGCGTTGCGAATGGCGTCCCGGGCAGGCAGGCATGCTGCGCTGCCAGGCTAGCCGCCGTGGCCTCTAGCGCTTCACCCATCGAATACGGTTCCACGATCATCTGATGGATGGGCCGCGTGACGGTCAAGCCTCGCCGCGGCTCGTACGCCGACAGGGTTTCCGCCTCGACGCCTGACGCAGGGCGACAGACATCTCGGATTCGACCGAGCATGCGCCCCTACCGCCCATGCGACCTGAGAAAAGCGCCCCGTCCGGGCGTCGGTGGCGTCCAGGTGATCGGATGGCGCCCGTTGGCCCGGCGGCCGATCAACCGCAGCCTGTCGCAAGACGCATGAGCGCGCGTTTGCCGACATCCCCGCGCCAAGACCACGGAGGTTCGCTTTCCGACGCGACTATTTTCCAGTCCATGACCTGCTTGATCGTTGCGACCCCATCGCTGGATATGGGGCGCTACCGATCAGGTAGAGCACGAGCGTACCGTCCCCCGGATTGTGGAGGCGGTTCGTCTGCGCGGCATGATGCAGGACTTGGGAATCCTTCTGCCAAGACGCCTAGAATTCAGTCATGGCTGCATTCCACAAGGAGGCTGTCATGACTCAGTCGATGATTGGATGGGTGGTTGCTCTTGCTGTGATCGCGGTGGTTGCAGTCGCGTTGGCGCGCCGTTTCCAGAGCGAACATCCAGGTATGCACGTCGTTCAATGGTTGGATTCCCATCACTTGGGGTGGATGCATCGCAAACATTGACATCTCCGCGCGGGCGGCGACAACGCCGCCTTGCCGAAGTTTGCCGGGGACCACGCTCACGGACGCCGACGGGCGAGTGAAGTCGGCCATGTCGTTGTCTCACCAAGTGTCTTGGCAAGGAAAGCATCATGGATGATGAAGTGTGTACAACCCATACGCACGTGGCGCGCCTTCGCGTGATGAAGACCGTGTCCGGGCGCTATCGCGGCATCGTCCACTTGCACCGCATCGGAGAGGATCCAGGTTTCTCTGAGCAACACGATACCGAAGGGGATTTCGCGACGAACGTGGAAGCGCGCGACGCCGCTCGGTCGCTTGCGCGCACTTTGCTCGAAGAACACATCCAGGGGTACGAAAAGACGCAAGGAATCGATTGAACCCGCCTCGCGGCTGGGTCGTTACGCAGCCTCGATCGGTAACACGACGTCCATCAGCGCGTCGCGCGGCAGCTGCACAATGCGGCCGCTCGTCCGTTGATGTGCCTTCAGCGCACCAGGCAAAAAGGAATATCGGCGTTTCGACACGAGTTTTCCGTTGACCGGCAGCCTGGCGTCGGCTTGCGCATTTTCAGTTCGGGACACGCGTCTGCGTTTGTCGCGCGCTCCCATGCATTGCTGCACAACAGGGGGCCGCATCAAGGTACTGCGTCGAGCATCCGATGTTCGCCACGGTTCTGGTCGATGTTGTCTTCTGCATAACGCTGCGAAGCCAGGCGTGCGTCAGCGGCACGGGCAAACGGCGACGCGTTCAGGCGATATTGGAACAAGGCTGATCGGCGACGGCTCATGGCGGCAACTGGCCGACGCGGTTCACGGGATGCTCGGCGACGCAGGCGATGACATGGCGCAGGTAGCGCCTTAACCGGTCCATACGCGCGTGGCCTATCGACATCAACGGCAAGGGGCGCCAGGTCGAACGCTACTGGCTGGCTTCGGCTTGTGGCCACGGGCGCGCCAGAGCGTGACGGAGCAGGGGCGGAAGCCGCCGATCGACGATGTTGGGCACTCGCGAGGAACCGACCATGACACCGCATGACGTGATGGCAATCTTCGAGCGGATGAACGCACAGGGAAGGGCGGCCGCCGATCTGGACCATGCTTGTGCCGAGTTCGCCGGCTGGTTGGCGGAGGCATGGAGTCGATTGAGCGAGGATGAGATCGCACTGCTGACGTCGATCGGCGCCTCGCTGTATCGCGAGGGGTATGCGAGGCGGTACTAGGCAGGTTCGGGGCCAGCGTGAATAGATGGGCGGGGCGGATCGAAAGAGCGTATAAAGTCCGAATGACTATCCCTTCCGTTACCGCCGAGTCGGTCCTGGGTCTGTTCAGGCTAATTGCCGGAAGAGAGGAACGCCGGGCTTCTGGCGAGTCGCCGAGGATGGCGGCGCTCCTGACGCTTGCCGAGCAGCTTGCACGCAACCATCAGGCAATGACGGAAGATAGTTGGGATGCAACCGTTCGTGTTGGCGGCCTGCTGTTGCGAGCGGAAATGATCAACAACGACGCTGACACGATGGTGCTCGAGTTGCTGAGCCGGCTGCGGCAGCGGAAATGAAAAACCTCGTTCGAGAGTATGGGGAGTCGTCCCCTGTGGAGTGACCAACATGTCGACACACCTGCATATTCTCTACAAGGGGTACGAACTTCATCCCCTCGTCTTCGCCCGCACATTCAGTCGCTTTGACGGACACTCCCGTTATGCCGAAGGGTATGACATTGCGGTACGGATATGTCGCCCGGGCGCGATCTCAACCTCCGCCGCAAGCCGTGTTTTCAGGCTGGGCCAACCGCATGCATTCTCCGACTTTGGCATGGCAAGGCGTGCCGCCCGGCAGCAGGGAAAGGACATCATCGACGGAAAAGTGAGCGGGGCTTCGGTCACCGACATGTGATCAGGCTGCCGGCGTCCGGCATCGGCTGATGGGTTCGGGCCGCGGGCGGCTCTCTCGTTGGTGTTCACCCGGAATTGACCCGCCTGGGCCTGTCGGGGATGCAGACAAAATCGTGGACTATCTGGAGGGAGTTGTAGTGGTCTAATGAATCCGGACACTAATTTAGGCGAGAATGGTCGCCATGAAGAGGTGTCTGATGAGCAAGCAACGACGTACGTTTTCCCCGGAGTTCAAACAGCAAGCCGCCTGTCTGGTGCTCGACCAGGGCTATAGCCATATGGAAGCAAGCCGCTCGGTCGGCGTCGGCGAGACGGTGCTGCGCCGCTGGGTGCAGCAACTTCGGATGGAACGCCAGGGCGTCACGCCGCAGGGCAAGGCAATCACGCCGGATCAACAGCGTATTCAGGAACTCGAGGCGCGTATCGAACGCCTCGAGCGTGAGAAGGCCATTTTAAAAAAGGCTACCGCGCTCTTGATGTCGGAAGGCATCGAACGTACGAAGTAATTGATCAGATTGGCGCAAGCGAATCGGTCGAGCTGATCTGCGCGGTATTCGACGTGTCGCGGTCCTGCCTGTATGCACACCGAGGGCGAGCCCGACGCGTTGATGCCGAGCGCATGGCACTGCGTAGCCGGGTACACGAGTTGTTCATCGAGAGTCGAAGCTCTGCTGGCAGTCGCAGCATCATGGGCATGATGCGCGAGGAAGGTACGGCGATTGGCCGCTTCAAGGTCAGCCGCTTGATGGAAGAACTCGGGTTGATCTGCAAGCAGCCGGGCCGCCATGCCTACAAGCAGGCCACGGTCGAGCGGATCGATATCCCGAACCATCTCAATCGCGAATTCGAGGTTGGTACGCCGAATCAGGTGTGGTGTGGTGACATCACGTATGTCTGGGCGCAGGGCCGTTGGCATTATCTGGCCGTAGTACTCGACCTGTTCACGCGTCGGGTTGTTGGCTGGTCGTTCTCGACACGCCCTGATGCCGATCTGGTCGTGCAGGCGTTGGAGATGGCCTATGAGCAACGTGGTCGACCGCAAGGCCTGCTGTTTCACTCGGATCAAGGCGGCCAATATGCAAGCCGGAAATTCCGTCAGCGCCTCTGGCGCTATCGGATACAGCAGAGCATGAGCCGTCGAGGAAATTGTTGGGATACTCAGTCTAAGATCGCTTCTGAACGCCGGACCGATCTGACCCGTGTTGGGATTGGCCGAGCTGCCCTGGTGTTGACCTGTCGTTCGGGTTCCGGCGTTCCCCGAGCGTTGCCGGGCTCACCGTCTGTGACCTGATAGGAGCTTTGTACTGCACCATGAGTGTCCTGTCCTGCGAGTGGGGCTGGCGATGCGCCCACTACGACGGATACACGTATGGAACAAAACGAAGTGATTCTGGGCGTTGACACGCATCTGGATACGCATGTCGGGGCTGTGATCAGCGACACAGGCAGACTCCTTGGTACGCTATCGGTCTCGACCGACATGGCTGGATATCTCGATCTGCTGACATGGGCGAATTCGTTCGGCCTTTTACGCCGCGCCGGGGTTGAAGGGACAGGCACCTACGGCGCGGGATTGGCCCGCGCGCTGCGCGATCATGAAATCGATGTGTTGGAAGTCAATCGTCCCGATCGCGCGATGCGCAGATCCAGAGGGAAGTCAGACCCCACTGATGCTGAAAACGCCGCACGTGCGGTTCTCTCCGGAAGGGCTACGGCTATTCCAAAGGAGCAGTCCGGTGCCGCTGAGGCGATGCGCGCCGTCTCCGTTGCTAGGCGCAGTGCAGTCAAAGCAAAGACGCAGGCTATCAATCAGCTACGGGCTTTGCTCGTGAGCGCACCGCAAGAAATCCGTGATCGTCTTCTGAAAGTGAAGGCTGCAGAATGTGTTGAGGGTTGCGTCCGTCTTCGCTCGTTGGGTAAAACGCCAATGCTGCAAACGCTCACGACTACGCTACGGTTGCTGGCGAAGCGTTGGCTGACGCTCGCAGAAGAGCTCAAAGCACTCGATACCATGCTTGACAGCCTCACCAGTCAGCATGCCAAGCGGGTTCGCGAAAGATTCGGCGTCGGCCCGCAGACCGCTGCGGTTCTGGTTGCTGTTGCGGGCGACAATCCTGAGCGCTTGAAAAGCGAAGCGGCGCTGGCGGCACTCTGCGGCACAAGTCCGTTGCAGGCGTCGTCCGGCAAGACAGTCCGGCATCGTCTGAACAGGGGTGGTGATCGATCTGCAAACAACGCCCTATGGACCATTGCCATGGTTCGGATGCGCAGCGATCCGCGCACCCGCGCCTATGTCGAACGCAGGACGAAGGAAGGCATGTCCAACAAGGAAATCCACCGCTGCCTGAAGCGCTATATCGTCCGGGAGTTGTACCCGCTCATTCTGGCCGATCTGGCCGATTCGACCGCCTCCGCTTGACATAGGAGCGTCAACTCCCCGATGGAGAGGCTGTTCCGCAGCTTCAAGACCGAATGGCTACCGTCAGTGGGCTACATGTCGGCGCAGGAGGCACACCGGGACATCAGCCACTACCTGATGCACCGGTACAACTGGATACGGCCGCATCAGTTCAATGACGGACTGGCGCCGGCGGTTGCGGAAGAAAAACTTAACGCAGTGTCCGGGATTAGTTGACCACTACACGCTCAAGTTCGAATCCAGTCGGCAACACGGTCCCTTCGTCGGCAAGGATCTCTCGAATCTTCGACGTTGGAATCGCGCCGTTCATGTGCACATGAAGTTCGCCCCGGTGGGGTACATCCACGCCTTTCCCGTCTTCGCCTGCCTTCTCGGCGACACCGGCATCGGCCAGCATCCCTGGCAGATCTAGTTGCCGTTGATCCAATCGTTGTTCCCCGCATTCCGCTTATCGAGCGCCCCGCTCGTCTTTGAGTATCCTACGCGTGTTCGGATTGTAACGTCTCCTCGCAAATCTATAAGTAGTCGATCGTTCGCAAACGTTACATTTCGACCTCGATAATCCTATTATAGTAACCGCAACAAATGCACCTCACTTCGACCATGGTCGATTCTTCATCCTCGCGGGGCGAGGCATAGATGCGATACGAATACTCAACCATGCAAGAGCCCGCGCAGAGCGTGCTGTTGACCAACCCACCACGAATTCATTAAATAATGCGCTTCACTTCAATGTTACGTGTCCACGACGGGCAGCCCAGAACCATCCCCGATCCGTTGATTCCTGGCTTTAGCGAGTCTGCGTTCTATGATGCTTTCATGGCGCATGGAGACGGGTCGCCAGAAGATCTCAATATCTACAATTTTGGCGCCCTCGTCGCTAGTCGAGTTGAGCGCATATTTATGACTCTAGAGCAAATGGAGCGAGAATGTCGACGATTCACTTATGACGAGGTCGCAGAAGCAGTTGTTGTCTTCTTACATCGCACACAAGTGCAAGTGTTCTCGGATTACCAGGCCGCACTCGAAGAAATCACAACAATTTCTAGAGAGGCACTGCAAGGATTACGCACATCAGTCGATGAGCATGGAAGCCGGTTTACCGCCCAAGAGATTTTGCAGGCGGCCGTGGATGGAGCTCGGCATGTGTTGAAGCATGCACGCGGTAACAAAGGATTCGGTGGCAAAGGCAGCGAGCGCGGAATCGATGATCTTCAAGCAGTGCTGCCTATTGTTCTTAGGTTAGGAAGCCAATTCGAGTCGTTACGCAGTCAATGGAACAGCGTCCTCTGGGGAGAAGCTCGTGTCTACGTCGATGTTAGGCCGCCCTACCAGTACCACATCGACAAATACGTCTCCCGGCGCGAGTTTCTAGCGAGTGTCGATCTTGCTCGGCGTGAGTCTGTTATCGCTCGCGACGCAGATGAGATGAAAGGTCAAGCCAGAGTTGGCGAAGCACTTGCAAGAAAAGTAATAATGCGCGACAGGAAAGGTCCGGGGTGCTCGCCACTCACGGTGCTCAGCGCCGGCGCAATGCCACCGGAGTTGCGGGAGATAGCTATCCAATTGGCGGTGGCGCACTCCACCTTACTCGATCGCCAAGTCGAGTTTTTCCTCAATGCGACCCATGAATCCTTGAAAGGAATGACATATCGAAAGGTTCTTGATGCCTGGTATTGTTTGACACTGCTGGCGCTCATTGACTGGCATTCGGCGCACGAAGATCCAACTCAAGTTGAAAATACCTCGATCGCACAACTGACCAGAATTTCAATAAACGAGTTGGTCAACGCAATGTCCCTCGTATTGGAGGTCCCGCCAGCAGATGCAAAAACGATCCTGAACTTCCTGACTTATCAAGGCGGCCATCAAACTCTTTGGTCAAGACCGCTTCTCGTTACCTCCGACTTCGTGCTGCCTTTGTGGTGGCCCCTCCAGGCAGGTCATCTTATGCGGCTCGTCGACAGTTGGGGAGGCGCTAAGGGTTCTAAGGGTGCGCAATATTCTGACAAAGGACACGAGTATGAAGACTTGATCGGTGATCTGTTACATCGCCTGAGTCGCTATCGTAATGTGTCTATACCATTCACCGCTCTCGGACCTCGTCTGGCCATAAAGGAGATTGCAGAAGACGGAAACGAGGTCGGAGATGTTGATGCGGCTTTCATCGTGGAGAAGACGCTCTTTATTCTCGAGTGTCGTTCGGTGGGATACCCGGCTGAGGCCTATGAGTTCTGGTCTGTCAACGACGCACTGGAAGACAAAATTCGTCAGGTAACCAGAAAAAAGAACTACATAGCCAAAAACCCCGAAGTGGTCGTGTCGTGGGCACGTAAGTTGCAAATCGACTTACCTATCGAGCCCATCGAAAGAGTTGTCTCAGTGGTCGTATCTAACTCATTTTTACTCGAGGGCGAGCGCAAGGAAGAACCTTACTTCGTGCATCTCGATACTTTGTTTAATTTGCTTCTGACGGGAAAAAGTATCTTCGGCGGGGGTCTTGACCAAAATAACCAGGAAGTTGAATTCCATGTTGATTTCCAAATGCAATCGGTTTCAGTAGCAGACGCGATCATACAGGCGCTGCAGAGCCCCGCTAAGGCCGAAGCCTACAAGGCCAGTGTTGTTCCTTTCGAGGTCAAGATCCCGCCATTTGACCATACAGACGCGACCGGTTTCGTTCGTAGCCCGGCCGTGGAGCTTCCGTCCGCCCTTGCCGAAATCGAGGCGCTGCTGAGGCGTTGCAGCTTCTCGCCTTACATTTCGCACGTCACTGTGGGAAGGTAAATTCCAGCCAAAGGCCGGCTAACAACTCGATGGTCTGAGCGGCGAAATTGCTGCATTTCGTCGCTCCCGAACGAGCATTAAGCGCCGGTAGCAGTACATCGTGCCGCTGCCGGCCGCCCCCGCTAAAATTGCGCACTGAAAAGCTATAAGCCCATATAAATCGGGAAAAAAATGCCGACAGCAACAAAGTGTAAGTTGGAGCAGAGGGAAATCAACGTTCAAGAGGCGATTCAGCTTAGGGAAATCGCTCGATCGGACGACCGGCCAATACCGGCGTTCACTTGTACAGAATGCGGTCGACCGGTCCGTCCGCATCGAGGCGGTGGCCACACCCCCCCTCACTTTGAACACTTGCGTCGCAACAAAAATTGCACGTTGAGCCACAAAGCGTAAGCCGTCAATAAACGACGCCCTACCAATGGGCGGCAGAAGGTCTGATGCTAAGTGTCCGCGTGGACACATGCACTCAGACCGTGATGACAGAAAAACAGGACCTTCGAAGCAGACTGGTGGTTGGCCGTCGACGGGATGGTCGGCGGGAATTTGATGAAGAGGCGGTGCGTGAGCTGGTCGAGTTTTGCCTGAAGCCGGGGGTATCGATCGCCCGGGCGGCCATGGACCATGATGTCAATCCGAACCAGTTGCGTCGCTGGATCTCGCGTCATCAGCAGCATACGCTGCAAACACCACCGAGACCGGACCCGCTGGTGATAGACGGCGTATCGATCGACATCCCGGGTTCGGCACGTCGTGTTCCGATGAGTGAAGCGCAGGCATTTGTCCCTGTCGTCACGGCGCCATCGCCATCGACAGTGGCAGCCGTTTCCCCTGTACTGCCACCGGACACGTCGTTGATGGCGCTCTCGTTACATGTGCGCCTGTCGAATGGTGTCGAATTTGATCTTGGCGAGGCGAGTGTCGATGAGCTGGCCACGGTGATCCAGATGCTCGGGAGGCTGCCGTGTTCCGGTTCGACGAAGAACTGAAGGTTTATCTGCATCGGGATCCAGTCGACTTCCGCATGGGCATCAACGGATTGTCGATCCTGGTCGAACAGGCGATGCGCCTGAACCCGATGACCTCGGCGCTGTTCGTGTTCGGCAACCGAAGACGCGATCGCATCAAGATCCTCGGTTGGGGCGGCAACGGCTTCTGGTTGCTGCTCAAGCGACTCGAAGCCGACCGCTTCGTCTGGCCGAACGGAGGCGACACGATCACCCTCAGTGCTGAGCAGTTGCATTGGCTGCTCGACGGAATCGACCTGGCCGTGATCCAGAAGCATCCCCAGCGATATTACGCGCGGATGAGCTGAACACCACGCAGGTGACATGGTCTAATCGGCCATGCCGAACAGCCCCGTCATGCCGAGTGTTGAGGAATACCAGGAACTGCTCGCCGAACGCGATGCGTTGCGCGGCGAGCTTCGGCTCGTGACGGCTCAGCGCGATCTGGCCGAAGAGAAGCTGCGGGCCTACAAGCACGAACTGTTCGGCGCATCGAGCGAAGCGCGCCATGCCGACCAGCTCGGCCTGTTCAACGAAGCCGAGGCGCTGGCGACGACTACCGACGCGCCCGCTCGCGAGGATATGCCTGGCACATCGGTCGCCGCCCACACGCGAGGCAAGCGCGGGCGCAAACCACTCGATCCTAACCTGCCACGCGAGGTCGTGCGGCACGAGTTGCCCGAGTCCGAGCGGTTCTGCGCGCATGATGGCCATGCTCTCGTCGAGATCGGCGTGGAAACGAGCGAACAGCTCGACGTGATTCCCGAGCAAGTGCGCGTCGTTCAGCACCAGCGGGTCAAGTACGCGTGCCCATGCTGCGATCTCGGTATCAAGGTCACGCCCGCACCGGCGCGTATCATCCCTCGCGGGCTGCTGACGGAATCCGCGCTGGCGTGGATCATCACCGGTAAGTACCAGTACGGCATGCCGCTGTATCGTCAGGCCACGCTGCTGCGTCGCTTCGGCGGAGATATCTCGTCGAATACGCTGGCTGCCAGCGTGGTGCGGGTGGGACTGGCCACGCAGCCGGTAATCAACCTGATGCGCGACGCGCTGCTTGAGTCGAACCTGATCTACGGCGACGAGACAACGTTCCAGGTGCTGAGGGAACCGGGACGAAGGCCGCAGGCGAAGAGTTACCTGTGGGCGCAGATCAACGGCTCGGGGCCGCCTGTGCGGATGTTCTCTTACTCGCCGGGGCGCGGCGCCCAGCACGCGCAGAAACTCTACGCCGGCGTGCAGCCTGGCACCGTGTTGATGACGGACGGGTATGAACTCTACAACGGCATCGCCCACGATCATCAACTCGTGCATCTCGGATGCTGGGCCCACGTGCGCCGCGGCTTCATCAAGGCCGAGGAGTCAGTGCCAAAGGCGGCACGCTCGCCGGACCTGCTGGCGACGCGCTTCGTCGTGCTGATCGGCAAGCTGTTCGCGGCCGAGGCGCGTAGTGCGAAGTGGGCGCCCGAACGCCGGCAGCGACTGCGCGCCCGCTACAGCGCCCGCGTGCTCGCCATCATCGAGCACATGCTGGTCGAGCATCTGCCGGGCGTCGTGCCGTCGAGTCTGCTCGGCAAGGCATTGCAGTACATGAGCGGACAGTGGTCCAAGCTGGTCCGCTACGTCGAGAACGGGAGCTGGCCGATCTCGAACAACCCTTGCGAGAATGCGATCCGACCGTTCGTCGTCGGCCGCAAGGGCTGGCTGTTCTCTGATACGGTCGCCGGCGCGCAGGCCAGTGCTAACCTGTACTCCCTCGTCGAGACATGCAAGGCGAACGGTGTCGAGCCGTATCGCTATCTGGTCTCGCTGTTTAGAGCGCTACCGAAGGCAAAAACCCTCAGCGACTACGAAGATCTTTTACCTTGGAGCACTGTGCGTGATGAAGTCATCGGACTTTCTCATTCGTGAATCGCGATCATCGGATCACGCAACAATCGCATTCTTGTTGCAGCAACTCGGCTACTTGACGACTCCAGCGCTAGTCCTCGAGAAGATGGAAGCGATGCTTCCGAGCCCGGTGGACAAAATCATCGTGGCCTCCGTGCGAGAAAAGGTCATCGGTAGTATTAGCCTCCATGCACTACCTCTCTTCCACGCAGCGGGCAACCTCGGGCGCATAACTAGCATGGTCGTCGACGAGCGATATCGGGGAAACGGAGTTGGTAGCGCGCTGATTGACGCTGCAGAACACTGGTTTAGGCAGGTGGGATGTGTAAAGTTGGAAGTGACGAGCGGTGACCACCGACCGGCTGCTCACAACTTCTACGAGCGAAATGGTTTCTCGAGGGACGGCCAGCGGCTTTCCAAGACGCTCCATTCATAGAGGGGCGTCTTTACCTGATCGCTTACCACAAAGCAACGCATAAAAATAGCACGGCAATGAAGCATGTTGGCCCGATCGACACGGCTGAGCTAGCACGCCGAACTGCAGGAGGAGACGACTATATCCGCACCAAAGACGGGAAGGTTAAAGGGCTTGCCCTTCGCCTTGACATAAACGAAGAAGCCCCTGAGATCATCGTTGTTGGGAGGGGCCCACGCATAGAACACCGCGCGAAGCTGTTACTCGATACACCGCACGGCGTCCCCACCTACGTTAAGCGAGGTAGCAATGCGTGGGCATACATCGGCGACTACAGAGCAACGGCCTATAGGACAGATAGGTCGACCATCGAGCAGCACCGTGGCGAGCGCAGAACCGACGACGTCGCAGGCATCTTGTTTCTGGAATCCGTCAGATCTGTTTCTGTAACCGCCCACGGAGGTGGGTTCGCCGACCCGAAAACTCGACGGGAGATTGAGTTGGCGGCTATCCGGTACGTTACGCAAGAGCTGAAACGCCAAGGTTTCGCGGTCGAGGACCGTCAGCGAGAGAACTGCGGTTACGACCTGCACGCTCAACGCGGGAAGGAGGAACTTCTCTACGAAGTGAAGGGTACAGATGTGGCCGCCCCGCGTTTCTTCATCTCGCGAAACGAGCGCAATTGCTCAAGGTTGAATAAGAACTGGCGTCTCGCGATTGTGACGTCTGCACGCGCAAATCCGAGGCTGCTCATTTTGACGTCAGCGGAAATGGAAGATCGATTCACCTTCGAGTGCCTCGCCTGGGAAGGTACGGAAACAACGCCGACAGCGTGAAGGAAGTCCGCTTTCAGAGGAGCACTTTGCTGCGAGGCGAAGGGAATCGAACGTACACGCGCAAGCGGCGCAAACCACTCTTCCGGGCTGACAGCCGTCCCGATTCGGACGCAGTGCTATCAGCATTCGCAGCAGAGAAACGACCCTTGCAAGCACCCCGCAGTCGGCTGACTGCTCCGGTGACGCGTGACGACACAGAGCCTTCTGATCTAGCGTGCGGCAGCGACATCTGGCTCAGAAGCTCAGAAATAAATGGCAGATGACGATGCTGCCGTGGGCAGGCGCCTTCCCGGCGGGGCGCTTGTGCTCGGTGTCGAACTCGGCGTCGCTGAAGGAAGCGGGGCTACGCACAAATTGACCTGCAGGGTTTGCCACCATGCCAAGAGCCGCCTGAGCTGCCGCTGACGACAGGTGCGTCCTCAATGCCGGCACGCAGTCGGATGTCGGTTTCAGCAACATGCCGGCCATCAATGCAACCGGCTGACCAACGCTATAGTCGCCCGTTACGAACCGCTCCATGCCGTCGGCGCCGGTATAGGCGTTGCGACGAGTCTTGGTGTGGTCGATCTTCTTAAATTCGAACACCAGTCGCAACGCCGGCTGCAGCCGATCCGAAAAATACTGGATATCCGTCCGGCGTCGTTTCACCACCTCAAAGCCACCCGTCGGCAAACGGACGATAGATCCTAGCCGGTCCTCATAGGTCCAGTTGCCCGTGAGGCCCGCCCCAGTCTTCGCAGTCCGGATGTACTCACCTAGCAGTTCCGTGAGCGTGTGCTCCTTCTCCTTTCCGTGGAAAGTCTGGGCGCTGTCCCTTACCAGTTCGCGCCATGCCTCGCAGAGCACCTGAACCACCTTTTTCGCATCGCTCTTGCCAAAAGCGCGTTGCCAGTCGCTGAGGTTTTTTGTTTGCATTGAGGAGATAGCTCAGCAGTTGCCTGTTGTCGCCGATACAATCCGCGCCGCATCGCGACGGGCCTGCCGACGCAGCCACAAGCGCTGCGCTACCGGTTTAATCAGATACGCTGTATTGCCCGAGACGATCAGAGTGTCGGGCACGAAGTGCATGCGCTCCTGCAACTCGACTGTCAGCAACTGCGCCTCTTTGAGCTTGCGCAGAATGGCGTCGACCACAAGGTTGGCTTGCTGACCGGTCGGCTTGGACTCAGCCTTTTTGTGCAAATTCACCTGAGCCACGGCAAGCGCCCCTGTATGCCGCTCGTCGGTGTAGTACACGTTGACGTCAAAGCTACCTTCGCCGTCACCTGCATCCCGCCAGGCGTTCAGCTCGTTCTGCAACGCATCGGCGTAGTGTTCGGCCACGGCATCGGACACACGCTCCATCGCGAGTTCGTAGACGCGCGACATCCCATATGGCCGCGTGGCGGGAAGAATGACGTCGACCGTCTCCTTGACGATGGCTTGCGCATCATGAGGTAGATCGAAGTAATCTTTGATGTACTTCTCGACCTTTGCCCGCATCTTGTCCCAAGCGCGAGGCCGAGTGAAGTCGTCGCGCTGCTCCAGCCATCTGGAGATCGCCGCAACCTTGCCCACGATCCGCCGCGCCTTTGCAGGATCAGCATGTCGTTCTGGCGGATAGAACGGAAACTGTTCGATGTCCTTTAGCGATACTCGATCACGATCACTTAACAGCTGATAGACCTGGGTCACCATGAGATAGCGGACCAGATCTGACCTCAGGTAGAAGGCAGCAAATCGCAGCAGATCTTCATCCTCTGGAGGGCCTCCGATTACGCCCACACTGCTCATAAAGGACGCCGGGGTCGCTAGGAACGCGGCGCGGATGCTCCTGTCCGGAGCGGGACCATCGGGGAAGAGGATGCGTGGACCGGAGAAAAATTCGATCAACGAGGCATCAAGGCTCGGAAGCGTCGGCATTTCATCGCGCGGAAAGGCGTCTAGATCTGCGTCGGCAATCACAGGGCACCTATACAGATGCTCCGGCCTGAGGAACTTCATCTTCCACAGCGGCGCGCTGCTGACGTGCTTCTCGACCTCCACGTACGAATCGACGCGATGAAATCCCTTTCTCCGGCTCCACCGCTTGTGTTTGCCACGCAGCAAGTCGCCGAAAGTACCGCGAAGGCGAAGTCGTGCCCACAGGGCCATATCGAACTCGTCGCCCCACATGCGGGTGACCAGTTCGCGGTTGGACCGCACGATGGCCTGCGTCTGGACTTGATGGCGATCAACACCATGCAGCGAAATCCGGCCGAATGCTAGGCCGACATCAGCCTTGGGCACCCAGTACTCGAACTTCTCCGTCGGCGGCACAATCCACTCGTCGTGCTCGCTGAGGATACGCGGGCTGGCCAGCAACACGATGCAAGAAGCCCTGCCCTCGTCGAACAGCAGTTCCTTCAGGTCGCCGAAGTTGATCAGCCGCAGCCACCGCACCTGCGTCAGCCAAGCTGACAGGAACTCTTGGCTCGTCGGCTTGAGCAACAGCGTCATCGGCAAGATGACGCACATGCGTCCTTCGGGCACCAGACACTCGCGCGCTCGCCAGACGAAGTCAGCGGCAATCTGCCGTAGTGGTCGCGGATAACCCTGCTCGGCAGCCCACTCGTCCGCGAGCCCGGTGGACTCCCCGTCCGGCTCACTCCATGGCGGATTGCTGAGAAACAAAGTGAACTTGCGCTCGTTGGCCAACGGGTTTTGAGCGGAAAAGAAGTCGCCTTTGTCGGGGCCGCAAAAGAGATTGAAATCCCGAAGTGGGGGAAGCTTGACGTTCTCGTCCTCACACAGCGCCACGATGTCAGTAGGCTGGAGCTGTTCGAGCAACGAGAGGTAGAGGCTGAACGCCGTGACGCGGCAAGCGGCCTCGCTCAGGTCGCTGCCAAAAATTTGAGTCTGGAGTAGCTCTATCCGGTCGCGCAGAGACAACTGCCGTTCAGCTTTGGCCTCGGCAGCGCCGATCAACCGGCGGAAAGCCGTCGTCAGAAGAATGCCCGAGCCGCATGCACCGTCGTAGATTCGCTCTGCAAGCAGATCCGTCGAATTCGTCAGTGCCTGCGACACCACCACGTTGGCGAGATGCCGGGGCGTGTAATAGGCAGCCAGTTCCTTTTTCCTATCGCCAAGAAATGACTCATAGATGCCGGATAGCAGCTCGACGGGGATGTAGCGGAAGTTATAAGGGAATAGACTTGGCTGTGCGTTCGCCACATCCGTTGCGCGCAAGAAGTCCGCGATGACATCAAACCCTGCGTTGCCTAGGTCGAGCCATAAGGACTTTTTCTTTGCGTCAGGCTCCAGAAAGTCCCCGTTGAAATCATCTTTGAGGCTACTCAGCAGCTGTGCCAAGCCATCCCGATCACGACCGGTCACTAAATCCACAAACGTGCCGACCTTGTTCTTCGAGCGGTACGGCTCGTCGACGATGCCGCGATGCTCCAGGTAGGAGATGAACAGCGCTTGGCCGACTAGATATTGGGCAGCGCTCTTGCCGCACTCCCGTCCGTTACGCAACTTGCACGTTGCCAAGTCGCGCACGGTCAAGTTGAGGTTTCTCAACAGTTTGCGATCAACGCGGTCCTCCAGGCGGAACCAAGTCGGGAAACGCTCTCGCACATCGCCAGACAATAGGTCGGAGCAGGACCACGGGCCATTGACCTTAGCGTCAGCCAGCTTGAGCTTCGCCTGCGCCCCCGCGACTGCGGATGCTGGGTAGGCGGTTGCCATATCGAGATCAGCAACCAATACGACCGTGATTAACCCTTGATTCCAGATGCGCTGACGGAGTTGCAGGAGTTGGGCAGGGTCTTGCAGCGGGGAAGCCTCACCGCCGACGAAGAAGGTGATGGCAGGCACGCCATCGACGTCGAACACCGCCTGCGCCTGAATCTCTCCATTGGGGTTCAGCAGGTCCCTGAGCTCGGGCGCATAGGGATGATCTTGCGGCACTGGGTCTCGCGCCAGATGCAGCGACGGCGAAGCCTCAGCATAGCCGAGGGCACGCAACCACGGATCGAGACGTGTAGAAATCATGAGACCACAGGCCGAGAAAGACACGATTATGACAGCAGCCCATCCGCCGTGGGTGCCTCAACGCTACTATAATACAATACTTGTTAGATGTAGACTGAGCAATAAGAGTGCTCCACACTTTTTGATTAGATCGTGCCACCAACTTCCATCAGGTTCGTGCCCTCCCACTCACAGCGTGAACGCTTGCGCTTTGTCGAGTCGACTCTCCTTTGGGAGGGTGAGATCCAACGTTCTCGCGTGAGCACTGTCTTCGGTGTCGTGCTTAACCATGTCACCAAGGACTTCCGGGAGTACGAAGCTGCGTTTCCACAGAGCCTGATCTTCGAACCTCGGCGACGCTTCTACGTCCCCGGGCCGGCCTTCAAGCCGCGCTTCGCCTCTGGCGACCCTCACGAGTACCTAGCTCTGCAACTGGCCTCATCGCAAATCAAGTCCAGCGCCCTAGTCTCGCTTGTGGGCAATCAGCTTCCGATTCAGGGGCTGCCGATACCTACGCATGGCGTGAAACGACAGACCTTATCCTTGGCCGTACAGGCGATCAGATCAGGGACCGCTTTGGAGGTGGTCTACCATTCGATGACGACCATCGGGCCCGTGAAGAGGCGGATCTGGCCGCATGCGTTGATTCACACCGGGTCGTGGTGGCATTTACGGGCGTTCGACAGCCGCAGTGAGGAGTTCAGGAACTTCGCCCTTCAACGCATCGAGCAGCCCAAAGCACTAACGGATCCGTCGCCTCAACCCAGCGACCATGATCTGCAGTGGCACAAGGAGTCGGTGCTTGAGGTGATCCCCCATGCTGCGCTGAACGACCACCAGACAAAAGTTGTTGCCCGAGATTTCGGCATGACGTCGGACGGAGGTCAGCCCCTGTGGCGAGTCAAGATCAGGAACTGTCTGGTCGGCTATTTCGCGACTTACTATGGGTTGGATCTCCCGAATGCGCGTCCGCCTCGGCACATCCTGGCCCTGCGCAACCGGGACGAGGTGAAGGCGTTGTTCCTGCCATCAAATCACGAGTAGCAGTTTGACTTGCTTGGCACGAAACAGTGGCTGCATTGACTGGAAATCATCGAAATGCGCACCCAATGCAGTGACTCTACTTACCGAGTTAGATAAGACCCAACGCATACCGCATCTGATTCAACGGGACTGCCCGTCGGTCGACGGTGCCGCTCCCATTCTTGGCTCCTGAGGCACGCCGACAGTCGATTAGCTTCTCTACCGCAGCCAACCCTTCCGAAAGTCCGGATCCCGTAGTCTCCGGCGAACACCAGCACTGGTAGCCAATTATTCAAAGACAACATATCGAGACTGCGGACATCTTTTCTGAGAGACAACAACAAGAACACTCGCAACACAACACCACCCACCTCCCCCGTACCGGCAATCGTCAATCCAACTGTACCGGTACTGTACAGAAAACCGTCGCTAAACTGACCTCCATCCCAGTCCAGAACCGAACGGAGAATCCGCGATGGAATTCCTCACCCTGAGCGCGTTGCCCGCCGGCATGCTGTTCGCGCTCGTCACGTCGATCACGCCCGGCCCGAACAACACGATGCTGCTCGCATCCGGCGTCAACTTCGGTTTCCGCCGCACCATGCCGCACCTGTTCGGCATCAGCATCGGCGTCGCGATCCTGATGCTCTGCGTCGGCTTCGGCCTCGGCGAAGCGTTCAAGCGCATGCCGCTTCTGTACACGATCCTCGAAGCCGCGAGCGTCGCGTACCTGCTGTACCTCGCGTGGCGCATCGGCACGTCGGGCGAAGTAAAGGCGCACGGCGGCAAGCCGCGTCCGATGACGTTCATCGAAGCCGCCGCGTTCCAGTGGATCAATCCGAAGGCATGGATGATGGTGCTGACCGCCGCGACGACGATCCGCCTGTCCGCCGACTACGGAATGAACGCCGCGTGGATGGCCGTCGTGTTCATCCTGATCGGCTTCCCGTGCATCAGCCTGTGGGCCGCTTTCGGGCTCGGCCTGCGCCGCTTCCTGTCGAACCCCCGCGCGCTGCGCATCTTCAACGTGACGATGGCCGTGCTGCTGATCCTGTCGCTGTATCCGCTGGTCGCGCACCTGCTGGCGTAGTGAGCGCTCGCCGTGCGCCCGTTGAGATTCGCCCGATGCAGGCGTACCCTTTTGCTACGGGCGCGCGCAACCGTTTCGCTGGTTGCGCCGCCGCTGCCGGGAGAGTGCCGATGAAGCCACTGCTGAGGGCGGGCGAACACATCGAGGGGATGCACTGGATCGCCGAATATCATCCGCTCACGCACGAGATTCGCGTGCTGCGCGAAGACATCGAGATCGGGATCTACTGCGCACCGCCGACGATGTTCGGCGAAGAGGAAGACATGGGCGCCGCGAACCTCGCCGATCATCGCAGCCGGGAGGCCGCGCTGCGCGCGTATCTGCGCAACTTCGTGAAGGAACACGACGCGGAAGAATAGCCGGCGGCCCGATGGCCGCCGCATCCGCGGGCCGGCGCATCGCACCGGCCCGCGCTTCGCTCAATGCCCGAGCGATTCGATCTTGCCTGCCGGCTGCGCCACGCCATGCGGCCGCGCCATCTGCTTGATCAGCAGCGCGACACACGCGAGCAAGCCCGCGACGGCGATCGTCGCGAACACGCCCGCGAACGAGACATGCCGGCGCGTCAGTTCGGCGACGAGGAACGATCCTGCAATCCCGCCAAAGCGGCCGACGCCGAGCATCCACGCGACACCCGTGCCGCGCCCTTCGGTCGGATAGAACGCGGCGGCGAGCGCCGGCATCGACGATTGCGCGGTATTCATCAGCACGCCGGCCACGAAGACGACCAGCACGAGCAGCCCGACGTTGCCGGCCGCCTGCCCGATCGCATAGACGCTCACCGCTGTCAGCGCGTAGCACACGGCGATCACGCGGTTCGCGTTGAAGCGGTCCATCAGCACGCCGCACAGCACCGCACCCACGCCGCCAAGCGGGAACAGCGCGGAGATCAGCGTCGCGCTCTTCGGCGCCAGGCCGGCATCTTTCAGCAGGATCGGCATCCAGTTGATCGATGCGTAGAAGATCACGAGCCCCATGAAGTATGCGATCCACAGCATCACCGAGCCGACGATGTACGGGCGCGACAGCACGACGCCGAGGCCCTTGCTGCCCGTCTGAGGCGCGGCTTCGGTCATCGCGAACGAGCCGGCGTTCAGCGCATCGCGCGAAATGCGCGCGAGCGTCGCGCGGATCTTGTCGACAGCGTGATTGTTGGCGACCATGAAGCGCACCGATTCCGGCATCTTCAGCAGCAACAGCACACCGAGCAGCAACGGCGTCACGCCGCCGAGGATCAGCACGCTGCGCCAGCCGAAATGCGGAATCATCCAGGCAGCCAGGAAACCGCCGAACGCGGCGCCGAGCGGGAAGCCGCAGAACATCAGGTTGATCACGGTTGCGCGGCGCTTGTCCGGGCAGAACTCGCCCATCATCGTGACCGCGTTCGGCATCGCCGCGCCCAGCCCGACGCCGGTGATGAAACGAAGGATCGTCAGGTGCCCGATCGTCGTCGAGAATGCGGACATCAGGCATGCGACGCCGAACAGGAATACCGAACCGAGCAGCAGCGAGCGGCGGCCGAGTTTGTCGGACAGCGGGCCCGACACGAGCGCGCCGCACGCGAGGCCGAACAGCGCGGCGCTCAGCACCGGTGCAAGATCCGGTTTCGTGAGGTTCCATTCACCGAGCAACGACGGCGCGATGAAGCCGATCGCAGCCGTATCGAAGCCGTCGAGCAGCACGATCACGAAACACATGAGGAATACGAGCCATTGAAAACCGCCGAACGGCTGCTCGTTGATGAAGGTCTGGACATCGACCACGGGTGTGCGATTCATCGCTAGTCTCCTTGTCGGCCGGCGTTGTTACGCCAGTCCCATGCAACACCGATATAGATGCAAGAAGCGCGGCCTCCCAGCCGCGCCATTCTTCTGTTCACGCGCCGATGCGTTGCCGGCGCAGTCATTCAATGTCGACGGCCCGCCAACCGTCAGCGGGCCTCGAATCAGGATCGGTCTAAGCCCGGCACTCAACCGGCCGCATCCTGTTCCTTGAAGATCTTGTCCGCGAGATGGAACGCGGAGTTCGCGGCCGGTACGCCGCAATAGATCGCGGTCTGCAGCAGCACTTCCTTGATCTCGTCGCGCGTCACGCCGTTGTTGCGCGCGGCGCGCAGGTGCAGCGCGAGTTCCTCGCCGCGGTTCAGCGCCACCATCATCGCGATGGTCAGCAGGCTGCGCGTATGGCGCGGCAGGCCGTCGCGCGTCCAGATCTCGCCCCATGCATAGCGCGTGATCAGGTTCTGGAACTCGTCGGTCACCTCGGTGCGGTTCTCGATCGAGCGGTCGACGTGCGCGTCGCCGAGCACCGCGCGACGCACCTTCATCCCTGCTTCGTAACGTTCGTGGTCGTCCATCGCCGGTGCCTCACGCGGTCAGGAAATCGAGCAGCGCGCGGTTGAAGCCGTCGGTGCACTCGATGTTCGAAATATGCGCGGCGTCGAATTCGACGTGCTGCGCACCCGGAATCGCGGCTGCAAGCGCGCGGCCCTGGTCGGGCGGCGTCGACATGTCCTTCGCGCCGGTCACGACGAGCACCGGCAATGCGATGCCTTTCACTTCCTCGCGCAGGTCGGCTGCGTTCAGCGCGTCGCAGTTCGCCGCATAGCCGTCCTTGTCGGTATGCACGAAGGTGTCGCGGATCGCATCGAACAAACGCGGCTCGCGTTCGACGAATGCGTCCGTGAACCAGCGCGGCAGCACGGCGTCGGCGAGCGCCGCCATTCCTTCGGCACGCGCCTTCTGCGCACGCGGCGCCCACACTTCCGGCGATCCGATCTTCGCGGCGGTATTCGACAGCACGGCGCGAACGATGCGCGACGGAAAACGCGCAGCCAGCGCAGCACCCGTCAGCCCGCCCATCGATATCCCGCAAAAATGCGCGCGGGCGATGCCGACGTGGTCGAGCAGGCCGATCACGTCGCCGGCGAGCTGGTCGACCGTGTACGAACCGGCCGGCGCATCGGAATGGCCGTGGCCGCGCGTGTCGTAGCGCAGGATGTTGAAGTGCTGCGTGAGCGGACGAATCTGCGGCGCCCACATCTGCAGGTCGGCGCCGAGCGAGTTCGAGAAGACGAGCCACGGCGCGTCGTCGCGCGCGGCACGGTCGATCCGGTAATGCAGTTTCACGCCGTTGACAGTGGCGAAGGGCATCAATGTTCTCCTGATGGTTGCGCGCCCGCGTGCAGCGCGAGCACGGCGTCGACGTAGGCCTGCGCCTCGCCGACGTAATGAGCGGGATCGAGCAGCCGCGCGAGCACGTCGCGCGACAGGTGGGCCGACACGGTCGCATCGGCGGCGAGCACGTCGAACAGCGTCGCGCCCGTGCGTACGGCTTCCTTCGACGCATGTTCGACGACGTGATGCGCGTCGAGCCGGCCGATCTTGTCGCCGAGCGCGAGCATCACCGCTTCGCCGAGAATCAGCCCGCGCGTCAGGTCGAGGTTCGCGGCCAGGCGTTCGGTGTTCACGTCGAGGCCCGCGACGATCTGTGCGATCTGCGCGAGCGCGCCGCCGGTCAGGCGTGCGAGATCGGGCAATGCATCCCATTCGGCCTGCCAGCCGCCCAGTGCGCGCTCGTGCTCCTGGACCATGCCCGCGAACACCGTCGCGACGAGGTTCGGTGCGCGCACGGCAGCCGTCAGCACGGCTGCGCAGCCAACCGGGTTGCGCTTGTGCGGCATCGTCGACGAGCCGCCCTTGCCGGCGGCGGCCGGCTCGCCAAGCTCGCCGACTTCAGTCTGCATCTGCAGCGACACGTCGCGCGCGATCTTGCCGAGCGTACCGGTCAGCATCCCGAAGCAGGATGCGGCTTCCGCGATGCGATCTCGCTGCGTATGCCACGGCACGGCCGGCACGGCGAGCTTCAGGTCCGCCGCGAGCGCAGCCGTGACGCCGCGCGCGTGCTCGCGCAGGCTCGCGAGCGTACCGGCCGCGCCGCCGAACTGCAGCACCAGCGCGCGCTCGCGCAATTCGGCAAAGCGCGCGCGATGGCGCAGCAGCGCATCGAGCCATTGGGCGAATTTCAGGCCGAGCGTGATCGGCAGCGCCTGCTGCAGCCAGGTGCGGCCGATCATCGGCGTCGCGCGATGCGTGCGCGCGAGCGCCGCAAGCGACGCGCATGCTTCGTCGAGCATCGGCTCGAGCACGTCGAGCGTGTCGCGCAACTGCAGCACGGTGGCGGTATCGATGATGTCCTGGCTCGTCGCGCCCCAGTGCACGAACTTCGCGGCCTCGGGGTCGTCGGCCTTCACCTGCGCGGTGAGCTGCTTGACGAGCGGAATCGCGAGATTGCCGCCGAGCGCCGCGCCGTGCGCGAGCGCGTCGGCGTCGAGCCGGCCGGCATCGCACGCGCGCTCGATCGGCGCGACCGCGGCGGCGGGAATCACCTGCTGCGCGGCGAGCGCACGCGCGAGCGCGGCCTCGACGTCGAGCATCCGCTGGATCGTCGCGCGGGGCGACCAGATCCGGTTGAGCGGCTCGGTGCCGCAGATGAGGGAGGTCAGGCTGGCGCTGTCTTCGAGCATGGCATCAGATTGGGGAAACGGCGTGCGCGTATTGTCTACCCAAGCGTGCCGGCATGCGCGCAGGCGCACGCGCCGGCACGCTTGCGATTCAGGCAGCGGCCTTTTGCGTCGCGTCGATCAGCGGCACGCCGGTCAGCTTCTGCAGTTCGTCGAACGACAGGTCGGTGAAGATCTCGCTCACCGCAAGACCGTCGGCCGTCACGTCGAGCACGGCGAGATCCGTATAAATGCGGCTTACGCACTGCACGCCGGTGACCGGATACGAGCACTGCGCGACGATCTTGCTCTCGCCCTGCTTCGTCAGGTGCTCCATCATCACGAACACCTGCTTCGCGCCGATCGCGAGATCCATTGCGCCGCCGACCGCCGGAATCGCATCGGGCGCACCCGTATGCCAGTTCGCGAGGTCGCCGGTCGCGGATACCTGGAACGCGCCGAGCACGCAGTAGTCGAGGTGACCGCCGCGCATCATCGCGAACGAATCCGCGTGGTGGAAATACGCGCCGCCGGTGAGCAGCGTCACGTGCTGCTTGCCGGCGTTGATCAGTTCGTCGTCCTCTTCGCCGGGCGCGGGCGCGGGGCCCATGCCGAGCAGGCCGTTCTCGCTGTGCAGGAAGATTTCCTTGGATCGATCGAGGTGGTTCGCCACCAGCGTCGGCACGCCGATGCCGAGGTTCACGTACGCGCCTTCGGGGATGTCCTGGGCGACGCGCTTGGCCATTTCATCGCGGGTCAGTCGTTTCATTTCGGGTCTCCTCAGGCGGCTTGCGATGCGTGTTCGGCGGCCAGCTCGGCCGCGTGCGCGGCCTGCGGCACCTCGACAACGCGCTGGACGAAAATGCCCGGCGTCACGATGTGTTCCGGGTTCAGCGCGCCGAGCGGCACGACTTCCGACACTTGCACGATCGCGACCTTCGCGGCGCTGGCCATGATCGGCCCGAAATTGCGCGCGGTCTTGCGATACACGAGATTGCCCCAGCGATCGCCCTTGTACGCCTTCACGAGCGCGAAATCGGCGTGGATCGGCGTCTCGAACACATACGGCTTGCCGTCGATCACGCGCGTTTCCTTGCCTTCCGCGAGCTTGGTGCCGTAGCCGGTCGGCGTGAAGAAGCCGCCGATGCCGGCGCCCGCCGCGCGGATGCGCTCCGCGAGGTTGCCCTGCGGCACGAGTTCCAGCTCGATCTCGCCGGCGCGGTACAGCCCGTCGAACACCTGCGAGTCGCTCTGGCGCGGGAACGAACAGATGATCTTGCGCACCTGCTTCGCCTTCAGCAGCGCCGCGAGGCCCGTCTCGCCGTTGCCCGCGTTGTTGTTGACGATCGTCAGGTCGCGCGCGCCCTGTTCGATCAGCGCGTCGATCAGCTCGGACGGCATGCCTGCCGTGCCGAAGCCGCCGATCATGATTGTCGCGCCGTCGTGGATGTCGGCCACCGCCGACTGAAGCGATTCGAAAATCTTGTTGACCATGTCTCTTCCTGATACGAACCCGCGGCTCGATGCGCGGCCTGTCGAGGGGACACGCGCGTGCCGCGTGCCGCGCCGGGGCCGATATCGACTCCGGTTTTGTTCGCTATTCGAACCTAGATTCGATTAGCGAACGATGGCCGATCATAGAGTCGCGCACAGCGCGTTGTCAAGGCGGGTTGCCTCGGGGGCCGACACGTCGTCGAACGGCAGCCCGACGTAGTTTTCGGCGAGCGACTGCGCGGCGGCCCGCGAGCGCGTCACGTATTTCAGCTCGGCAAGCTTCAGGCGATTGACGAACGGCGAATCCTCCGGCGACGAATGCAGCATGTTCGTCATGAAGTACGAGAAGTGCTCGGCGCGCCACACGCGTTCGAGGCAGGTCGCCGAATACGTGTCGAGCGGCGTCGCGTCGCCCGTCCGGTAGCGCGCACCGAGCGCGCGGGACAGCGCGCGGACGTCGGCCACCGCCAGGTTCATCCCCTTCGCTCCGGTCGGCGGCACGATGTGCGCGGCGTCGCCGGCGAGGAACAGACGTCCGTGCTGCATCGTCTCGGACACGAAGCTGCGCATCGGCGTCACGCTTTTCTGCGTGATCCGGCCCTCGGTCGGCGTCCAGCCCGTGTCGTTCGAGAAGCGCGTGTGCAATTCGTCCCAGATCCGCGCGTCGGACCATTCGGTGAGGTCTTCGTCAGGCTTGCACTGCAGGTACAGGCGCGTGACCGTCGGCGAGCGCATCGAGAACAGCGCGAAACCGTTGTCGTGATGCGCGTAGACGAGCTCGTCGAGCGACGGCGCCGCGTCGGCGAGGATGCCGAGCCACGCGAACGGATAGACGCGCTCGAACGTGTTCAGCCGCTCGGCCGGAATCGTCTGGCGCGCGATGCCGTGGAAGCCGTCGCAGCCGGCGATGTAGTCGCAGTCGATGCGGTCTTCGCAGCCGTCGGCGTGCTTGAACGTGACGAACGGGTGTTCGCCTTCGACGTCGTGCAACGCAACGTCGCTCACTTCGAAGTGCAGCGCGTGGCCATGCTCGACGCCGGCCGCGATCAGGTCGCGCACCACTTCGTGCTGGCTGTACACGGTGATCGCCCGCCCGCCGGTCAACGCGGACAGGTCGATGCGATGGCGCTGGCCCGAGAACAGCAACTCGATGCCGTGGTGTTCGAGCCCTTCGCGGCGCATCCGGTCGCCGAGGCCGGCTTCGTTCAACGTATCGACCGTGCCCTGCTCCAGCACGCCGGCGCGGATGCGGTTCTCGCAGTATTCGCGCGAACGTGCTTCGACGAGGATGGAATCGACGCCTTGCAGGCGCAGCAAATGGGAAAGCAGAAGGCCGGACGGACCGGCGCCGATGATCGCGACTTGGGTGCGCATTGTTCGTCTCCTGAACATTGGTTCGAGTAATGGAACACATTTGAGCGCTTTCCCGACTATGCGGCAACGCGATTCAGGAGATATGTTGTATACGTTTTGAAGATACTGGCCTCGCGATGGAAGCGCTCGATCTGAACCTCATTCCCTACCTCGTCGCGCTCGACGACACCCGCAACGTGAGCCGCGCGGGCGACCTGCTCGGCGTCAGCCAGCCGCGCGTGAGCACGGCGCTCGGCCGGCTGCGCGCGTACTTCGGCGATCCGCTGTTCGTGCGCACGTCGCGCGGGATGGAACCGACGCCGCGCGCGCTCGCGCTGCTGCCGGCCGCCCGCGACGCGCTCGCGCAGATCGAGCGCGGCCTCGTCGCGCCGCACGACTTCGACCCGGCCGCGAGCACGCATACGTTCTCGATCGCGCTGTCGGACGTCGGCGAGATCGTGTTCCTGCCGAAGCTGCTGCAGGCGTTCGCGACACGCGCGCCGCACGCGAACCTGCGTTCGGTCTCGCTCGCGCACGACGAGGTCGGGCGCGGCCTCGAAGCCGGGTCGATCGATCTCGCGGTGGGCTACTTCCCGGATCTCGACGGCAACAACTTTTTCCAGCAGCGCCTGTTCACGCACCGGTTCGTCTGCCTGATGCGGCGCGGCCATCCGTTCGAGCAGGCGCCGCCGTTTACGGTCGAGCAGTTCCTCGCATGCGGGCACGCGGTCGTGCGCGCCGAAGGGCGCAGTCAGGAAGTGCTCGAGAAGTACCTGGCGAAGCAGCGCATGCAGCGCCGCGCGGTGCTCGAGACGCCGCACTTCATGAGCCTGCCGTTCATCCTGAGCCGCACCGACCTGATCGCGACGGTCCCGCATGCGATCGGCTATGCGTATGCGGCCGAGCATGCGTTCATCGTGCCCGTCGAGCCGCCGCTCGCCCTGCCGCGCTTCGACCTGAAGCAGCACTGGCATCGCAAGTACCACAACGATCCGCGCACCGCGTGGCTGCGCGGCGTCGTCGCGTCGCTGTTCAACGACGAGCAGGACGAATGGCCGAAGTGAGCGCCAGGCCTCGCGCACGCCCCGCGAAAGCATGAAACAATGCCCGGATTCCGCGCCGCCCCGGCGGCGGCATTCGATGGAGCAGATAGATGGGTAAAAAGAAGTCCGCACCGGCCGAAACGACCGCATCCCGGCCGAGCCGTGAAGAAGCAGAAGACGCGGTTCGCGTGCTGCTGCGCTGGGCCGGCGACGATCCCGCACGCGAAGGCCTGGTCGACACGCCCGCGCGCGTCGTGCGCGCCTATGAGCAGTTCTTCGCCGGCTATGCGGTGGAGCCGCGCGACATCCTCGCGCGCACGTTCAGCGAAGTCGACGGCTACGACGAAATGATCGTGCTGAAGGACATCCGCTTCGAGAGCTACTGCGAGCACCACATGGTGCCGATCATCGGCCGCGCGCACGTCGCGTATCTGCCGAATCATCGCGTGGTCGGCATCTCGAAGCTCGCGCGCCTCGTCGACGCGTTCGCGAAGCGCCTGCAGATCCAGGAAAAGATGACCGTCCAGATCGCCGACACGCTGTTCGACGTGCTGCAGCCGAAGGGCGTCGGCGTGATCCTCGAAGCCGCGCACCAGTGCATTTCGACGCGCGGCGTGCACAAGCCGGGCGTCGAGATGGTCACGTCGCGCATGCTTGGCACGTTCCGCACCGATCCGTCGACGCGGCGCGAATTCCTGTCGATCGTCGCCAATCCTTCTTCCGTCAACCTGACGAATACATAAATGGAGCAGACGAAGCAAACGGTGCACGCGCCCGTCGTGCTCGTGACCGGCGCCGCGCGCCGGGCCGGGCGTGCGTTCGCCGAGTATTTCGCCGCGCACGGCTATCGCACCGCGGTGCATTACGACCGTTCGGCCGATGCCGCCCAGGCAGCGGCCCGTGCGATCGCCGAGGGCGGACACGATTCGGTAGCGCTGCAGGCCGACCTGTCGGATGCCGCCCGGATCACCGCGCTGATCGACCAGGTGTATGCGCGCTTCGGGCGCCTCGACGTGCTCGTCAACAATGCATCGGTGTTCTGGCAGGACCATTTCCCGAGCTTCGACCTCGCGGCGTTCGACCAGGCATGGGCGGTCAACTGCCGCGCGCCGATCCTGCTCACGCGCGCGTTCTACGAACGGGCCCGCGCGGCCGGCACGCAGGGTGTCGTCGTGAATGTGGTCGACCAGAAGATCAAGGAAAACTTTCACCGCGACCATTTCAGCTATACGGTCGCGAAGGCCGCGCTCGGCAACCTCACGCAGATGCTCGCGCTGTCGTCCGCGCCGGTGCTGCGCGTGAACGCGGTATTCCCCGGGCTGATGCTGCCGAGCGACGACCAGACGCAGGCCGACTTCGAACACGCGAGCCGCGCATCGACGCCGCTCGCACGCATCGCCGGCCCCGACGACGTCGCGAGCGCGATCCTGATGCTGACGGGCAACGCGTACAACGGGGTGGATTTCGTCGTCGATGCGGGGCAGAACCTGATCCGCGTCGACCAGGATGTGCTGTACAAGCACCGCGCGCCCGACGGCAAGCACTGACCGACGCGCGCGGCCGCCGACGGCCGCGCGCCGCGTTACGGCTTCTCGGCGCTCCCGCCTTCGCGAACCTTGCCCTGCGCGACACTCGTGCCGGGCGGCACGCTGTGCGTGAGCCACACGTTGCCGCCGATCACCGAGCCGCGCCCGATCGTCACGCGACCGAGAATCGTCGCGCCCGCGTAGATCACCACGTCGTCCTCGACGATCGGGTGCCGCGCATTGCCCTTGACCAGCGCACCATCGCCATCGGCCGGGAAGCTCTTCGCGCCCAGCGTGACGGCCTGGTACACGCGCACGCGCTCGCCGATGATCGCCGTCTCGCCGATCACGACGCCCGTGCCATGGTCGATGAAGAAGCTCGGGCCGATCTGCGCGCCCGGGTGGATGTCGATGCCGGTGGCCGAGTGGGCGATTTCATTGATGAACCGCGCCAGCAGCGGCACACCAAGCTGGTGCAGCGCGTGCGCGAGCCGGTGATGCATCATCGCCAGCACGCCGGGGTAGCACAGCAGGATCTCGGTGATGTGCTGCGCGGCCGGATCGCCTGCATACGCGGCCTGGATATCGCTGACGAGCAGCGCGCGGACCGCCGGCAATTGCCGGCCGAATTCGCGCGCGATCTCGAACGCGCGTTCGTCGAGTTCGGCGAACGGCGTATCGGCATGCTCGGGCAGGAACGGCAGCGCACGGCGGATCTGTTCGGACAGAATGCGCAGCGTGCTTTCGAGCGTGTGGCCGACGTAGAAGTCGACGCTTTCGTCGGTCAGATCCGGTGCGCCGTAGTGCGTTGGAAACATCGACGCGCGCAGGCCGGTCACAATCTTGCAGATCGCATCGCGCGACGGCAGTTCGCGAATACCGCGCGGATGGCGCGTGCGATGGAGTTCCTCGCGCGACTCGCGCAAGCCGGCAACGATTTCTTCAAGGCCCCACTGACGGGCGGGTGATGTCGACATATGCCAATGCAGGCGGCCGCGCTCGGTCGCACGGCCGCTAATAAAGTGACGGGTTCCGCAAGATTACCGCGTTTTTTGTCCGGGAGCGGCACGCCGGCAATCGGCCGGACGGCCGATTGCGCCAAATTGCGGCGGCATCAGATCGCGACGCTGCTCGCGTCGATCCAACGCACGGCCCAATCGCGCGCGTGCGCGATTGCGTCGCCTTCGTCGTTGAACTGGAGCTCGATCGGAAAAAAGCGGTTCGCAACGAGTTCCCCGTCGCTCGATCGGGAGATCACGACGTAGGGTTTGAACGAACCGTCGCTGGCGCGCGCGGGCGCGCAATTCAACAGATAACCGCGGTGCGTGAAGGCAGTAGTCGCTTGCATGAATCCGCCACCTCTAGTCCCTTGCCTTGTTGTTCACTACCCGTCTTAAGGGTGCTGCGGCGCCCCGGCGCGGGCAGAAGCGGCGCGGCCGAATCTCCTGTCGCCGCTTCGCAGGAAAAGAATCATACTCTGTAGAAAACGCGTCTTCTAGCTGAAATAAATCACGACAAATCAGTGCGCGTCGCGCGACCGCGGCGATCGCCCGCGCGCCTTTTCCCGTCACGCCCGGAACGGGATTTGCTTCGATCCGGAACGCTTCGCCGCGAGGAGAGCCGCGATGGAATCATCCGGTCAAACCGCACGTTCGCATCCCCGCAGCATCGAGCTCGACAACGACGACACGCACGACAGCACGGTCGACACCGACGGCAAGAACCGCGAGGCGGCGCGCCTCGCCGGCGGCGGGCCGATTTCGCCCGACCAGATCACGCGCAGCAACGCGTCGCTCGTCAACGCGATGCCGGAAGCTGGCGACGGCTTCGCCGGTTTCGACAGCCGCCCCGGCGGCAATCATCCGGCGTTCGCGCTGCGTGCCGGCTACAGGGTGATCGAGAAAGGCTTCGACGCGCCGCCGCCCATGAGCGACGCGCTGTTCGGCCCCGTCCACCGGATGTACGGCAGCGCGTACTGGCCCAGCCACCAGCGGCGGCCGGAGCGCGTTTTCGAGCTGACGGACGTGCCGAGATAGCCGGCGCGGCGTTTGAATCGATCGTTCGTTTGCGAACCGGTATCGGCCGACAGCCGATGGCTGGGGGCCGGCGTACGCCATTGATGCGCGTCGACCGTGGCCAGTCACTGCGCGATGCAAAAGCGAACGATTCCGCGCGGCGACAGTGGCGGTGTCATGCATGCCGTGAATCGCCGCGACACACTTGCATTGATCGAGGTCATGTCGAAACGGCGCGATTGCGATTGAATGGCGATGCGGGCGAGGCAACCGCGTGACCGTTGCGTCGTGTCGCGTCGCGTCGTGTCGATGCGATCGGCGCGCGCGGCGATGCGTATGCGCTTGCGCTTGCGTGTGCGTGTGCGTTTGCCACACGCGACATCGATGCGCGCGCATGCAATTCCGCCGACAATGCAGACAGCCCCCCACGCCCACGGCGCGCGACACGCGGCGCAGCCTGCGCCAAGTGCATGGCAGGGCAGTACGCCGCAGAAACGGAAGCGGCGCTGTCGCACGGCACGATCGGCGCCGCACTGCAAAGTCCCGGCCATTGGTTTACTCTGCCTCGCAGCATTGCGCATTGCCCAGCCCGATCGGCCATCCGGCCGACTACGTTTCAACCCGCCACTCGGAGACACTATGTACAAGCGTATTCTGGTTGCCGTCGACGGCAGCGACACGTCCCGCCACGCGTTCGATGCCGCGTTGGCGCTCGCGAAATCGCACGGCGCCGAGCTGCAACCGTTCTACGTCGTCGAGAACGCCGCGATCTACTACAACGTACCCGGCTACGATCCGTCCGTGCTGCGCGACCAGCTCGTCGAGCAGGGCAACGCACTCGCGAAGGATTTCACTGCGCTGATGCAGGCAGCGGGCGTGAAGGGCGAGACGAAGCTGAGCGAAGCGACGTCGCTCAACGACGTGTCGTCGCTGATCCTCGACGGCGCAAAAGCGTTCGATGCCGATCTGCTCGTGCTCGGCACGCACGGCCGCCGCGGGTTCCGCCGTCTCGTGCTCGGCAGCATCGCCGAGCAATGCGTGCGCCACGCGAGCCTGCCCGTGCTGCTGATTCCGGCGGCCGCCAACGTCGACACACCGGCCGCGTGAGCCGCATCCGGCATGCGCGGGCAGTCGCGACGTTTTGTCACCCGACAGCGGCAAGTTGCGGTGGGACAATGATTCAGTCGATTCAACGCCGGAGTAAACGATCATGCTGACGCCCGTCGCCACACGTCCCGCCGCCACGCCTCATGCCGGCAGCTGGGCTCCTCGCCAGGCCGCGCACTGCTCGTCATGCGCAATGCGGCACCTGTGCATGCCGCAGGGCCTGGCGCCCGAAGCGCTCAGTCGTCTCGAGTCGGTCATCTGCGCGGCGCGCCCCGTCAAGCGCGGGGAAGCGCTGTTCCGCGAAGGCGACGCATTCGACAACCTGTACGCGGTACGCTCCGGTTCGCTGAAAACCGTCGCGACGCGCCACGACGGCCGCGAGCAGGTCACCGGGCTGCATCTCGCCGGCGAAGCGCTCGGCCTCGACGGCATCTGCGACGACACGCATCCGCGCACGGCAGTCGCGCTGGAAGACAGCTCCGTCTGCGTGATTCCGTACAGCGCGCTCAAGGCGCTGTGCTCCGAAGCCGGTTCGATGCAGTTGCGCATGCACAAGCTGATGAGCGAACAGATCGTGCGCGAAACGTCGCAAACGATGCTGCTCGGTTCGCTGAATGCCGAAGAACGCGTCGCCGCGTTCCTGCTCGACGTATCGTCACGCTACCTGAAGCGCGGTTACTCGCCGTCGGAATTCAACCTGCGGATGACGCGCGAAGACATCGGCAGCTACCTCGGCATGACGCTCGAAACGGTCAGCCGCACGCTGTCGAAATTCCAGAAGCGCGGCCTGATCGAAATGCAGGGCCGCCACGTCCAAATCGTCGATTTCGACGGTTTGCATCACGTCTGATGTGATGCCGCACGGCGCGCGCCTCTCGCGCGCCGCCTGCGTCACGCGATCGATCAATCGAGAAACAGCGCGGCACGCGCCTTCAGCGCCGCGCTGAAATCGTCGAGCCAGCCGATCGACAAACGCCAGCTCTGCCAGTAAAGGTCGATGTCGATCGTTCGCCCGCGCGACATGTCGACCAGCTCACCCGCCGCCAGCTGGCGGTCGACCATCCGGTCCGGGCACATCCCCCATCCCAATCCCGTTTCGCATGCACGCAGGTAGCCTGCGACGTGCGGTATCCAGTGCTGCGGCGGATCGAGATCCGCGCGCGTCACGCGCCGGATGAAACGCGCCTGCAGCCCGTCCTTCGGATTGAACATCACGCACGGCGCACGGCGCAGCGCATCGCGCGTAATGCCCGCGCCGAAGTAGCGTTCGTAAAACGCCGGCGCGCACACCGCGCGATAGCGGATGCGCCCGAGCCGCTCCGACCGGCACCCCTGGATCGGCTCGGCCTGCGCGGTCACGGCGCCCTGCACGCTGCCGTCGCGAATGCGCGAGGCCGTGTAATCCTGGTCGTCGATCACGAGGTCGAGCAACGTCTCGCGCTCCGTGCAGAACGGCCCGACCGCGTCGATGAACCACGTCGCAACGCTGTCGTCGTTGACGGCCACGCGCAACGTCGGCCACGCGCTCGCGATCTGGCCCGGCAGCGCCGGCATCCTGCCACCCAGCTCGGCCTCGAGCAGCTGCACGCGTTCGGTATGCCGGCACAGCAATGCACCCGACGTCGTCGCGACGCACGGCTGACCGCGCTTGACGAGCACGCTGCCGACCCGCTCCTCCAGCAGTTTCACGCGCTGCGACACGGCCGACGGCGTGACGTTCAGCTCCTTGGCCGCCCGCTCGAACGAACCGTGCCGGATCACGGCCGCGAGGGCATCGAGCAACGCGTAGTCGAGCATTAGATTTCCTTAATCCGCATTAGGTGATTTAGCTTCTCTTATTTTCATGCTGACCGCAGACTAGCGCTACCCGATTCATCCGTCTACTGCTTCCACTGCTGTCACCCACCATGAACTGGCTCGCTTTTTCCCACGGCGCCGCACTCTGCGGATCGCTCATCGTCACCATCGGCGCGCAGAACGCCTTCGTGCTGCGGCAAGGCATCATGCGCTCGCACGTCGGCAAGATCGTGCTGCTGTGCGCGCTGTCCGACATGATCCTGATCGGCGCGGGCGTCGGCGGCGCATCCGCGCTCGTCGAACGCTATCCGACCTTCGTCCACGCGGTGCTGTACGTCGGCCTCGCGTATCTCGCGTGGTTCGGCATCAACGCGCTGCGCCGCGCGTTCAAGCCGGGCCACGAAACGCTCGACGTGCGCGGCGACGCAATCGCGCCGCCGCCGCAGAGCGGCCTCGCGATCGTGCTGATGACGCTCGCGTTCACGTGGCTCAACCCGCATGTGTATCTCGACACCTTCCTGCTGATCGGCACGGCCGGCGCACGCGAGCCGGAAGGCGCGCGGCTCGCGTTCGCGATCGGCGCGATGTCGGTCAGCGTCGTGTGGTTCCTCGGGCTCGGCTACGGGGCGCGACTGCTGGCGCCGTGGTTCCGCAAGGCGATGGCGTGGCGCGTGCTGGACGGCGCGATCGGCAGCATGGTGCTGTTTCTCGCCGCCGTGCAGTTGCGCTGACCGGCTCACCAATACACGGGCGGTTGCCTGCCGCCCGTCGTCCCGCCCGCTCCGGCGCAATGCCGGAGCATCCACCTTCCCGCCCACTTCCGCCCACACGCCGTTCCGTGCCCCGTCGCGCCAGCCGCAACAAAAATCGGTTCCCGATCGAACGCAGCCGCGCGAAGCGCTCACACAACGGACGAGGCGTCCGTCATCTGCGTCAAGCCGTCCGCCATCGCGGCCGCGCGCCGCCTGCATGAATCGGAGCGATCGGCGAGAATGTCCGGCGTCCCGCGACATCGGCGTGACCGCACCCCGTACCCGTCGTCTCGCCGCACTCGTCCCGGCCCATCCCGCAGTTCAATTCCGTCACCCAGCAGATATCGGAGCAGAACATGGCACTACGCACCCTCGGCACATCGAACACCCAGGTTTCGCCGCTCGCGTTCGGCGGCAACGTCTTCGGCTGGACCGTCGACGAGAACACGTCGTTTGCGCTGCTCGACGCGCTCGCCGACACCGGCATCAACTTCATCGACACGGCCGACGTCTATTCGGCCTGGGCCCCCGGCAACAGCGGCGGCGAATCGGAAACGATCATCGGCAAGTGGCTCAAGCGTTCCGGCAAGCGCGAGCAGGTCGTGATCTCGACTAAGGTCGGCCTGCTGGCCGCGCGCGCGGGGCTGACCCGGGACAACATCCTGAAAGCCGCCGACGATTCGCTGCGCCGTCTGCAGACCGATTACATCGACCTGTATTTCTCGCACAGCGATCTCGCCGATACGGCCCCGCTCGAAGAAACGCTCGGCGCCTATCAGACGCTGATCGACGCGGGCAAGGTGCGAATCATCGGTGCATCGAACTACAGCGGCGCACGCCTGCGCGAAGCGGCCGCCATCAGCAAGCGCGACGGCCTGCCCGCGTACCAGGTCATCCAGCCCGAATACAACCAGTTCGATCGCGCCGACTACGAACGCGATCTCGAACCGGTCGTGCGCGACCTGAAGCTCGGTGTCGTCAATTACTACGCGCTCGCAAGCGGCTTCCTGTCGGGCAAGTACCGCAGCGAGGCCGACCTGAAGAAGAGCGTGCGCGGCGATCGCGTCGCCGGGTATCTCAATGAACGCGGGCTGCGCATCCTCGCGGCGCTCGATGCGGTGGCGGCGAAGCACGGCACGCAGCCGGCCGCGATCGCGCTCGCATGGCAGATCGCGCGGCCGACGATCACCGCGCCGATCGCGAGCGCGACGTCGCTGGCGCAGCTGGCATCGCTCGGCGAGGCGATCCGCGTTCGGCTCGATCAGGATGACATTCGCCGGATCGACGAGGCCAGTGCGGTCTGAGGTCGTCGGTAGCGGGGCGGTCGACCGGATCGCGCAGCCTGCGCGGTTTCGCGACCGGCCCGTGTCACGAGCATTCCCGTGTCGCCGCATTCGCGGATGCAGGCGATCCGGGACTGGCGGATGAATACAATGGCGTGCATCCCGGCGGGCGGCCGCGCAACGCGACGCGGCCGGGCCGATATCCGTGATGCCCGAACCACCGCCACGCACAAAGACCGCCCATGCCCCGCAACACCTGCCGTGCCCGCTACGTCTCCCCGTTCGCCGCCATGCTCGCCGCGCTGTGCGCATGCGCGCCGGCCACGTCTTGCGCAGGCTGGTACGAAGTCGTCAACTACACCGGCACGATCGGCAATGCGCCCGTCCACGTATCGCTGCAGACCTACGACGCCATCGACCGCAGCGACGCGGGCCGCTGGCGCGTCGACGGCAGCTACTACTACGACGCGCATCGCAAGCCGATCCCGTTGCGGGGCCGCCGCGAGCCCGATGGCCGCATGACACTGTGCGAAGCATCGCCGCCCGCATCGAGTGCCGAATCGCCAGTCGTGCCGGCCGCATCGCCATCGCGGCCGAAGCCCTGCCCGATCGCGCTGAACGTCGCCGGTCAAACGGCAACCGGCACCTGGGACGACGGTCGCAAGGCATTCCCGATCACGCTGAACGAAGTCGGGAGACTGAACGACAACGATCAGGATCACCTCCAGCTCGACGGCACCGTCGATATTCCGATGTGGTATCGCACGAAGACGCACATGCTGGTCGGCGTCTATGCGCTGTCGGACAAGTGCGGCATCGCGATGCAGTCGCTGCGGGCCGTGAACATCGCGACGGGCCGCATCGACCGCACGATCCCGTTCGACTGCGACGCGGGCATGGTGATGACGTCGATCTATGCGAACGTCGCCGACGCGCGGCGGGCCGGCTACGTCAGCGTCGAATTCCGCGGCGGCAAGATGGGTTACGAGCAGGACGTGCCGCTCGGCCTGCAATCGACTGCATCGAAGTGAGCCGGCACGACCTAACCCGAAATCGCACACGTGTCTTGACTCGCACGGCCGCTTCCTTTGACTCGGCCGGACATCGATCGCGCCTGCCCCCGCAACGCCCCGCTGCAGGCGCGTCACAGGCCTGTCCCGGGTCTTTCACCGATTGACCGCGTCATTCGCCCTGCCCGAGACTGCGCCGCACGAGCGGTCATTGGGAGAACGTCATGCCGGACACCAGCACGGAGATCGCCACGATCTCGACGCGCGCCGTACGCGGCCACGAACGCGTCGACTTCTGGGTCGACCATGTCGCTCGCACGCTCGTGCGGATCGAATGCAGCGGCAAGTCGTCCGAAGGCATCGACGCGTCGCTGCGCAGGCGCGATCTCGGGCTGTTCGGCGCCTGCGACATCGTCGCGAACCGGCACGCGGTCGTGCGCACCCCGCACAACATCCATGCGGACCCGCGCGACGCCGTGTTCATCTGCCTGATGCACGCAGGGCAAGGCTATACGTTCCAGGACGTCGACTGCATGCAGCACGGGCCCGGCGACCTCGTCCTCTACGACACGTCGATGCCATACGGTCACGGCTTTCCCGCCGACATGGCGATGACCGTGCTCGACGTGCCGCGCGACTTGTTCGAGGCGCGCGTCGGCCCGTGGCGCTACCGCAGCCTCGTCAAGATCGACCGTGACGACGGCATCGCGTCGTGGGCCGTGCGGCAGGTCTATGCGCTGCTCGCCGCGCCGCAGGAAGCCACGCCCGACGCACGCGAACGGCGCGCCGCCGCGATCCTCGAGCTCGTGCAGTCGATGCTGCGGCTGCGCGACGGCGACGCGTCGCCGACCAAGTCGACCGTCCACACGCTGTCGCGCGCAAAGGCGTTCATCGACAGCCATCTCGCCGACGACGATCTCGACAGCCACTCGGTGAGCCGCGCGATCCACCTGTCGCCGCGCCAGCTCGCGCGCATCTTCGAAATCGAAGGGATGCCGCTCACGCGTTACATCCTGGCGCGGCGGCTCGAACGCTGTCGCGCCGACCTGCGCGACCGGTCGCTGAAGCACCTGACGGTCAGCGAGATCGCGTTTCGCTGGGGCTTCAACAACAGCGCGCACTTCAGCCGCAGCTATCGCGCGCGCTTCGGCGAGACGCCGAGCGATACCCGCGCGCCGGCGCCGGCCGACGCGCGCTAGTCCATTGAACCAATGAAATTGCACTGATCTAATGGTGCATGGGCAAAATGAATCTGAGCGAAGCCGAGCGGGAAGAACTGCTGTCGATGCAGCGCAGCCGAACGATGGC
>NZ_CADFEO010000022.1:0-140333 GCF_902833075.1 Burkholderia sp. BCC0405
AAAAGCTCATGCGCTACATCCGCCAATACAACAAGCAGGCCGCCCCGTTGAAGTGGAAGTACTCCGATCCAACTCGACGCATCCGGTGCAATTCATCCGGTTCAATGGACTAGCGCGAACGCTTCCGTACTCGCGACGATCGCCACGCTGTCAGACGGATCGATGCCGTCTCCGAGAAAAAACAGGCTGCCGCTGCGGCGCCGACCGCGATCAGCGTGATGCCGACGATGCGCGCGAGGAGCCCGTGGAGTGACGACGGTGCGGCGGCGCGCTGCTGTTCGAGTGCCGCATGCAGGTACCCTTCGCTACCGTTTTATTCGACGCATCGCCCGTCGCCTCGCACACGGCGCAACGCGTCGCGCCAGGACAAGACCGGGCGCCGGTCGCGCTGGCAAACGGTACCGTGTTCGTCAACGAGCCCGGCATGTTCGATGCCGCTACGGCACGCGGGTCCCGTATGGGTATGCACGCGTGACGCGCGTGTGTGCCGGCTGCGAAAAGCTTGGCGTGGTGGAGTGACGAACGACACGATTTGTCGGCGAGATGGCTGGCGGCTTTCCCGGGGCGTCGTTTAAATCAAGGAGCCGATCGCGAGAATGACGGGCGGCGGGCGGGGCGAGGGGTTCGTCAAGCCGCACCTCGGACGAGGGGCGACTGCGCGCGCTCGACGAAAACGGAGCGTGTTTGCCGGCGCGTGCGGGCGTTCGGTCCCGCATGACTGAATCGCGCGGCTCGGACGGCGGAACGATGACGCGGCATGCATTGGCGCCCGTTGACGAGATGCGTGAGCGTGCAGCGCATCGAGGTGCGGCGTCATGGTCCCGCCTGTCGCTCAGCCCTTCGCGACGACGTCGATGCGTAGCGCGTCGCCGCCGGCCACGATCGCGAGCAGGCGATCGACGTTCGGGTGCGCGCCGGGGCGGTTGCGTGCGTCGGCGGTGTGCTCCGCGAACACCGCGAGGCCATGCTCGGCAGCCTTCGCGTCGAGCGCGCCGAATGCCTGCTTCAGGTAATGGTAGACCGCGAGCGAACCCTGCTTGCCGGGCTGGTTCTCGATGCTGGCGACCACGTCGCCGTTCGCGCCGACGAGATCGATGCGCGCGATGCCGTCGATGGCCGGCAATTGCGCGAGGTTGTCCTTGAATACTGGGGTAGCTTGAATCACTGAAAACACTCCGTCGGTTCGGTCATCGGCCAATGAGCATGGCCGGCCGTATTTTATCCGATCGGTCTCGGCGCAACGGCCGGCGCGGGCCGCCACATCGCGCTTCATCACCGCCCGGCGTCGGCCGGCACGCCCGCCTCGCGCGAACGCTCGATGTCGGGGCTGCGATACGCGCGCTCGGGAATCTCGGCGAGCCTCGACGCATGCAGCTGCCGCGGCGCCAGGCCGTAAAATCGCTGAAAGCTCATGATCAGCGGCGACCATCTGTCCGGATCGATGCGGTTCGGATGGCCGTCCATCAGCAGGTCCGGATGCACGTGCACGCGCTGGATGCGCACCTCGAACAGCGTGATCTTCCCGCGCAGGTCCGGTGTTTCATCGGAGAGGCCGTGCGTGGCCGCGACGACCGCTTCCAGGTGAATCGGGCACTCGAGCGCACGCGGCGGCCGCACGGTTTGCGATGGCGTCTCCGTCAGCCCGGCCGTGCCGAACTTGTCGGGTTCGTACACGTAGCCCTTCGCGCGCTTGCCGTCGGGCACCGGATGCGTGCCCGTCGTCCGTGCGATTCGGTCGACCGCGTGCGCTTGCGCGGAGGACGGCAGGTTCAGCACGCATTCGCCGGTGCGCAGCAGGTTGCGGGTGGTCTGCGAACTGGCGGCGATGCCGATTACGCCGCGCCAGCCGAGCCAGAACGCGGACGAGATCGGCGCGAGATTGGCCGTGCCATCCGGATTCAGCGTGCTGACCAGCACGACGGGCGTGCCGAAATAGAGGATGTTCGGTTCGGTGACGCGATGCGGAGCGTTCATGGTCGGGGCCTTCGCTTCGTTGAGGGATCGGTTTGCATGCTGATCCTGTTGCGGCCGCTCGGCGCTCCGATTCTTGTCGTCTCATCCGGGGATTGTCGCGATGCGGCGACGCACGAAAATTGCTCGCCCTCCAGTGCCTGTGATGCGCGGCAACGGCGCGAGCACGCGGCGCGCGAGCGGCCATGAGCGCATCGGCGCCACGCAGGCTTTTCGGCTACAGTAAGAAATCGCAGGCCGCATGCCGCCGCGCCTCGCGCGCCGCACGGCCACATTCCGGAATTGCACATGAGGGCCCCGATGGACACGCTGCAACGCTATACCGCCAACGCGCCCACGCGCGAGGAAGTCGACGCACTCGCCGGCGCGACCGTCATCGAATTCGGCGCCAACTGGTGCGGCATCTGCGCGGCCGCGCAGCCCGCGATCGTCGAATCGTTCGCCGCCCATCCCGCCGTGCGCCACCTGAAGATCGAGGACGGGCCGGGCCGCCCGCTCGGCCGCTCGTTCCGCGTCAAGCTGTGGCCGACACTGGTGTTCCTGCGCGACGGCGTCGAAGTCGCGCGCGTCGTGCGCCCCACCGATGCCCGGCAGATCGAAGCCGACGGTTTCGCGGCGCTGGCCTGACGCTATGGCCATGCAACAAGCCATCACGCATATCGCCGTCGATGCGCACGGCGGCGGCCTCGTCGAGTTCACGCCGCAGGTGCGTGCGTTCATCGACCAGCAGTCGATTCGCACGGGCCTGCTTACCGTGTTTTGCCGGCATACGTCGGCTTCGCTGCTGATCCAGGAGAACGCGGATCCGTCGGTGCGGCGCGATCTGGAGCGCTACTTCGCGACGCTCGCGCCGGAAGACGAAAGCCGCTACGAGCACGACACCGAAGGCCCCGACGACATGCCCGCCCATTTGCGCACGGCGCTCACGCAGGTGCAGCTGTCGATTCCGGTCGAGCATGGCCGCATGGTGCTCGGCACCTGGCAGGGGATTTATCTGTTCGAGCATCGTCGCGCGGCGCACCGGCGCGATATCGTCCTGCATCTGATCGGCGAATGAACGGGAATGTGAGCGGGAGCGCATGACGCGGCGCCGGCGCGCGATGCCGTGCGCGTTTGCACGCGGCACGCCGATTCAGCCGAGCAACTTCTCGACAAGGGCGCCGAGTTCGCGCAGGTGTACCGGCTTCGGCAGGAATTCGTCGAACACGCGCTGGTTCTCGCGCAGCGCGGCCGATTCATACGCGCTGACGCCGAGGATCGCCGGATGGCGGCCGTCGTCGTCCGGCCGCGCGACCGCGCGAATGCGGCGCGCAACCTCGAAGCCGCTCAGGTCCGGCAGTTCGAGATCCAGAACCACGATGTCGTAGCGGCCCGTGCCGAAGCGCGCGACGCCTTCCTGGCCGGTGCCGCACAGATCGGCGTCGATGCCGAGCGCCGACAGCATCGCGCCGAGCGTTTCGCGCGCGTTGTCGTTGTCGTCGACGACCAGCGCGCGCCGGCCGCGATGCGCGGCGGCGGCCGGCCATGCGGGCGCTTCGCCGGCGGCCTCGGTGACGTCGGGCACTTCGACGGGCAGCGTCACGACGAATTCGCTGCCTTCGCCGACCACGCTGCGCACGTCCACATGGCCGCGCAGCGTCGTGACGATTTCGCGCACGACGGCAAGCCCCATGCCGATCCCGTCCACATGCAGCCCGACCGCGTCGTTCGCACGATAGAACGGCTCGAAGATCTTCGGCAGATGCTGCTTCGCGATGCCGGTGCCCGTGTCGCGCACGGCGATCGTCAGTTGCTTGCCGGCCGGTGCGTCGGCGAGTGCGATCGATATGTCGATCGATCCGCCGAGCGTGTACTTGACGGAATTCTCGATCAGGTTCGACAGCACCTGTCGCAACAGCTTGCGATCCGAGCGGATCGAGAGATCGCGCGGTTCGACCTGCTGCGCGACCGCGATACGCCTGGCCGCGATCTTCTTGCGCAGCGGCTCGATGACTTCGGCGAGCAGCGACGCCATGCCGACCGTTTCCAGTTCGGCGAGGCGCTTGGTCGAGCGCAGCTTGATGTAGTCGGTCAGGTCCCTGACGAGGGCTTCGAGCGACAGCGCGGAATTTTGCAACCGCCGGATCGTCTTCAGGTTCGCGTCGGATTGCGGGCGCGCGAGCAGGATCTCGATCGACCCGCAGATCGCCTGCAGCGGCGTGCGCAACTCATGGCTGACCATCCCGAGGAATGCGTTCTTCGCCTCGATCATTTCGAACGCGCGGTCGGACGCCTTGCGCTCGGCGTCGAGCGCCGCATCCTGTCGTTCGAGCAGGTCGTCACGCGTGCGCATCGTGTAGAACAGCAGCAGGAACAGCGCGCACAGGATCACGCCGAGCACGGTGCCGAGGATCAGGATCGCGCGCTGCTTTTCCTTCAGCTGACGGAACGTGAAGTCGCGCTGCGCCATCTCGATCGCGCGGAAGTAGTTCGCGAGGCCGTTGACCTTCGGCCAGTACGCATTGACCTCGTCGATCAGCTGCCGCGCGTTCTTCGGCGCACCGCGCAGCAACGGCACGTCGTGCTTCAGGCGCGTCATGAATTCGCCGAGCGCGCCGATCTCGTTGCGCGCGCGCGGGATGCGCAGCCAGTATTCAGATACTTCGGAGGGCCGCTGCAGGAACCCGAACGACACCGACAGGCTGTCGAGCTGCATCTGCACGTGATCGAAGTCGTCGTCCTGCTGCGTTGCGTAGAGGATCAGCTGCCGGTCGAATCGCGTATAGACGTTCCGGTATTGCGCGGCAGTCCAGAACACGCCTTCGCGCGGCCCTTCGAGCACGCCCTCGTTGACCGACGTGGCGAGGAGGTCCCACAGCAGGAACGCCCACGCGGCGAACCCCATGATCCACAGCGAGCCGAGGACCAGGATGATTTTTCTATTTTTCCATCGCCGGCGTTTCATTTCACCGTCAGGCCGATGATCTGCCACGCGAACTTGGCCTCGCCGAGCGGCGTCTTCAGTTCATCGGGATACTGGTCGCGCGGGTACATGATCCACAGCGGGCCATAGTTGTCGTTGCCGAGCACCTTGCCGTTCATCGTTCGCGCGAGGATCACGCCGTAACGATCGGCGTCGGACACGGGGATCGTGAACGTGTATTCGTCGATGCAGTGGAACTCGATCTGCGTGCCGTGCGCGCCGACGATCTTCAGCACGTCGGACAGACGCGGGCCGGTGAAGGTCGCCTTCGGCGTCCAGCTCGTCGACGTGACGATCGTGTGCTGCGGCAGCGCCATCAGCGCCTGCTCGGAAAACACGTAGGCCGTCCCGCCTTGCTGGTTGTGCTTGTCGATCTTGCCGTCGACGGTGAACGTAAACGACGAAGCGGCCCAGGTCGCGGCCGCGATGCCGAGCAGGCAGGCCGTCAGCAGGCTCTTGATCCAGATGGTCGAAATTCGCATGTCGTGCCCTCGGTCGTGCGGTGGTGATTTGTCGTTGCGGCCTCAGTTCGCGGCGGCGGGAGCCGGCAGAGGGATCTTCAGTTCGCGCGCCACTTCGGCGAACAGGATCGGCAGGCGCACCGGTTTTTCCTCGCAGCGCGCGTTGTAGTGCGACACGATGTGCGCGATTTCGTCCTCGCTGGCTTCGCCGGTCGAGATCTTTCCGGTCAGCAGAAAGATCGGCGCGCCGCTGTTCTCGCTCGAGCGGATGCCGCGCACGAGTTCGGCGGCCGTCTGGTCGCCGAGCATCCAGTCGAGGATGTAGCCGTCGAAATCCTCGACCTCCAGCGCCTTGCGGAACGCTGCGCCGTCGAAGTACGGAATCGCGTTCACGCCTTTTTCGATGAAATATTCACATACCGTTTCGGCGACATCCTGCGAATCGTCGACCACGGCGATCCGCGCCGCATACACGTTCGGCTGGGTCGAGCGCAGCTCGATGACGTCGACCGGATACGTGCGGCCTTCGCGCGCGTGCTGACGCTCGGTGATGAGCCATTCGCCCTGCCACTGCAGCGCGACGAAATCCGTCTCGATCTGGCTGCTGGCCTTGGTCGAGATCGCGGCGCGGCAGCGGAAGCGCCGCGACTCGATCACGAGCGTCGCGTCGACCATCTCGGCGGCGGCCGGCTGCGTGCCCTTGTCGTCGAGCAGGATCGCGGGCGGCACGCCGAAGTGCGTCGCGATGTCCTGCAACTGCGACAGGTTCCACGGGATCAGGCCTTTCATCTTGCGCGTGACGACCGAGAAGCTCAGGCCGAGCACGTTCGCGATCGTCGTGTTGTGACTTCGCGGCGGAATGCCGTTCCGGTTCAGTAGGTCGCGCACCTTGTTGGCGGTGATCAGATCGACGTTGGCCTGCTCGCTGTTGGACATCTCGATGGGGTCTCCAGGGGTTTTGGCGAGGGTGAGCATATCAAAACTGACGCGTCATGCAAGCTTTGAAAAAGCGAATGACCTTGACATGCCATTTTTCTCCATTATTATTGCTCACCACGTCACTATTGTTTTTCGCGTCATGTTTGGAGATCGATGCCGGCCACAGGCGGTGCAGCGAAACGCGGGAACAATGAAGCAGTGACTGAACGATTCGAAGAGAGAACCTGAGAGAGCCTTGGAGTGCGTGTCGGCGTTGGCGGATTGTATCCGTTGCGCCGCGCGCCGCCGGGTACGAGCTCGCCGGGGTGGGATAGCTCGAAGAATTGCGGCGCCAATAGAACCTGAGGGAAGTAACAATGTACCGCCGTTTACTCGCACCGGGGCTGCTGTTGCTACTGGCCGCGTGCGCGCAGGATCCGTCGATCACCAGCAACACGGTGCGGATCTGCGACGACACAGGTTGTTCCGACCGTCCTAAAGATCAGGTGTCCTACCAAAAAAGGGACGATTCGGAAGACCAGGAAAGCCCGCGCATCGCTGCGCTGAAGCAGACCGCGAAGACCCAGCCGAAGGCCGCCTACGACCTCGGCCTGCGTTATTTCCGCGGCGACGGCGTGCGCCAGGACAGCTACCAGGCACTCAAGTGGATGCGCGAGGCCGCCGAGCGCGGCGACCTGCGGGCGCAGAAGGCGCTCGGCAGTTTCTACCTGTTCGGCCTCGAGGAAATGGGGTCCGACGCGCGCGAAGCGGAGAAGTGGCTGTCGATCGCGGCCGGCCGTGGCGACAAGGAGTCGAAGAAGCTGCTCGACCTGGCGCGCAAGGCCAAGAAGGAAGACGAAGAAGACTGGAAATGGCGCACGGAATGGCGTGACCGCTATTACGACTATTGGTACTCGGGCTATCCGTACTACGGCGTCTGGCAGCAGACGTACTGGTACTACTGACCGGGCCTGAAGCAACGGGGGCAGCAGCGGGGAGACCACCATCGCGCGCCAGCCGGGGGGCTTATCGAAGTTCGCACGAACACATAAGCCGGACAACGACTCTAATCGATCAATAACGACATGAAGACCATCCTTTCCCAACGTCTCACTCAAGGTGCGCTGGTGGCGGCGCTTTGCGCGTCCGTGACGGGCTGCGGCGGCGTGGTGACGCCCGGCGGCCAGAACGCGGGCGTGACCGGTGCCGCCGCGGGCGGCACGAGCGCCGGCGCCGATTCGGGGCTGCAGCGCTGCGCGTCGCCGCTCGGCACGATTGCCGTCGATGATGGCCGCAACGCCGACTGGTGGGGCCCGTTCGGCAGCGCGACCAAGATGACGACGATCGACCCGCTGCTGCGCCTGGCCGTCCAGCAGTCGAACTGCTTCGTGATCACGTCGATCGGCAACCAGAAGAGCGACGCGCGCCTGTCGCGCATCACGCAGCTGCAACGCAACTCGGGCGAATACCGCGCGGGCTCGAAGCAGCAGAAGGGCCAGCGTGTCGCGGCCGACTATTACATGGAACCGCAGATCGTCATCAACGATTCGCCGATCGGCGGCATCGGCAGCATGATCGGCGGGCTGATCGGCAACAGCGCGGTCGCGGCGGTGGCGGGCCACCTGCAGACGAAGGCATCGGTCGTCACGCTGACGCTGTTCGACGTGCGCTCGGCCGTGCAGATCGCGGCGTCGGAAGGCAGCTCGACGGCGACCAACTACGGCGCGGCGCTGGGCGGCTTCGGCGGCGGCGTGGGCGGCGCGCTCGCGGGCTTCTCGACGACGCCGGAAGGCAAGGCGACGGTCGTCGCGTTCATCGACGCGTACAACAAGATGGTCGTTGCGCTGCGCAGCTACAAGGCGCAGGACGTCAAGGGCGGCCTCGGCCGCGGTGGCCAGCTCCAGGTCAACTGACGTTCCCGGGCCGGCGGGGCGCCGCCGGCCGATTCCTGATGCTTGATTCGTGATGGTCCGTGCGTGCGGAACCATTCGCGCGTACCGGTTGCGTTCGTCCTGTTCGTTTGAAAGGTGATTCCGATGAAAGCCGTTGCATTGATCGTATTGACCTGTCTGGCGCTGACTGCTTGCGGCGGCGACGACAATGCCTCGCCCGCTTCGGCCGGCGGCGGATCGGGCACGAGCAACAACGGCGGAAGTGGCGGCACCGGCGGCACCGGTTCCGGCGGGACGGGAAGCGGCGGCAGCGGTGGCTCGGGCGGCAGCACGCTGACGCTGCGCTACGACGCGCAGCCGACCGCGGCGGATCAGGCGAGCTTCCTGACGCTGCTCAACAGCGAAGGCGCGAAGGGCTATCGCTATCTGGGCGACTACTTCTACAACGCGTCGAACGGCGGGTCGCGTTCGATCTTCGTGAACGACGGCGCGGCGCAGACGTACACGTACCAGTTGCAGGCGGCGCCGTCCGACATGACGGGCTTCGTCAACCAGGCCAACGCGCAAGGCACGAGCGGCTACCGCTACGAAGGGCCGCTCACGTACGGCTATCTCTATCGCAAGGACGGCGGCTCGTCGGCGACCTATACGTACGCGACGACGGCGTTGCCGGCCGACACGAACGCGTTCCTCACGCAGGCGAACGGCCAGGGCCAGTCGGGCTACTGGTTCCTGGGCCCGATGATGGTCGGATCGGTGCAGGCGAACGTGTACATGAAGAACAACGCGTCGAACGCGACCTATACGTACGATGCGCTGGTGCCGGCGACGAACGTCAGCGACTTCATCGCGCAGGCCAACAGCGAAGGCGCGAAGGGTTATCGCGCGAAGGGCGGGATGCTGTTCGGCAGCACGATCTCGTGGGTCTACGTGAAGGACCAGACCCAGTCGCCGACCTTCACGTACCAGTCGGCCGCGATCCAGTCGACCGGCGACAGCTTCGTCCAGCAGTCGAACAATTTCGGCGCGCAGGGCGCCGCGTATCTGGGCGATCTCGCGCTCGGCACGTCGACTCCGGTGATGGCGTCGTTCTACTTCAAGCCGGCCAACTGCACGGGCTTCCTGTGCACGACGCTGAATCCGCTCACGCAGAATTGAGCGGGCGACGCTGGCACAGCGGCGTCGCGCGGGTCGTTCACTGCTGAATGCCCCGCGCTTGCCGAATCGAGTGCCTCAGGTGCGCCGCGTCATCCATGGACGCATCTTTTGCCGCCGGCTTGCCGGCGGCGTTTCGTTTACGCGTCGGATTGCGCCCCGTACGCGATCTCGCTGCGAAATTTCGATCACGCTCAAAGCAGACTTTCTTGTTCTCACACGTGAGCCGAGCGTTGCCGCTGACGTTGCCGCGATGGATGCGCACGAGCGGCATCGTGACGAGCGCGCGGCACACGCGCGCCCTTTTGTCACTGTCGAGATCCTCGAATTCGTCGCGGAGCCGGGACGTCATGTCGGAACAGGCGACGTCGATGCACGTCGACACCGGGTCGGCCGGCACCCGAGACGAAGCGCGGAAGTGACGCCGGCGCGCGTTGCTCGTCAGGACGCGCAGCGAAAACCGACCACCCGCGCGTAGCGGCGCATTGACGCCGCACTTATCGCAACGTCGACACACGTCGCAATCGTCGGACATCGTGTCCGCGGGATGACGGTGCTTCCACACTGTCTCGCGAAGTGACCCGATGCGCATCGCACCGCGTGCTTGATCAATTGACATCAATCAATCTGCCATGTAGGCAGGGACCTCATTGGCAAATAGGACAAGAAACATCTCTATATCAATTTGTTTCGGACTTGAACGATTTAAAACGTCAGATCGTGGTGGCAGTATCCAAGTCTTACATCGTCTCGATAAGCGATGAGCTCGTGGTAAGCGGAGAGCGTCGGTCTCGTTGAAGTTGTCAGGCCACGTCCACCAGGTTCGAAAATCAACAGTTCGTAACATTTGATTGAAGGCCTGTGTCAATCGAATCAGGTTCGTATTGCTAAACAATAGATGAAATCGATCATCGGTTCGGGAGTCGATCCGTGCCGGCGTGGCATGCATTGCGTGACGATGCACCGCAGTTCCATTGCCGATCGACCGCGACGGTGATCGCCCAGGGTTATGCCTTCGTTAAACCAAACTAGATACACCCCCGCCGTTCGCGGAAAAGCGTCGCGGTTCAGGTTGCTGGATGCCGCGCTGCTTGTCGCTACCGCATGGGCGGCGAGAAGCTGGCTGGGCGGCTCGCCGTCTGCTGAATCGGATGCCGTGCTGATGGCCGTTTCGATCGCGTGCGCGCTGCTCCTGTTTCCGTTGGTCGGCTTGTACGGCGATCCCGAGCGCCGCCTGTCATGGCGTCGCGTGTGGCTCGCGCCGGCCTGTCTGGCCGTTGCGTTGTGTGTCGGCGCGATTTCCGCCACGGCGCACGACCGGCAATTCCCCGTCGCGCTCGACTGGGTAGCCGGCTGGTTCGCGTTGTCGGCGGTCGCGCTCGTCGTGTCGCAGGCCGTGCGGTGGTGGCTCGGCGTTGTCGCGGCGGCGCGGCGTGCGCGGCGCAAACCGGTTGCGCTCGTCGGGCATCTCGAACGTTGCCGGACGCTCGTTGGCCGCGATGCGCGTGAAACGTGGCGGCCGTTCCGGATAGCCGCGATCTTCGACATGGCTGGTCCGTCGCCGATCGGGCCGGAAGAACCGGCCGTGCATCGTGACCTGGCCAAATTCGTCGAGCACGTGCGTCGCGCACAGGTCGGGGAAGTCTGGATCGTGCTGCCGTTGTCGGAGGCCGATCGCGTCGGCGAGATCGTCCGCGCATTCGCCGAGGATCTGGTCGACATCCGCTTCATGCCGGATCTCACCGGCATGACGCCGCTTCATCCGGACGGCGCGATTCGTGGCCGCGCGCTCGATCTCGTCTCGTCGCCGCTGTCCGCGCGGGCGCTGGCGGGCAAGGCGATGTTCGATCGCGTGTTCGCGGGCCTGGCGTTGATCGGAATCGCGCCGCTGATGGCCGTCGTTGCGCTGGCGGTCAAGTTTTCGTCGCCGGGGCCGGTGCTGTTCCGGCAGCAACGCAGGGGCGCTTACGGGCGCGTCTTCACGATCTACAAGTTCCGGACGATGCGCATGTGCGACCCGAGCGAGCCGGGCGAAGTCCGGCAGGCGACGCAAGGCGACCCGCGCATCACGCGTGTCGGCGCGCTGCTGCGGCGCACGAGCCTCGACGAGCTGCCGCAGTTCTTCAACGTGCTGAAGGGCGACATGTCGGTGGTCGGGCCGCGCCCGCACGCGGTGGAGCACGACCGCTTCTACCGGCACCTGGTCGACGGCTATATCCAGCGCTACCGGATCAAGCCGGGCATTACCGGCTGGGCCCAGGTCAACGGTCATCGCGGCGAGACGGATCGCATCGAGAAGATGCAGAGGCGGATCGAACACGATCTCTATTACCTGAATAACTGGTCGTTTGCGATGGATATGCGGATCGTGGCGGCGACCGTTCTGTATGGATTCACGCATCGCAATGCCTATTGAATGACGCGCCGACGTACGGCGTCTGGACAATGGAAATGGAAACAGGAAAACGGCCCGGCTCACGGGCGCAACGATTGCGATCGGCGATGACGGTCTTGTCCGTCGTGCTGCTGTCCGCTTGCGCGGTCGAACCGGGCATGCATATGAACGTTGCGCACGATGCGCCTCACGATGATGGTATCGCGACGCAGGCATATGAGGGCGGCTTGACGGTGACGATGCATCGCATCGATGCGGCATCGCTCGGCCGGCCGCAAAACGCACCCGCTCTGCGTGAAGCGGTGGCGTCGGTGCCGATCGGGCCGATCGACGGCGAGTTGATCGCGGCCCAGCGGCGCGAGGCGCGCGCACAGGATGAACGCATGCGCGCGGCGCTCTTTGCCGCGCCGGCGCCATACGCGATCGACGCGGGCGACGTGCTGCAGATCACCGTGTGGGATCACCCCGAACTGGCCGCGGCGCAGGGCAACCCGGGCACGCAACAGGTGCGTCCTGCCGATCCGCCGGCGGGCTTCGTGGTCGATCAGGCCGGCAACCTGGCTTTTCCGTACGTGGGCGAACTGCATGTCGCCGGCATGAACACGAGCGAGATTCAGTCCGCGCTGCGCGCGCGGCTGTCGAAGTGGTTCGTCGCGCCGCAGTTGACGGTGCGCGTTGCGTCGTATCGCGCGAATCGCGTCTACATCGACGGCGAAGTTCATGCGCCTGGCGCGCAATCGCTCAACGACACGCCGATGACGTTGTTCGAAGCAGTCGCGCGCGCGGGCGGCTTCACAGCCGACGCCGATCAGAGCCGTATGACGCTCGTGCGTGACGGCGCCGCCTATCCGGTCGACCTGTCGGGGCTGATTCGCGAGCGCGTCGATCCGTCGCGCATCGTGCTGCGCAACGGTGACCTGCTGCAGGTTGGCGCGCGCGACCAGTTCGGCGTGTACGTGATGGGCGAAGTCAACAAGCCGACGACGGCGCTGCCGCAGCGCAACGGCCGGCTCACGCTGGCCGACGCGCTGTCGCAGGCGGGCAGCGTGAACCAGGGCACGGCCGATCCGAAGCAAACCTACGTGATTCGCGCCGGCGCGGACCGGCAGGCGCAGGTGTTTCATCTGGATGGCAGGTCGCCGGTGTCGATGGTGCTCGCCAACGAGTTCGAGCTGCAGCCGCGCGACGTCGTGTACGTCGACAGCACGAAGCTGGCGCGCTTCGGCCGCGTGCTCGCGCAACTGCTTCCGGCCATCAACGCGGGCCTGACGGCCGCGATCGTCACGAAATGATGAAACGGATCCTGGTGGTGTGTACCGGCAACGTATGCCGCAGCCCGGCCGCGCAGGCGCTGTTGTCGCGCGCGCTGCCCGGTCGCACGGTGGAGTCGGCCGGCGTCGCGGCGATCGGCGGGACGCCGGCCGACCCTGTGATGAACGCGCTGTTGATCGCGCGTGGCTTCGACCTGTCGGCGCATCGGGCCCGGCGCGTCGATGACCGGACCTGCCGGTGGGCCGACCTGATTCTGGTGATGGAGGTCGCGCATCGCGAGCTGATCGAGCGGACTTTCCCGATGACGCGCGGCCGTGTGTATCGCCTGACCGAGCGCTACCGGATCGACGTTCCTGATCCGTACCGCAGAAGCCGCTACGTCTACGACTACGCGACGAAGCTGATCGAGCACGGCGTTGCCGATTGGGCCGCGCGGATCGCCACCTTCGACCCGAACCTGCAGCAGCATCCGGATACCGGCACGGATGCGCCGGAACACTTGCAGTGAGCCTCAAATGAACGCATCGAACCCACGCCAACCTCATTTACGCGACGCCGATGAACTCGACGTGCGCGGCATCCTCGACCTGCTGATCCGGCACGCAGGCCGCATCGTCGCGGTCACGGCGACGTGTGCCGCGCTTGGAGCGGGCTATGCACTCGTCGCGAAGCCGGTCTACAAGGCAGACATTGCCGTGCAGGTCGAAAGCGGCGGCTCGGACCTGCGCGGCATGGCGGAGGGCGGGCTCGTCGGCGGCCTCGGCGCGCTGTTCGACGTGAAGTCGACCGACGACGGCGAGATGGAAATCCTGCGTTCGCGGCTCGTGACCGAACCGGTCGTCGACGGTCGGCATCTGCATATCGAAGCGCATCCGCGCCGCATCCCCGTGATCGGCTCCGCCGTCGCACGCTTCAATCGCGGGCTGTCGACGCCCGGCCTGTTCGGGATCGGCGGATTCGTCTGGGGCAACGAGCGCATCGATGTTCCGGCATTCGACGTGCCGCGCGACTTCCAGAAACATGCGTTCATCGTCACGTCGCTTGGTGACGGTCGCTATCGTCTGTCCGGCGGCGATCTCGATCGCGATGTGGAAGGCGCGATCGGCGCGCCGCTGCGCGTGAAGACGGCCGCAGGCGACGTGACGCTGCAGGTGGCCGGCATCGAAGCCGAGGCGGGCGCACAGTTCGTCGTGAAGGCGGACTCGAGGCAGGTCGTGCTCGCCGAACTGCAGAAGAAACTGACGATAGCGAATCGCGGCAAGGATCAGTCCGGCGTGATCGGCGTGTCGTACGAAAACCATGATCCGGAGCGTGCGGCCGCCGTGCTGAACGCGATCGCCGACAACTACGTTCGGCAGAACGCGAGCCGCAAGGCAGCTACCGCCGAGAAGTCGCTGGCGTTCCTGAGCGACCAGGTACCGACCGTGGAGCGTCAGTTGCGCGCCGCCGAAGATCGCCTCAATGCATACCAGGCCCGCCACGAAATCGTGGACCTGACCGAGCAGGCGAAGGCGATGCTGACGCAATCGACCGCCGCGCAGATGTCGCTGTTCGAACTCGAACAGAAGCGGCTGGCGTTGGCGTCGACGCTGACGGCGGCTCACCCGGAACTCGCGGCGGTCGACCGGCGGATCGCCGCTGCCAAGGCACAGATCGGGACGATCAACGACACGATCCGGCGTTTGCCCGACGCACAGCAGAACGTCGTACGCCTGCGCCGCGATGTGACAGTGCAAACGGAGATCTATGTCGGCCTGCTGAACAGCATCCAGCAGCTTCGCCTGGCGACCGCGAGCAAGATCGGCAACGTGCGCGTGATCGATCGCGCGATCGTGCCGGACGAGCCCGTGCGGCCGAAGCCCGCGCTGGTCACGGTAATTGCCGCACTGATGGGGCTCGTGCTCGGCACGTGCGCAGTCGTCGGCCGCGCGGTGCTGTTCGGCGGCGTGACCGATCCCGCGGAGATCGAGCGCGACACGAACCTGAACGTGATGGCGACGATTCCGCACAGCGTTGCGCAACGCCGGCTCGCGCAGCGCGACGCTGCGGCATGCGAGGCGACGGTCCTGGCGCTGACGCGACCGAACGAACCCGCGGTCGAGGCGCTGCGGAGCCTGTGCACGGCGCTGCGGTTCCAGTTGATGGACTGGCCCGACGGCAACCGCGTGCTGATCACGGGACCGTCCGCGGGTGTCGGGAAATCGTTCGTGTCGGCCAACGTGGCCGCGCTGCTCGGACAGTCGAACAAGCGCGTGTTGCTGATCGACGGCGACCTGCGTCGTGGCGAGCTGGCCAGGCGCTTCGGCACGCGGCCGGAGATCGGCCTGTCGACCGTCCTTCGCGGCGGCGGGACCGCCGCCGCCGCCATCGTGCGCGACGTCGCGCCGAACGTCGACCTGCTACCGGCCGGCCCGCACGTCGACCGGCCCGTCGAACTGCTGTCGTCCGATCGTCTGTCTGCGTTACTGACGCACGTTGCACGCGATTACGACGTCGTGCTGCTCGATGCGCCGCCGCTCCTGCCGGTGACGGACGCCGTCGTCCTGGCCGCGCATGCGGACACGATCCTGCTCGCGGCACGCGCCGGCGTGACGACCTCGGGCGAACTGCTCGAAGCGGCGAAGCGGATCGAACGCGCCGGCGCGCGCGCGACCGCGGTCGTGTTCAACGGCTTCCGGCCGGGGCTGCGCTCCGCTCGGTACGGCAACTACGGCGCGTACGGGTATGACAGCGCCGATTCGCAAACCGCTGCGGATCGCACGTGATCCGCCGACGGAGATTCCGATGACCCATCACCACGAAAACATCCTCGTTACGTTCGGCACCCGCCCGGAAGCCATCAAGATGGCGCCGCTCGTCCACGCGCTGCGGGCCCGCGAAGGCGTGCGCTGCGGCGTCTGCGTGACGGCCCAGCATCGCCACATGCTCGATCAGGTGCTCGACCTGTTCGGCATCGTGCCGGATTTCGATCTCGACCTGATGCGCGCCGGGCAGACGCTCGGCAGCCTGACCGGGCACATCCTCAATGCGCTCGACCCGGTGCTGGAATCGTTCCGGCCCGATCTCGTGCTCGTGCACGGCGATACGACCACGACGCTCGGCGCGACGCTCGCGGCGTACTACCGGCGCATTCCGGTCGGTCACGTGGAGGCCGGGCTGCGCACCGGCAACCTGTATTCACCGTGGCCGGAAGAGGCGAACCGGAAGGTGACGGGCGCGCTCGCGCTGCATCACTTCGCACCCACCGAAACCTCACGGGCGAACCTGCTGGCCGAAGGCGTCGAAGCCGACCGCGTGCACGTGACCGGCAATACCGTGATCGACGCATTGCTGACGATTACCGAGCGCCTCAAGCACGACGGGGCGCTGGTGCAGCAGATGCGCGAGCGGTTTCCGTTCGTCGACGACGAGCGGCGCATGATTCTCGTGACCGGGCACCGCCGCGAGAATTTCGGCCGCGGGTTCGAGCAGATCTGCGAAGCGCTCGCGACCATCGCGAAGCGCTATCCGGAGTGCCGCATCGTCTACCCGATGCACCTGAATCCGAACGTGCGGGAACCCGTCACGCGGCTGCTCGGCGACATCGGCAACGTCATGCTGATCGAGCCGCAGGAGTACTTGCCGTTCGTCTATCTGATGAGCCGCGCGTGGTTGATCCTGACCGACTCCGGCGGGATCCAGGAAGAGGCGCCGTCGCTCGGCAAGCCGGTGCTCGTGATGCGCGACACCACCGAGCGGCCGGAAGCCGTCGGGGCGGGCACGGTCCGGCTGGTCGGCACCGAAGTCGAGCGGCTGGTCGGCGCGGTGGTCGAGCTCTGGGAAGACGGCCGCACCTATCGCGCGATGAGCCGCGCGCACAACCCGTATGGCGACGGCCGCGCAAGCGAGCGGATTGCGGATCTGCTGGTCTCGCCGCCGATCCTGACGCAGGGGCCGGCATACCTGGCCGGCTCGCCCTGCTGAATCCCCCGACGTCTGGAGAACCTCATTCATGTCATTCGAAACCGTTTCCGTCATCGGGCTGGGCTACATCGGCCTGCCCACCGCGGCGGCCTTTGCCGCGCGCCGTAAAAGCGTGGTCGGCGTCGACGTGTCGCAGCACGCGGTCGACACGATCAATCGCGGCGAGATCCATATCGTCGAACCCGAACTGGACATGCTCGTGCACGCCGCCGTGACGCAAGGCTACCTGCGCGCGACGGCAACGCCCGAGCCGGCCGATGCGTTCCTGATCGCGGTGCCGACACCGTTTGCCGATGGCAACAAGCCGGACCTGACCTATATCGAGGCCGCATGCCGGTCGATCGCGCCGGTGCTGAAGAAGGGCGACCTGGTGGTGCTGGAGTCGACTTCGCCGGTCGGGGCGACCGAAAAAATTGCCGCGTGGCTCGCGGCGCAACGCCCGGACCTGACCTTTCCGCAACAGACCGGCGAGCGCTCGGACATCCGTATCGCGCATTGCCCCGAGCGCGTGCTGCCGGGCCACGTCGTGCGCGAACTCGTGGAGAACGACCGCGTGATCGGCGGAATGACGCGCAAATGCGGCACGCGTGCGCAGGAACTGTACGAGGTGTTCGTGCGCGGCGAGTGCATCCTGACCGATGCGCGCACTGCCGAAATGTGCAAGCTGACCGAGAACGCGTTTCGCGACGTGAACATCGCGTTCGCGAACGAGTTGTCGGTGATCTGCGACCAACTGGACATCAACGTGTGGGAACTGATCCGGCTGGCGAACCGCCATCCGCGCGTCAGCGTGCTGCAGCCGGGGCCGGGCGTGGGCGGCCATTGCATCGCGGTCGATCCGTGGTTCATCGTCGATTCCGCGCCGGAGCACGCGCGTTTGATCCGAACCGCGCGCAACGTGAACGACGACAAGCCGCATTTCGTCTACGAGCGCGTGCGGCAGGCGGCGAGCCGCTTCCGCGAGCCGGTGATCGCGTGTCTCGGGCTTGCGTTCAAGGCGGATATCGACGATCTGCGCGAGAGCCCGGCGATGGAGATCGTCGAAGCGCTGGCGCGGAACGCCGGTGCGACGCTGCTGGTCGTCGAACCCAACATCGCCGCGTTGCCGGCGTCGCTGGAAGCGAAGACCCGGCTGTGCGATCTGAACACCGCGCTGGCCGAAGCCGACGTGATCGTGATCCTCGTCGATCACGCGCCGTTCCGGCGAATGGACCCGGTGCGGCTGCAGACCAAGGTCGTGATCGACACGCGCGGCATACTGGCGCGCGGGTAACGGGCGGGCGCACAAACATCATGCTGCGGAATGCCGACGCCGAAAAGCTGCTGGGCCGTGTCGAAGCGCTTGTCTGTACCGGCGCGCCCGGTCTCTATCGCGTGCTGACGTTCTGGGTCATCCAGCGGATCTATTCGCTGGACGAGCTTGGGGCTGCGGCGTCCAACCTGTCGATCGCGCAGATGATCGGCTTCTTCACGGCCATCGGCTGGGCGACGCTGATTCTGGTACGCGTACCGGCGACCGACGGGAAGCAGGCGGCGCGCGGCGCGTTCTACTCGTTGGTGTCGATGGCGGGATGGACCGCCGTGGCCGCCACGTTCGTATGTGTGCTGGTGTCCGCGACCGGTCTCGTCGCGTTCGATCTCGGCGGCGTGGTCGCGCTGATGTGGGGCTGGACCGTGTATCAGCTCGCGCGACATTTCTTCGTGTCGTACCGCCGCTACCGGATCACGATCGCGTTCGACTGCCTGCTGATCGTGGGCTCGTGCGCGATGCTGTGGATTGGCACGCGCCACGGCCATTCCGCGTCGTCGTGTCTGGCCGTTGCGCTGGTCGTGGTGGCCGTCGCGATGTTCGCCGCGATCGGCGCACCCGATCGTCGCGCGTTTTCGATGCGCATCGACGTGAAGGGGCTGCAGTTCGGGCTGACCAATTTCCTGTCCGGCGGCATCGCGCTGGTGACCGTACCGGTGGCGAAGGCGATGTGCGGTGCGTCGTTCGCGGGAATGCTGTCGTTGTTTTCTTCGGTGACCGCGATCGGCAACCTGCTGCCGCGCGCCATTTCGATCGCGCAATTGCCGGACTTCGTGAAGCGGAAGAAGGACAAGGCGCCGCTCGATGCGACGCTGGGCGCGATGCGGCGCAATATCGACCTGTCGAATCTGGTCGTACTTGTCGCGAATCTTGCGATGGTGGCAGGACTGACCTACCGATACGGGCTCGACGGCCACGGCGTGTCCGCGGTGCTCGCAGGCGGCGTGCTGCTGTCGATCCAGTGCGCGGCCGGCGTGCTCGGTGTCGTCAGCAGCAACGTGATGATGGTGTTCGAGCAGAGCGCGGTCACCGCGCGGATCAACATCGGTACGTCGGTGTTGTTCGTCGCATTGCTCGGCGGCTGCGCCGTCATCGGCGGCGAAACCGGGTTCTTCTGCATGCTGGCGTCCGCGGTGGTCGTGACGCTGATCCGGAACGCGATCGTCGTGATGCATGCACGGCGGGTATGCACGGCCTATGCGGAATCGATCGGGGCATTGGACGCAGCCGATACGAAAGCGACGCCGGCGGCGTCGGGAGCGCGTCCATGAACGCGGCCGCCCGATTCCCGGCGATCGTGCCGCATCGTCGATCGCGCGTCGCCGACCTGGGCGCCGGACTGCTGGCGCTCGCTTACTTGGTCTTCTGCGTCAGCGACACGCTGCTCACGCTCGACGACGATCGTTCGCAGGTCGTAAAGATGAGCGCGTTCGGCCTCGTGTTCGCGGCGATTCTGCTGCGCCCGCGCTTTCACCGGCTGGCCGTCGTCGCGCTCCCCATCGCCGTGTCGCTCTGCATCGGGATGCTGCTGTCGTTCAACGTCCATGCAGGGATCGAGGAACTCGTCCGCTTCCTCTTTCCGGTCGCGATCACGGTGGCGATCTTCCCGTACCGCGACCGGCTCGACGTGCTGGTCAGGACGTTCATCGGCGTGGTCGTGAGCAACGACCTGTTCCAGCTGTATTTCTATGTGTCGTACGCGATCGGGTTGCCGCTGTTCATGCCGGTGCGGATCGACTCGGGATTGTTCCTGCGTGCGCAGGGGTGGATGGGATTCTTTTCGGAATTCAGCTTCATCAACTTTTGTGCTTTTCTGCTGTGTCGCTTCCATTTTTGCAATTCGTCCAGGCTGAAATGGTCGTGGGTATTCCTGCTGTTCTCGCTGCTCGGATTTTCTTTCAAGATGTACGTCGCGATCATTCTTTACCCGGTATTTCTTGGCTGGCGGGATATTCGAGTCTGGGCGGTGTCGCTTCTCGCGATGCTGGCCGGAACTCTGTTTCTCCTGATCGGATTATTCGATTCGTTCGTTCGGGTCGCGATGGCGAAACTGTCGTTTTACATCCTCTCCGGTAACTCGGCGCGAGCGGAATCCTATCGGGTGATGTTCGAGTCTCTGCTGAACGGCAATTTGCTCGGTGAGGGCCTTGGGAGTTTCGGCGGCCCCGCGTCGGTAAAGTACGACTCGCCGCTATATCAGACCTATCACTTCAACTGGTATGGGCTCGACGGTGTGTTGAAGACCACCGATACGTTCTACCCGCATTTGTTTGTCGAAATGGGCTTGTTTGGCGCGATTCTCTGGCTTGCATTCATGCTTTTCTATGGGCAATCCAGGAGGAAAAACATGATCTGGATGTATGTCGTTCTTGCGTTTTGTTTCGACAATCTGTTCTCGATGGCATTTCTCTCGCCATCCTATGTGTTTTCAGCGTTGCTGATGATGTATGTGTTCTCCGCGCATGCCAGGTCATCGAGGGGGGAATCGAATGAGACATGAGATGAATGACGCGGGGATTCCCAACGCGAACCGGATCAACGTATTGCACGTCGGTCCCGGATATGGTCAACGCGGCGGTATTGCTTCGGTACTCGGGGAACTGGCCGCCCGGCGGGCCAGCTTCGAGCGTGCCGACATCGGAACGACGATCTTCGAAACACATGGCTTCCAGAACACCGGTTCATCACTGCGGTTCTTTTCGTCGGACATGCCGAATTTCATCTTTGCCGCAAGGGGAGCCGACGTTGTGCATTTCCACGTTTCGGAGCGTGGTTCCTTCTACCGAAAGTTCGCCCTCTATATGATCGCGAAAGCGATGCGACGACGGGTGGTGTTCCATTTGCATTCGGGTAATTTCGACCGCTTTGTCGCACGTGCCGACGGCGTGACGCGTGCGGCAATACGTCAGTTCATAGGAGGCGCTGACGCGGTAATCGGCGCGTCTTCTGCGTCGGCACGGCTGTTGAATCAGTTTCGGAGAAACGCTGACGATACAAGCGTCGTTGCCAATTTCGCGACGGATGCGGAACATGATGCAATGCACTGCGGTTCGCATGATCGCCCGCGGGCCTGCGTTCAACCCTATATCGCATTTGCCGGTCGCCTGTCGACCCAGAAAGGCGTCGACGTGCTGATCGAGGCTCTCGGCCTACTCACGAGGCAGGGATTCGATATCGCGCTGAGGCTGGCCGGCGAAGGTGATACGGAGCGATGGCGTGGCGTTGCACACGCTCATGACGTGATCGATCGAGTCCATTTCGAGGGATGGCTGGAGCGCGACGACAAACTCTCGTTCTATCGAAACGCATTCGTGTTCTGTCTGCCTAGCCAGTTCGAGGCATTCGGTATCGCAGCACTGGAAGCCATGTTCTGCGGTGTGCCTGTCGTCGCCACACGGGTTGGCGGGCTAGAAGATCTGGTGAGAGAAGGTGTGACCGGGTATCTCGTCCCACCCAATGACGCCGAGGCACTTGCCGGCCGTGTTCGTCAACTACTCGAAAATCCGGCGCTCGCGACGCGCATGAAAGCCGCCGCACTGTCCCGGGCAAAACAGGACTACGTCGCCGATGTTATTTCGGAGCGGTATGTTCATTGCTATCGCGACATCACGAACGGAGCCGCCGTATGAAATTCGGCAAGCCCGTCACGTCCGGCACTGTGCTGATTGCGGCAGGGCTCCGATCAATACTGGTCGTGGCTTGTGCAACGACGACGGCAGTTCGCGTGGAGTCTGCCGATTACCAATCCGTTTATTCGAACTCGTGGCATAACGGTCTGAACGGCCTGACGTTCCAGCAAACCACGCCGACGAATATCACGCTGGTGGACGATCCGGTTGCCTCCGGCCGTCGCGCGATTCGAGTCGAACTTCGAAAGAGTCAGGATTTTTCCCATCTGATCAATCGGTTGCCGAGGGCAGAATTTCTCTTGCCGCGCAACATCCAGCTTGCTCCCGGACATGAATATCTGATCCGGTGGCGCACCTATCTTCCGAGCGATCTCAGATTCGACAGCAAGCAATTCGCAATCATCACTCAAATTCACCAGGGTGAGCATAGCGGCTCGCCCCCGGTCATGCTGCAACTGTTCGGATCGGAATACATCATATCCGTCCGCGGCGGCCACGATACGACGCATGACACGCAAAGACATCTCTGCTGCGCCGCGAATGACCGGGGAAGATGGGTTGACTGGACGATCCTCTATGCGCCCGATTCATCGGGGCGCCAGGCTATTACGCAGGTGTGGAAGGACAAACTCGCCGTTTTCGATGCGAATGGCATACCGAACGCTTATGTCGGCGATCGGCACAGCTATCTCAAGTTCGGCATCTACAAGCCAAGTTGGCAAACCTATCCCACTGACGTCGATGCACTCGCCGTGTATTTCGGCGATGTCTCCGTGGATGTCAAGAGAAACGATTGATGACTGCATTTCCCGATCCCGCCGCCGTCGCCGACGGCCTGCTCGCGCATTGCCAGCGCCACGACTACGCGGGCCACGATCCGTTCGATGGCCTGAACAGCCGCCTGTTTCGTTATTCCGGCCTGTCATGCTTGCCGCTCGCGCGCATCGCGTGGCTTCAATTTCACAAGCGCAGCCCGATCAATCTGCGCGGCCTGGCCGGCGTCCCACGCAAGCGGAATCCGAAGGGTATCGCGCTGATCATTCTCGGTTTGCTTGAACGTGAGCGCCGGATCGGCGACGGAACGAGCGTTGCGGAAGCGCGCTTGCTAGGCAACTGGCTGCTGGAGCAACGCGTCGACCGGCGGCTGTGGCGCCATAGTGCATGGGGTTATCACTTCGACTGGGCGGCGCGCGCCTTCTTTGTGCCGGTCGGCACGCCGAACGCAATCACGACGTGCTACGCCGCGCGGGCGCTGTACGCGCTTGGCGACGCGACCGGAGATTCCCGTTTCATCGACACGGCTGTCGATGCCGGATACTTCCTCGATTCGCTTTATACGGAACACGACGGTTCCGGATACTACGCATACATCCCGGGCGAATCAGCGTTCGTCCACAACGCGAACCTGTGGGTGACCGCATTCGTTGTAGAGACGGCTCGCCGAACCGGCGATTCCGCGATGTGCGAACGCGCGCTGCGTGCGGCGACGCTCAGCGTGTCGATGCAGCGCGACGACGGCGCATGGGCTTACGGCCTGCGTAGTCATCACGCATTCGTCGACGGCTTCCACACCGGCTACAACCTCGAGGCGCTGCACTGCCTGCAACAGGCCGCTGGCACGAGGCGTTTCGACGACGCGATCGATCGGGGCCTCAAGTACTACCGGAACACGTTCTTCACGCCCGACGGCACAGCGAAATACTACGCCGACCGGATCTGGCCTCTCGACATGCATTCGTTCGCGCAAGCGCTGATCACGCTGCTGACGGTGTCACCGGTGGAGTCCGACCGCCCGCTGGCGCAGCGTGTATTCGATCGCGCGATGCAGACGCTCTACCTGCCTGCCGAACGCCGCTTCGCCTATCAGCGCACGGGTCGTTCCGTCAATCGCGTTGACTACCTGCGATGGACGCAAGCGTGGGCGTTCTACTCGATCGGCCTTCTTGCGAACCACGTCAAGCCCGACGCTCTGTCGTCCTATTCCCTGTCCCGGGGAGAATTCGCATGAATCGCATTGAACTGTTCGGCTGTCCGATGGACGTCGGCACCATGACCGAAACCGTCGAGCTGATCCGCGATCGCATTGCGTGCTCGCAATTCACGCAGCACGTGGTCGTCAACGTCGCCAAGCTGGTCAATATGCAGGCCGATCCGGAGCTGGCCGCCTCGGTGCATGCCTGCGATATTGTCAACATCGACGGGATGGGTGTCGTGTGGGGCGCCCGCCTGCTTGGCCATGACGTTTCGGAGCGCGTCGCCGGCGTCGACCTGTTCGAGCGCCTGCTCGACATGGCCCAGCAGGACGGCCTGCCGGTTTTCATGCTGGGCGGCTCCGAGGCCGTTGTGCAAAAGGCGGCCTGCGCAGTCTCGGCAAAGTACCCGATGTTACGGATTGCCGGTATTCACCATGGCTACTTCTGGGATGACGAGCGTACCGTCGTCGACCAGATTCGTATGTCGGGCGCGAAGCTCCTGTTCGTTGCGATTACGTCGCCGCGCAAGGAAAACTTCATCAATCGCTGGAAATCCCAATTGGGCGTCGATTTCGTAATGGGCGTAGGCGGGACGTTCGACGTGGTGGCTGGGAAGGTGAAGCGTGCGCCGCTGTGGATGCAGCGCAGTGGCCTTGAGTGGGCGTTCCGCGTCATCCAGGAACCGGGGCGGATGTGGAAGCGCTATTTGTCGACCAACAGCCGGTTCCTCGTGATGCTGACAGGCGCGTATGTGTCGCGGTTGTTTCGGCGCAAGGGAGAGGTCGATGCGAATTAGATGTGTTCTTGCCGCCCACATGCTCGTTGCAACGGTCTGTCACGTGGGTCCGCAGCGCGGCTCGTCCGAGCACGCGTGCTTTTAACGAGCAAATGACGCGCGCGGCATCGACGAACCGCGCCGCCTGGCACCCGTTCGGCGGAGGCTCGAAACGGGCGCTAACAGCGCGCGCCGCACCTCCGCCCGGCCCGCCTCACCCCTGTCGGAAAATCTCCGCATACGCACTCAACGCCGGCGCGCCGCCGAGGTGTGCATACAGCACCTTCGAGCCCGGCTCGAACTCCCCGCGCCGAACCTTGTCGATCATCCCGTGCATCGATTTTCCTTCGTACACGGGATCGGTCAGCACGCCTTCGAGCCGCGCGCACAGACGAATCGCCTCGAGCGTGCTGTCGTTCGGCAGCCCATATTCGGGGCCTGCATAACGCGTGTCGAGCACGACGTCCTGCTCGTCGATGCGGCGTCCGAGTTCGACAATCTCGGCCGTGTGCCGCGCGATGCGCGTGATCTGCGCATGCGTCTTCTCCGGCGTCGCGGATGCGTCGATCCCGATCACGCGATCCGCGCGACCGTCCGCCGCGAAGCCGACGACCATCCCCGCCTGCGTGCTGCCCGTCACCGAGCACACGACGATGTAGTCGAACTTGAAACCGAGCTCGGCTTCCTGCTGCCGCACTTCCTCGGCGAAGCCGACGAAGCCGAGCCCGCCGAGCGGATGCTCGGAGCAGCCGGCCGGAATCGGATACGGCTTGCCGCCCGCCTGCCGCACGCTCTCCATCGCTTCTTCCCAACTACGGCGGATGCCGATGTCGAAGCCGTCGGACACGAGCCGCACGTCGGCACCCATCATCCGCGACAGCTGGATGTTGCCGACCTTGTCATATACGGGGTCCTCATAGTTGACCCAGTGCTCCTGCACGAGCACGCATTTCATCCCGAGATGCGCGGCAACGGCCGCAACCTGACGCGTCTGGTTCGACTGGACGCCGCCGATCGACACGAGCGTGTCCGCACCCTGCTCGAGTGCGTCGGGGATCAGGTATTCGAGCTTGCGGGTCTTGTTGCCGCCGAACGCGAGGCCGCTGTTGCAGTCCTCGCGCTTCGCATACAGCTCGACCTTGCCGCCGAGGTGCGCGCTCAGGCGCTTGAGCGGCTGGATCGGCGTCGGGCCGAACGTGAGCGGATAACGGGGGAAACGTTGCAGGTTCATCGGCGTGCTCCGGAAAGCGGTGGACAGGGCGGGGAATCGGATCGTTCGGGTGCGGCCGGCAGGCCGTGTTCCGACGAGAAAAATGATAGGCAGAAGCGCGAGAAATGAGCTTGCGAAATCAATTGCGTCGGCCTACGTTATCGACGTTGAGAGCACGATATAAACAATTTAGATTCGTTGAGTAAGGAGGTGACGCAATGAAATTAGATCGAGGGAGCGCATCGCCGGCTGACGCCGCACCGGCGCTCGATCGCATCGACCGCGCGATCCTGCGGCAACTGCAGCAGGACGCGTCGATCTCCAACGTGAGCCTCGCGGCGAAGGTGAAGCTGAGCGCGCCGGCGTGCCTGCGGCGCGTCGAAAGGTTGAAGGAGATGGGGCTGATCCGCGGCATCGTCGCGTTGCTCGATCCGAAGCCGCTCGGCGCGGGGATGCTGGTCGTGATCGGCTTCGTGCTGGATCGCTCGACGCCCGAAGCGTTCGCCGCGTTCGAGAAGGCCGCGCAGAAAGTGTCGGGATGTGTCGAATGCCACGTCGTGACCGGCGAGTTCGACTACTTCATGCTGGTGCGCACGCGCGACAACGACAGCTTCAACCGGTTGCACGCCGAACAGCTGCTGTACCTGCCCGGCGTGCGTCAGGTGCGCTCGTTCATGGTGCTCAAAGAGATTCTTTCGACGCATGCGTTGCCGTTGTAGGCGCGCGGCTTCGACGAATGCGCGCCGGACCGGCGCCAGGCATACCCGTCAATCCGTCCATTGGCCGACGAAACGGCGACAGTTGCCCGACACCGCCGAAAGGGACCGAACGCAACGCGCGCAAGCGCGTCGCACGTTCACGACGCGGCGCGAAGCGATCGCGTATGCTCATCCGTTCGGTGGCGCAGGCGGCCACCGGAGCCGGTTCATTCGTGTGACGACCCATCAACGAGCGAGGACAGCATGGCTAAACAGACGATGGCGGAATACCTGGCGAAGACGCTGGCGGCAGCGGGCGTCGAGCGCATCTGGGGCGTGACGGGCGACAGCCTGAACGGCCTGTCGTTCAGCCTGAGCCAGATCGGCTCGATCCGCTGGATGCATACGCGGCACGAGGAAAGCGCCGCGTTCGCGGCCGGCGCGGACGCCGCGTCGACCGGGCAGCTTGCGGTGTGCGCGGGCAGCTGCGGCCCCGGTAACCTGCACCTGATCAACGGGCTGTACGACTGCCACCGCAATCACCAGCCGGTGCTCGCGATCGCCGCGCACATTCCGTCGACCGAGATCGGCCTCGGCTACTTCCAGGAAACCCATCCGCAGGAGTTGTTCCGCGAATGCAGTCACTTCGCGGAGCTCGTGACGAACGCATCGCAGTTCCCGCGCGTGCTCGCGCGCGCGATGCGCACCGCGATCGACGAGCGCGGCGTCGCGGTGATCGTGCTGCCGGGCGACATCGCGCTCGGCGACGGCCCGGACGAGCTGCCGGCGTGGAGCGAATCGGCGCCGCCGTCGATCCTGCCGGCCGACGCCGATCTCGACCGGCTCGCGGCGCTGCTTAACGCGTCCGACGCGGTGACGCTGCTGTGCGGCAGCGGCACGCAGGGCGCGCACGATGAAGTGGTCGCGCTGGCCGACACGCTCGGCGCGCCGGTCGTGCATGCGCTGCGCGGCAAGCAGTTCGTCGAATGGGACAATCCGTTCGACGTCGGGATGACGGGGTTGATCGGCTTCAGCTCGGGCTATCACGCGATGGAGTCGTGCGACACGCTGTTGATGCTCGGCACGGATTTCCCGTACCGGCCGTTTTATCCGTCGAACGCGAAGGTTGCGCAGATCGACTGGAAGGGCTCGCAGCTCGGGCATCGCGCGCCGCTCGCGCTCGGCCTCGTCGGCACCGTGAAGGAAACGATCGCGGCGCTGCTGCCGCGCCTCACGCGCAAGACGCAGCGGCGTTTCCTCGAAAACGCGTTGAAGCATTACGCGGCGGCGCGCAAGGGGCTCGACGATCTCGCGGTGGCCGAGCCGCCGGGCCGCGCGATCCACCCGCAATACCTGACGAAGATCGTCGACGAAGTCGCGGCGGAAGACGCGATCTTCACCGCCGACGTCGGCACGCCGACGCTGTGGGCCGCGCGCTACCTGACGATGAACGGCAAGCGGCAACTGCACGGCTCGTTCAATCACGGCTCGATGGCGAACGCGATGCCGCAGGCGCTCGGCGCGCAGGGCGCGCATCCGGGGCGGCAGGTGGTATCGCTGTCCGGTGACGGCGGGCTGTCCATGTTGCTCGGCGATCTGCTTACCGCACGCCAGCTCAAGCTGCCGATCAAGATCGTCGTGTACAACAACAGCCTGCTCGGCTTCGTGTCGATGGAGCTGAAGGCGGCCGGCTATCTCGACACGAACGTCGACCTGAGCCCGACCGACTTCGCGGCGATCGCGAAGGGCGCGGGCATCTTCAGCGTGCGCGTCGAGCATTCGGAGAACGTCGAGGAAGCGCTGCGCCTGGCGTTCGCGCACGACGGGCCGGCTGTCGTCGACGTCGTCACGTCGAAGTACGAGCTTGCGATGCCGCCGAAGATCGAACTCGCGCATGCGAAGGGCTTCAGCCTGTTCATGCTGCGCGCGATTCTCAGCGGGCGAGGCGACGAGATCGTCGAGCTGGCGAGAACCAACCTGCGGTGATGCGGTGCCGTGCGCGATGCGGCGGCCGATCTGGCACGAATTGATCAGCGGAATCAGGGACAATCTTCACGTCGCCTTAAGTTTGCGTTTCCTAGAATCGATTTGAACGTCGCTCTTCCTGCGGCGGACCGCCTCGTCCAGGAGGATGCGCATGCCAAAGCCCCGTGTCGCCGTAGTCCTGTTCAACGAAGCCGTCGGCACGTCGAGGCCGACAGCGCAGCCGCGCGAGGGCCGCCCATGATGTGGCCGAACGCGTGGCGTGTCTCGGCGCTGTTCGTGCGCGAGTGGGTCGGCCGTCCGGCCGCGGTGGGGGCGTTGTGCCCGAGTTCGCGGCAACTGGCGCGCGAGATGGCCGACGCGGTGCCGGACGGCAACGGGCTGGTCGTCGAGCTCGGCGGCGGCACCGGCGCGATCACCGCGGCGTTGCTCGAACGCGGCGTCGCGCCACGGCGGCTCGTCGTGGTCGAGCGTTCGCCGGCGTTCGTCCGGCATCTGCGGCGACGCTTTCCGGGAATCCCGGTCGTGTCGGGCGACGCGCGGCAGCTCGAGCGGCTGCTGCCGCCCGGGGCGCGCGTCGACGCGATCGTGTCGTGCCTGCCGCTGCGCACGCTGCCGCGCCAGGACGTGACGGCGATCGTCGACCAGTGCCATCGCGTGCTGTCGGCCGACGGCGTGATGATTCAGTTCACGTACGACCTGCGGCCGCCCGGCCGCCATCCGCTCGGCGATTCGGCATTCGTCGCCTGCGGCAGCCGGATCGTGTGGGCAAACATACCGCCCGCACGCATCGTGACCGTGCGCAGCGTCACGGCCGAGCACGCGGGGTGATGCCGCTGCGAGCGGGGCGCCCGGTCGTGGCGCCTCGCCGTTGCCTTTCATCAATCCTTCGAATTCTTTCAATCGGCGGCGTCGACGTGCCGATGGGCGGGGGCCGCAACCACTGGGCGCGGTTCGATCCGGTGGCCGACAAGCGCGGGCGCGCGGACGGTCGCAACCTGCTCAACGAAATGAAGGAGGAGGGCTACACGGTCGTGGCCACGAAGGATCGGCTCACACAGGCCGGCAGCGGCAAGCTGATCGGCCTGTTCAGCTCGATGCGCCATCTCGAGTACGAACTCGACCAGGTGGCGGGCAAGGATGCCGACGGCAACACCTACACGACGCTCGTGTTCGGCAACGGCGCGAACCGGCCGAACGTGCGCGCGTCGGTCGATTCGGCCACGGCGACGAACGTGGCGACTCCGTGTTCGCGCGCTCGTGCTTGGGGCGCGTCGCATGCCGCCGCTTTCGGCCGTCATTCCGTTCGCCATGAGGCCTTCGTTACCGTACTGGCTGGTTGCGCCACGCTTCGTCGCGGTTCCTTGCCTTGATCGGCGAGGCGATCGGCCCGATCGCTTTCAAAGCATGCGCTTCAGGACATCGTTCTTCGACACGAAATGATGCTTCAGCGCGGCGCCGGCATGCGCCGCCACCAGAGCGGCCAGCGTGTAGCACGCAACCTTGTGCAGTGCGAACCAGTGCTCGGTAATCGGGCCGGCGGAGAACGGCGTTTTCACGAATACCGTCCAGAACAGCCAGTACCCTTCAGGCACCATCATGTAGCCGCTCACCAGGACGACGGCGATCAGCGCGTAAATGAGCGAATGAACCAGATGCGCAATCGCGCGCTGCTTGTCCGGAATCGAACGAATCTCCGGCGGCGTCCTGCGGAAGAACGACCACAAATACCGCAGCGGAAACAGGACGATCAGGCACGTCGCGAGCGACATGTTGAGCGTCGACACGAAAGCCCAGATCTTCGGGTGCGTGATGAAATGAAGCGAGATGCCTGCAACCATCGTATAGAGAATGATGGCCGCGAATACCCAGTGCAGCGAGCGGGAAAGCCGATCGTATCGGTCGACGCTCGGCGAGCGGCGCCATGTGTGTACCTGCGAAACGGAAGACATGATTCAACATCCTTTATCTGTTGCCGACCGATTGATCGGCATGACTCAAAGATGAGAATTATCTTGGCCGCGTTGCAGGATGCAAAAGAACCTGAACGATTTCTAAACCCCCGCGACCGTCTCCATGACAGCCGCGGGAACCAAGCGGGCCCGCCGGCGGGTCAGGTCCGTTCGAGCCGGTACCCGTAGTTGTATATCGTCGAAATGATGAGCCCGTTCTTCGGCCGCAGTCCCAGACTCTTGCGCAGCGTGCTCACATAGGTGGCCAGCGTCGCGTCGTACTTGCGGTCGATGACGCCCCATATCTGCTTGATCATCATGTCCTTGGACACGATCTGGCCGACGCTTTCGAACAGCATCAGCGCGAGATCGAATTCGCGCTGGGCCAGTTCGACCGGCTCGCCGTCGACGGTCGCGACATGCCTGCCCGTGTCGAGCGCGAACTTGCCGACCTCGACGAGCTTCGGTCGCCGGGTTTCCGGATAGTATTTTCGCACCTGGGCGCTCACGCGCGCGATCAGCTCGCGCTCTCGAAGCGGTTTGACGAGATAGTCGTCGGCGCCGTTGTTGAGACCGAAGACGATATCGTCCTCGCCGTCGTGCTGCGTCATCATGATGATCGGCAGCGTATCGGCGAACGATTCCCGCGCCCATCGCATCACGTCGATGCCCGACATGCCGGGCACGTCCCAGTCGAGCAGCAGCACGTCGACACGCCGGGAACGCACCAGCTCGACAAAACTTTCTCCATCGTGACGCACCTCGATCTCGTAGCCGGCCTTCTCGAGCCATCGGACCACGACGCCCGCCTGCATCACGTTGTCTTCCAGGATTGCAACGATCATGTCGTTTCACTCTCAGTGTGCCGCCGCGCCCGTCGACGTGCCGGCTCCGTTCGCGGAGCCGTCGCCGGGCGCAGGCGGCAAATATGCAAACGTCCATTCGCCATACGTGTCGCGATCGCCGAAGGCCTCGTAGCGGACCGGGAACCCCTGGCGTTTCAGCGGCCGGCCGGACGCTTCGCTGAACACGCCCATGATCCCGCCGTCCGGCGCTTTCACGAGCCCCCAGGAAGTCGAGCCGGTCAGCGGGTCGGCATACAGGCGTCGCAAATGCCGCTGCGTCGGCAAGGTCCGGCGATCCTCCAGCAGGGCGTCGAGCGACGCCGGATAGCGGTTCTGCCCTGCGGCATTGTAGTAGCTTGCGATCGCCGCGCGAAACTGGTCGCCGACGAACAGCAACTGGGCTTCGCGGTCGCGCTGCTGAACGGTGCTCCAGATGCGCGCTGCCTGGGTCATTCCCAGGCCCAGCGCCGCGACGAGCATCAGCACGCCGAGATACGCGATGCCGCGTTGAGCGCGTGGACGCCGCCGCAGGTTACCACGTCTCATAGCCGCTTCCGTCGAGTGCGCGGCCCTTCGCGCCGCTCTTCACGTCGGCTACGCCGCCGGCGTCTCCGGCCAGCAGAAGCCACGAATTGCGTTTGCCCGTCACCGGGTCGAGCGGCACTTCGCGCAGGTAGCGATTGGCGACGAGCGTGTCGAGCGAATCCGGGTTGCGACCGTTATCGGCCCGGTAATCGTCGATGGACTGTCGCAGCGTGTTCAGGTTGTGGCGCAGCACCGTTTCCCTGGCGCGGTCGCCCTGTTTCAGATAGCCGGGCGCGACGAACGCGGTCAGCGTCGCGATGATCGCCATGACGACGAGCAGTTCGATGAGCGTGAAGCCGGCGACACGCCGCGCTCGCCTACCATTGGTTGTACGGGACGCCATTGAGGCCCTCCTTGCGATTGGTCGAACGAATGTCGAATACGTCCTCGCCGGACGAAAAGGATGCGGGATCGCTCGCGTAGCTGCGCGTTTCCCACATCTCGTCGGCCGCCTTGCCGTCGCATTCGCACATCGGATCGGCGGGAATCTTGCGCAGGAAATACAGTCGCGCGCCGCCCGGAGACGTCTTGTCCTCGACGCCTTCGACAAGCGTGCGCAGGTCCGGCGGATAGCCGCTGGCGTCGGCGCTGCGCTCGACCCGTCCGTCGTCGGCCGCGGCCTTGTACGCATCGAGCGCCGAACGGATCACGACCAGCGAGCGGCGCAACTCGGCTTCGGCGGCGCGACGCTTGACGAGATCGGTCAGCGGCAAGGCAACCGTTGCGAGCAGCGCAAGCAGCGTCAGCGCGACCATCAGTTCGATCAGCGTGAAGCCGCGTGCGCGAACGCGTCGCCGGGCGATCATGCGAAGCCCTCCGCGCGCGGCAGCCACGCCGGCGTATCGGCTTGCAGGGTCGCGCCGGGCAGGCCGTCGCTCCGGACGGAGGCAACGAAGGACACCAGCGAGCCGATCAGCGAACGCAGCATGGCCACCAGCCCGGGCTTCGCCGATGCGGGCGCTGCCGGTTCGAAGCGCGAGTCCGCCTTGGCGACGGCCTCGGCCTTCGACGGCTGTGCGGCCGGAGCGGCCGGAGCCGCCGTCTGTTCGTCGAGCGCAGGCGCGACCGCCGACGGCCGGGCGGCCGCCTCCGCGCGCACGCGCATCATGCCGCCGCCATGCGCGCCGCGCTCGCCCGCCGTGTCTTTGGCGGCGCCGGGCTCGCCGGCCGGACGCGCATCCGCATCCGCTTTCGTTTTCGTTTTCGTTTTCGTTTCCGCATCCGCTTCCGGCGCGCCGTCGGCGACCTTGTCCGTATCCGGTTGCGCGGCGGGTACGGTCGGCTCGATCGAAGCATCGAGATCCGGGCCGCTCGTGGATACCGTCCGCGCCGGTACAGGCGCGGCTTCGAGCGTCAGCGCCTCGGTCGTGATGCGCGCCTCCGTCCCGGACAGGAACGTCGTGACCGCCGACGTCGGCAAGTCGAGGTTGCGCTCGATGTGCGGCGTGATCAGCAGCACGATTTCCGAGCGCTCGTTGCTGCGGGCGTTCGAGCCGAACAGCCGGCCGACGACGGGCAGGCCCGACATGCCGGGCAGCCCCGAAACGTTCTCGATCTCGTTGCGCTTGACCAGACCGGCGAGGATCTGCGTTTCGCCGTTTCTCGCGGTCATCAGCGTTTCCGCATTGCGCGTCCCGAGTGCATAGGCAACCAGGCCGGTCTTGGTGGTTTCCTTCGACAGGATGCTGCTGACTTCCATGTTGACCTTCACGCTGACCTCGTCGTCGAGGCTGATGCGCGGCTCGACCTTCAGCATCAGGCCGACGTCCTGGTAGCTGACCGATTCCGTGACGACGCCGTTCGCATTCGTGGTCGTCACGATCGGCACGCGTTCGCCGATCTTGATGTTGGCCTTCTCCATGTTCCGCACGCGGATCTTCGGATTCGCGAGCGTCTTGGTCTTGCCCTGCTTCTGCAGCATGTCGATCGCAAGCGACAACGCACCGGATTCGCTCGATACGCCGATCCGGTCGCGGTTCACGCGCAGCAGGTCGCCGAGCGTCAGCACGGCGCCGTCGACGCCGCCGAGCGCGCCGAACTGAATGCGGCCCGGATACTGGACGCCGAGATCGACGCTGTCGTTCATGTTGACTTCCAGGACCTGCACGTCGAGCGTGACTTCGGACTGCGGAATATCCAGCCCCATCACGACGCGCTCCGCAACCTGGATCGTTTCGGGCGTGTCGCGCACGACAACCGCGTTGACCCGCTCGTCCACGTAGATGTCCTTGGGCTTGATCATCTGGCGCAGCGCGGCCATCACCGACTTCGCGTCCGCGTGCGACAGGAAGAACGTCCTGAGCGCGAACTCGGTGTAGTTGCGGCTTTTCTCCGGCTGAGACGGGTAGACGAGCAGCGTGTGCTTGTCGAGCACCTTCTTCTCGAGCTGGTTCGTGCGCAGCAGCAGGTTGATCGCGTCCTCCGCGGTGGTGCGCTCGGCGAACATCGTGGCGGGCTGGCTCGTATCGACGTCGCGGTCGAACACGAAGTTCACGCCGGACACGCGCGAGATCACGTCGAAAATGGTCGACATCGGCTGCTGCTTGAAATTGAGCGAAACCGGTTTGCGCAACGCGTCGGACAGTTGCGGACGCACCGGCCGGCTCGCCTGCGACGCGCGCAACAGCGAATCGCGCAGCCGCTTGGCCTCCGCGTGGTTCGGCTGCTCGGCAAGAATGCGCCGGGCGATCTCCAGCGCTTCCTGCGGTTGTTCGCCGCGGATGCGCTGCGCGCGCGACAGTTCGATCGCCATCTGCTGGCGGCTGGCGACCTGCTCGAGTTCCTGGCGGGCGCGGAGATTGCCGGCGTCCTCGGCCAGCACGTTGTTCAGGTGATCGATCGCGGCGGCGTGGTTCCCCTGCGTGCTTTGCCGCTCGGCGGCCTTCAATTCGGCGCGCACGTATTCCTGCCGGGTCAGCTCGACGGATGTGGCGATCCGGATATCTTCCGGTGCGATCTCCTTCTGCCGCTGGAGCGTGCCGAGGCGTTCGGCAGGCGTTCCGGCGTCGGCCGCGGGGGCGCTGAACGGGGTGCTCGCGCAGCCCGCCAGCGCGAGCGTCGAGACCAGGAGTAATAGACTGACGGTACGTTTCATGGTGGTGTTCGATAAAGGTTCGATTCGGAATTCAAGGGGTCGGCGACGGAGGCGAAAGCTCGACGTCCGCACCGTCGCGGGTCATCACGACCGGGCCCGTTTCGCGCAGCGTCTTCAGCCGATAGCCGTCGGCGATCTCGGCGCCCGGCAATACGGCGTCGCGGACGCCGCAACGGCGCCCGCACAGCAGAAAGGTCCGGCCGCCGCCATCCAGCACGACAATGCGTTGCCCCTGCTCGCGCCATTCGCCGGCGATCTCGAACGGCGCCGACGGCTCGGAAGGCGCGGAAGGCGCCGGCGCGGCGTCGATCGGATCGGCCAGCGCCGGCGCTTCCGCTTCGGACACGCCGGCTTCGGCGAGTGCGCTGGCAGACGCATCCTCCGCGCCGAGCGATGCCCAGTTCTGGGCCGGAAAAACGTCGACGACGCGTGGCTGACCGGCGATCTCGTCTGCAAGGGTGCCGCTCGCGGCGACTGCGACGGCCCACGCCGCCGCCAGTCTGAAAAGGGATCGGGGCATCATGTGTCGGGCCCCAGCAAGCTGACCCGAAGGTCGACGTTGACGATGGGGCTGTCGATCTTTTCGCGTTCGATGACGACGCTCTCGATGCGCACCATCGGCTGGTCGGCGATCGTGCGCATCGCGTTGCGCAGCCCGGAGTAGCTGCCGCTCATCGCCATGTTGATCGTGAGCCGCCGCAGCTTCCCCTTTACTTCGGCCTCGCGCCGGTAGGTGGCGTGCTTTCGCTCCAGGCCGTTCTGCGACAGGATCTCGAACAGCGAATACGCCTGCTCGCTGTTGCGCAACTGCTGGACGTCCCGCAGCGTCATGCTGCCGCCGCCCGCCTGCGGGCCCGGCTTCGGCAACGCGGCCAGTTCCTTCGCGAGCGCATCGCGCTCCGCGTCGAGTCGCGCGCCGTCCGGCTGCAGGTAAAGCGCGTGCAGGCCGAGCAGCCCGACGACCGCGCCGGCCGCGAGCAGCCCGGGCACGCGCAGCTTGCGGGTCGCCGCGTAGGCGCCCCAGCGCAAGCGCGCGGCGAGCGCCGTCGTGTCGATGGCTTTCAGGTTTGTCATGGGTGTTCGATGCTCAAGCTGAAATGAAAGATGCTCTTGCCGTCCTCGATCTTCGTCCGATGCTGAAGCAGGCCGATCTTGCGGTCCGGATGACGGTCGTTCAGGCGGTCGACGAACAGGTAGATATGCGACAGATCCGCGGCGCCGCCTTCGATGCGCGCCTCGCGACCGGCCTTGTCCACCGTCAGCGATTTCAGCGCGATCTGCGGCTTCCACGCGTGCTCGATCCAGTCGACCACCGACAGGCCCGAGCCTTTGTCGCTCATCTTCTGCTCCGCAAGCACGCGCTCGATGCGCCGCTGTTCCGGCGTTTTGGCCTTTTCCCGCCGCTGTTCGCGCTCGATGACGCGCTGCCGCTGCTCGATCTGTTTGCCGATTCGGTCGACGTCGTCGCGAAGCGCATCGACGCGGGTCCATTCGCTGCCGGCGAACATTCCCGCCGCCAGTGCGCAACAGAGCGCGAAGCCCGCCCACGGCGTGACGCGCGTGCGCGGCGCGGCGAAATTCAATCCCGTCAGGCGCTTCATGCCGGTTCCCCCGCTGCGGCGCCCGTCGGTTCGACGCCGGTGCGATCCGGCGATGCGCCCGCCGCGTCGCCGCCGGAGAACATCGAGCCGTCGAACCGGCTTGCATACGTGTCGCCGCCGGCCGGCTGCCCGGCGATCAGCGCCGCTGCGGCAAACCAGTCGTCGGCGCGCTCGCCGGCGTGCGGCAACGTGACCACGTCGCGCCATTCGCCCGAGCGCCGGAAAATACACGTCACCACGTGCGGCTGGCGCAGCGCGAAACTGAAATCGTCGCCGCCCAGCCGGGCGGCGTGTGCGTCGAGCGAGGCCGACAGCGCGTCGCGAAAACTCGCGATCCGCCAGCCGGCCGCGCGGCTCGCGTCGACGAGCGCCGTGAGGAGCGCGTCGCATGCCGCCACCGCGAGGCGCGTGCGGCCGCGCCGCTCGTCCTCGATGAGGATGCGCAGCGCGCCGCGTTGCGCGCGGGCGGCGAACAGCATGCGCGCGTACGCTTCCCATGCGGCGTCCGACACCAGACCTTCCTGCCAGGGCAGCACCACGCCGTGCGACCACGGATGCCCGACGACGACGTGCATGCGGTTGCACATCGGCAGGCGCGCTTTCGGCAGACCGGCAAGCACGCGCGCGAGCGCGTCGGCCGGCCGGCCTTCGTGCGCGACGACCTCATGCGGCGCGCCCGCGCACGGCGCGCGGCGGCCCTCGTGCACCCAAACGCTCAGCGTATCGGCGTCGATCAGCACGGTGACGTCATTCCAGAGCGATCGCACGCTGCACCTCCTGAAATGTCGTCATGCGCGCGCGCACCGCCGCCAGCCCCGCATCGCGCATCGACTGGTAGTCGGGGCTGTTCTCGAGCGCGCGGGCGCGCTTCTCGACCGAGCGTTCGAGCAGCGCCGCCTTCAGCGGCGCGTCCAGCGTCAGCACCTCGGCGAGCCCGATCCGGCCGTGATAGCCGGTGCCGCGGCACGTGTCGCAGCCGCCGCCCGGCACCACCTCGCGCCGCAGCGTGTCGAGCGACGCGCCGGCCAGATCCGCGCCGTCCGTCGCCGCGCCGCCGCAGCTCGTGCAGATCCGCCGCACGAGACGCTGCGATACGACGCCGTTGAGCGCCTCGAGAAAAGTCGACGGCTCGACGCCCATGTAGATGAACCGGTCGATCACGCTGAAGCCGTCGTTCGCGTGCACGGTCGACAGCACGCGGTGGCCGGTGAGCGCCGACTGCACCGCGATCGACGCGGTTTCCTCGTCGCGGATTTCGCCGACCATCACCGTATCCGGATCGTGCCGCAGAATCGAGCGCAGCCCGCGCGCGAACGTCAAGCCCTTGCGTTCGTTGACCGGAATCTGCAGCACGCCTTTCAGCTCGTATTCGACCGGGTCCTCGATCGTGATGATCTTGTCGTCGCCCGTGTTGACCTCCGACAGCACCGCATAGAGCGTCGTCGACTTGCCGCTGCCGGTCGGCCCCGTCACGAGCATGAGCCCGTAGGGGCGATGCGCGAGCGCGCGCACGCGGCGCGCGGTCGGCGCGTCGAAGCCGAGCACGTCGAGGCTCACGCTGTCGCCGCGCTGCGACTTGTCGAGCACGCGCATCACGGCGTTTTCGCCGTAGGTTCCGGGAATGATCGATACGCGGAAATCGATTTCGCGCCCTTGCATCACGACCTTGAAGCGGCCGTCCTGGGGCACGCGCTTTTCCGCGATGTCGAGCGCGGCGAGCACCTTGAGCCGCGACATCGTCTGCGTCGCCGCTTCGACGCCGGGAATGTGGCGGATCGATTGCAGCACGCCGTCGATCCGATAGCGGATCGCCAGGCCGTCGGCCGCCGATTCGAGGTGGATGTCGCTCGCGCGGCTCTGCAGCGCGTCGTACAGCGTCGTGTTGACGAGCCGGATGATCGGACTTTCGTCCTTTGCGATGCTGGCAAGCGAGATCGATTCGGTGACCTGCGCGAGCGTCTCGCCCGGCGCATCGATCGTGACGTCGTCCATCAGGCGCTCGTTCGACTCGATGTCGCCGAGCACGCGCTCGACTTCGCCGGGTACGCTCATCGCGACGCCGACGGGCTTCGCGCCGAAGCGCGCGAGCAGCTCGTCGCGCACGGTGCGCGCGAACGGGTCGGCGACGACGATGCGCGATGCGCCATCGAACTCGATCGGCAGCGCGCGCAGCGACAGCGCGTCGTGCAGCGGCAGCAGGTCGAAACGCGTCGGCGCGGCACGCAGCGTGTCGGCGTCGACCGGCTCGATGCCGAGGCAGGCCGCCACGTCGGCGAGCCGAGTCGCGTCGGCACGCATCAGATCGTCCACGTACTGCGCGAATCCGGCGCCGGATGTACCGGATTCCGTCTGCCAGCGTTCAATCATGTGTTGCGTATTCATTGTGCATTCTCCAGTAGGGAGGTGGGATCGCGTCGCCGACGCGTCATCGCGCGGATCGTTATCCGACGCTGCCGGCCAATTCGAAGATCGGCATGTAAAGCAACAAGACCACGGCGCCGACCGTTGCGCCGACCGCGAGCATCAGCACCGGTTCGAAGATCTTGCTTATCATTTCGATGGACCGGTCGAGCGCGCCGTCGTGGAACTGCGCGATGTGTTCGCACATCCCGCCCAGATCGCCGCTCTGCTCGCCGACGCGCAACAGGCGCTCGGCGACGGACGTCGTCAATGCGTGGGCCGCGAACACGGTCGACACCGGGCGTCCGGCGCGCAACTCGCTCAGCGCGGCCGCCAGGCGCGGCCGCAAGTGCTCGGGCAGTACCTTGCCCGACAACTGCAGCGCTTCGATCACCGGCGTGCCGCCGGCGATCAGGAGTCCGACGGTCCGATAGAAGCGGGTCAGCGCGAACAGCGCGCAGACGTCGCGCACCTTCGGCGCGCGCCACATCGACCGCCGCGCCGCGCGCTTGAAGGCAGCCGAGCGCAACGTCAGTCCCGCACCGACGAACGTCGCGGCGACCGCCAAACCGACCGCCGCGCCGTTCTCGCGCAACACGGTCGCCCACCAGAGCATCGCCTGCGCGGTCGGCGGTAACTCGGTCAGCGACTCGAACACCACCGCGAAGCGCGGTATCACGAAGAAGGCCATGAACAGCAGGATCGCGATGCCGACGCCGATCACGACAGCCGGATAGATCAACGCGCCGGTGACCCGCTTGCGGATCTGCTCGATCCGCACTTCGTATTGCTGGTAGCGTTTCAGCACGACCGGCAACTGGCCGCTGCCCTCCGACGATGCGATCGTCGCGACGAGCAGTTCCGGAAATATGTCGGGCTGCCGGGCGAGCGCCGCGGAAAACGGCTGCCCCTCGTACATCACCGACAGAATCCGGTCGATCACATGCTTCGACGCCTTGCCCGCGTCGTTCTTGTCGCGCAATGCCTCGAGCGCCTCGATCAGCACGAGGCCCGCATCGAGCAAGGTCGACAGTTCCTGCAGGAACAGCGCGAGCGCGAATTTCGCGGCGCGCTTCCGGCCGCCGAAGCGCACGCGGCGGATATCGAGCACGGCGCCGCCCTGAGTCGCGATCCGGGCTCGCACATCCGCCTCGCTCGCCGCCTCGATCGTCTGCTGCGCGACCTTGCCGTCGACGAGCACCCGTATCCGAAACGATTCCATGGCTACCTCCGCCACGCGTCGAGCGCCGCCATGCTGGCGCCGCGATCGACGGTAAGCGCGCGATACTCGCGCCAGACCTTGGTCGCATACGATTGGCGTGCCGGTTTGCGCTTCTCGGAAGAACCGGCGTTGTAGGCGCCGACCGCATTCCAGGTATAGCCGTGCCGTTCGATGAAGCCGGCGAGAATCGATGCGCCGGTATCGATCGACGTGCACGGTTCGTCGATCAGGCGCTTGCGCGTGACGCCGGTCTTGATCAAGCGCGGCAGATGCGAGCTGTTGATCTGCATCAGGCCGATGTCGTAGGTGCCGTTCCGGTTGTAATTGATCGCGTCGGGATTCAGCGACGATTCGACCTTTGCGATTGCGACGAGCAGGAGCGGATCGATACCGTGCCGCTCGCCGGCCTGGGTGAAACAGTCCTTGGCCGCGGCGCCGGACGCGCATGCGACGAACAACGTCGCCGCGACGGTCCAGCGACGCAGACCCTTACATGCCATAAACGAGGTCCGCATCGATGCCACCCCCTCCTACACGACCGTCCCGCCCGAGCGACACGATCTCCGCCTCGCCGTCGCGGCCCGGGACGTTCCACTGATAGGCGCGCCCCCAGCCATCCTTCGGCACGGCCTTCGCGAGATACGGGCCGCTCCATCCGTCGACGTTTTGCGGCTGCTTGACCAGCGCGTCGAGCCCCTCGTCGGCGCTCGGGTAGCGGCCCGTATCGAGCCTGAACTGCGTGACGGCGTCGCCGAGCGTCTTCATCTGCGACTCGGTCGAGCGGACCTTTGCCTTGTCGACCTGCGAGAAGAGCTTCGGGCCGACATAGCCCGCCAGCAGCGCGATGATCAGCAGCACCACCAGCAGTTCCAGCAAGGTGAAGCCTCGCTGGCCCCGCCTGTTCATCCATTTCGGAGTATTCGTTTTCACGTTGTATGCCCTCGGTTGAAAATCCGGCGCGATGCGCGGTTGGGAATGTCATCTCGTTTCAGATGACGAATTGATTGGGCGCTTTCCCGGATACGGACTCGATCGAGTCGAAGCGCCTTTCGATAACGCTGTTTTTCGAGCGTGATGCAGGCGCAGCCGGTTTCGAAAGGGCAGGTTCGACCTGCCCGAAACGCGCTGCGCATGCATCCGTCGGCGACGAACGAGTCGCACGTCTGGCGGCGTGCGGCTCGAACGAAGCCTCCCGGCGTCCTTACTTGCTACATGCGCCGAGGTCCTTCCAGACCTTGCCGGTGTGGTCGGCGCCCGTCGTCGCCGGCGAGCCCGGCACGTCGTTCTGGGTCCACCAGCGCGCCTCGTAGGTGCGGCCGTCGTGCTGCACCTTGGCGCCGCCCGTATAAGCCGTGCCTTGCTTCCACGCCGCCTGGCACTGCGCGCCTTCGCCGCCGCCCGTTCCGCCGGTCAGCTTGAACGTGACGGTTTCCTGCTTCAGCGTGCCGCCTTCGATCTGCGACGTCGCCACGGCCGTATGCGCGCCCGCCTTCGCATTCGCGATATCGACGCTCAGGTCGCCCTGCATCCGCATCGTTGCCGACTTCGAGCCGACCATCGAATTGGCCGCGTCGTAAACCTTCACCGTGACGCTGGTGTCCTTCGAATGGTTGAACTTCAGGAAGAACTTCGCCGTCGCCTTGCCGTTTTCGATCTTGAATTCGGGGTTGTTCGTGATGCTGAAGTTTTCGTCGATGCCGGATTCCGGCTTTTTCTCGACCGTCGTTTCCGTGCGCACGATGCCGCTGCCGCTCTTCGCGAACACGTCGTTCGCGCCGAGCGACGGTTCGATGCGCCCGTCGCGCTCGATGCCGGCCAGCAGATTCGCCGATTGCACGCGGTTGATTTCCTTCGCGAGCAGCATCGGCCACATGTTGCGTTCACCCTGTTCCGCCGTGCCGATCGTGACGGTCGTCTTCATCGACGGCACTTCGCCGCCCGACTTGAACACGCGGTTCATGACCTTGTCGCCGGCCTTCAGGTCGACGGTCGGCGCGATGTTGCCCACGGACGACCAGCTCGGCTTGCCCGGATCGGTCGGACCGCCGTCCGCCTTGATGTTGAGATCCGCGACGTTGTAGAACATGCCGGCCGTGTCGCCGACGTGCCACGTGCTCAGCATGACGTGATGCCCGGTCCGGTCCGACGGAATCGTGCAGCCGTGCGGCCCGATCTCATCGGCCTTCTTCATGCCGCCGTCGATCGTGCAGAACGGCGTCAGGTCGAACTGGTCGCGCGTCAGCGGCAGGTTCGGATTCCAGCCCTGCTTCGTCAGGTAGTACTTGAACTCCTTCGTCACGTGCGGCGCGGTAAACGTCCATTTGAACTGGTGCGCGCCCGCCTTGATGTCGTTGGTCTTCCAGCGATCGACGGACTGCTCGTTGAGTTCGCTGAACTGCACGACGCCGCCGCTCGCGATCTGCCCGTCCGGCGCGCCTGCCTGAGGAAAGCCCTGCTTGCCCTCGACGCTCTGCGGTTCCCACGTGACCGAGCCGCAATTGAAGTTCGACGCCGGACCCTGCTTCGAGCTGCACATCAGGTTGCGCGACGGCGGATCGGAGAGATAGCCGTGCGCGATCGCATGTTGTGCGAAGAACATGGAAGCGCATGCAACCAGCGGCGACAGTTTGAAGAGCGTTCGGTTCGCGGTGTGTTTGTTCATGGTGTGTAGGTGATTGATCGTATCTGGCGATACTGCTTTCGTAAGAGAGGTTGATCGGTGCCTGCGCGAGGCCCGGCGTATGTGCGTCATGCATCGACTGGGATGTGACACGGGTTGCAGTTTCCGCGAGCGTGACCGGGCCGTGAATCTTCTTGAGCGATTCATCAAGAAACCGGCGTCCGGCGCCTTCGGGGCCGGCATTTCTTGAGACATCCTTCAGATTGGTTTGCGCGAGACGGCGGGTAAAAAACAATACGAAGGTCGATTCAGACACTCTTTTCAATTACTCAAGGAAGACGATCAAATTGCGCCTGAATAAACTCAACCTCCATCGAGCGAGCATCGCCGGTACATCCGGCCGTAACCAGACGCTTGCGTTCGCGGCGATCGCCACGGCCAGCGCGCTGTGTTTCGCGAACGCGGCATTCGCAGCCCCCGGAAAACCCAGCCTCAAGCAGTACGAAATCACGTCGCAGCCGCACGGCTTCGTCGAAATCGACCTGCAGAAAGCCGGGAGCGCACCCTACAAGGACATCGTCAAGCTCAACAAGAAGGTCGACGTGCCGCTGCCCTTCGACATCTGGAGCAACGGAACCGCGGTGAAGGCGGTCGCGGTGGTCGACGGCGCGGTCGACGCCGCATCGGAAATCAAGCTGACGCCCGGCGGCAACCAGAGCGGGACCGTGGTCACCAACGTCAAGACGCCGGGCGTGAAGAAGATGCAAGTCCGGGTGATCGACGCGAACGGCGCATCGACCGACAGCGCGCCGATCGACGTGGTCGTCTTCGATACGATTCCGGAACTGGCCGACACGCTGCCCGACAACGCGAGCAAGGCGCACAAGCACTTCAAGAACACGTCCGGCTCGGTGGTCGGCACTTACTTCGCGGCGTGGTCGGTCTATGACCGCAAGTTCAACGTCGACAACGTGCCGGTCGAGAACCTGACGCACATGCTGTACGGCTTCGTTCCGATCTGCGGCGGTGCGGACATCAACACGTCGCTCGCGCGCGACGTGCCGAATTCGTTCCGCGCGCTGCAGCAGACGTGCGCGGGGCTGCCCGACTTCAGCGTCGCGATCCACGACACGTGGGGCGAGCTCGGCATGACGCTGCCCGGCCAGACCGCGAACTCGAAGCTCAAGGGCGTGCTCGGCCAGATGATGGCCGCGAAGAAACGCAACCCGAATCTCAAGATCCTGCCGTCGATCGGCGGCTGGACGCTGTCCGATCCGTTCTTCCATCTGCACGATCCGGCCAAGCGCAAGGTGTTCGTCGATTCGACCGAACAGTTGCTGCGCACCTGGAAGTTCTTCGACGGCGTCGACATCGACTGGGAATTCCCGGGCGGGAAGGGCGCGAACGGCGCGATTGGCAATCCGCAGACGGACGGCGCGCTGTACGTGACGCTGATGAAGGAGCTGCGGCAGATGCTCGACCGCGTGTCGGCGGATACCGGCAAGACCTACGAGCTGACGTCGGCGATCGGCGCGGGCAAGGACAAGATCGACGTGGTGAACTACAAGGAAGCCACGAAGTACATGGACTACATCTTCGACATGACGTACGACTTCTACGGTGCGTTCAGTCTGACGGAGCTGGGTCACCAGACGGCGCTCTACGCACCCGCGGCGCGGCCGGACACCAAGTACACGACCGACAACTCGATCAAGGCGCTGCTCGCGCAGGGCGTCGATCCGAAGAAGCTCGTCGTCGGCGCGGCGGCATACGCCCGCGGCTGGACCGGCGTGTCGGGCTACACGGACGGCAATCCGTTCACCGGCACCGCGAAGGGGCCGCACAAGGGGCAGTGGGAAGCCGGCATTCTCGACTACAAGAAACTCAAGTCGGAAATGATCGGGCCGAACAATGCGGGCATCAACGGCTACGAGTACCACTACGACCAGACCGCCGAGGCGCCGTACGTGTTCAACAAGAGCACCGGCGAGCTTCTCACGTTCGACGATCCGCGCTCGGTGAACGCGAAGGGCGACTACGTGCGCAAGCATCAACTCGGCGGGATGTTCTCGTGGGAAATCGACGCGGACAACGGCGACATCCTGAACGCGATGCACGAGGGCCTCGGTCACGGCGACGGCGGCAGCGGCGCGGAGAATCATCCGCCGATCGCGAACGCGGGCGCCGGCATGACGGTCACCGGGCCGCAGACGGTGACGCTCGACGCATCGAACTCGCGCGATCCCGACGGCGACAAGCTGACCTTCAAGTGGGAACAGATCGGCGGCGATCCGCTGAAGATCGGCAATCCCGCCAGTGCGAAGGCGACGGTCGACGTCCCGGCGGTCAAGCAGGACACCCGCTATACGTTCCGCGTGACGGTGACCGATCCGGCGGGACTGAAGGATGCCGCCCAGGTCGTCGTGACCGCTCAGGCCGAATCGTCGGTCGAACCGCCGCCGGCCGAAAACCGTCCGCCGGTCGCACGGCTCAACGGCCCGGCCCAGGCGGACGGCGGTCAGGCCGTGGTCCTCTCGGCCGAGAAATCGACCGATCCGGACGGCGACAAACTGACGTTCCAGTGGACGACTCCGTCCGGCATCGATGCGCAGGCTTCCGGCCCGGCGCTGCACTTCACCGCGCCGAAGCTCGCGAAGGACCAGTCGTTCACGTTCTCGGTCAAGGTCGGCGACGGCAAGCTGTCGTCCACCGCGCAGCACACGGTGCTCGTGAAGGCGACGGATACGGGCGGCGGCGGTAACGGCGGTGGTGGCAACGGCGGCGGCGAAGGTGGCCAGTACCCGGCATACAAGGCCGGTACGCAGTACAAGGCCGGTGACGTCGTATCGAACCTGGGCAAGCTGTACCAATGCAAGCCGTTCCCGTACAGCGGCTGGTGCTCGGGTGCGCCGGCCGCCTATGAACCGGGCAAGGGCTCCGCGTGGAGCGATGCGTGGACGGTCTTCGGCAACGGCGAAGGCGAAAACGGCGGCGGCAACGGCGGTGGCGAAAACGGCGGCGGCGAAAACGGCGGCGGTAACGGCGGCGAAAGCGGCGGCGGCAACGGCGGCGGCAACCATCCGCAATACAAGGAAGGCACCAAGTACGGCGCCGGCGACATCGTGTCGAACAACGGCAAGCTGTACCGATGCAAGCCGTTCCCGTACACCAACTGGTGTTCAATGGCTGGCTGGGCGTATGAGCCGGGCAAGGGCACCGCGTGGGACCAGGCCTGGGAGGAGCACAAGGACTGACGCGAATCCCGACGAGCATCGGCCCGCGGCGCACGCCCGGGCCGGCGCGAAACCCGTATCGTTCAACCGGCATCGACCGATGCCGGCATGGCCCTCGCCTCGCGCGAGGGCTTTTTTCATTTCGGCGGCGGCCGGTTACGCCGGGCCGTTCAGCTCCGCGCAGGTCACCGGCAAGTGCACGGTGAAGCGGCTGCCCCGCCCCGGCGTCGACGTCACGTCGATCGATCCGCCATGACGCTCGACGACCGTCCTGACGAATGGCAGCCCCAGCCCGACCCCGCGGCTCGCATCGCGATACGTGCCGTCGACCTGGAAGAACGGCTCGAAAAGTCGCGGCATCGCTTCCGCCGGAATGCCGATGCCCTTGTCTTCCACGGTGATGGAAACATTGCGCTCGCCGACGTTGATCCACACGTCGACGACCGTCTCCTCGTCCGAATACTTGATCGCATTTTCGAGCAGGTTGATCAACGCGCGCAGCAGCATGTCGCGCGTGCCGGGCACGAACACCTCGTCGCCGTCTTCATGCGGACCTTCGACGCGGATCCGCTTCGCGCTCGCGCTGTGCCAGACCTGGTCGACCGCCTCGGTTGCCAGATCGCTCACGGACACCGGCACATAGGCGTTCTTGTCGAGATGTTCGGCACGCGACAGTTGGGTGAAATCCTGCGCGACGCGCAAGCTGTAGTCGACGAGCTTGTGCAGATCCGCCAGAAAATCGGGATCTGTCGCGCCGTCGGCGACGGTGCGCTGCTCGAGCAGCGACAGCACGGTCGACAGCGGATTGCGCAGATCGTGCGCCATGTGGCGCAGCGTCATCCGGTCGCTTTCGACCGCCGCCTTGACGTTGTGAATGTCGACGAGGCAGATCATGCTCGCCGTGGAGCGATGGTGATCGCCGTCGCCGAACGGCGTCACCATCATCATGTGCGTGCGCGCGTTCAAGGTCAGTTCGACCGAGTGAATCCTCCCCGTCTCCTTCGCGGCCAGGATCTCGTCGTACGCGATGCCGAGCACCTGCCGGACGGCCGCATCGTTGTCGACGTCGATCGATTTCAGCATCGCTCTGCCGCGTTCGTTGCACATCAGCAGGTGGCTGTCCTGTTCGACGAAGATCGGATAAGGCAGCGTATGGATCACGTCGACATAGGTCGATTGCCATTCGCGAATGCGGGACATCGCCTGCACGACGTCGTCGTCGATCGACACCGCGTCGCCGGCGGCTGCCGGCTGCGCGAGACCGGCGAACGCATGCCGACCGGCCAGTCCGCGCAACCCGCGGTATTCCTTCATCAGGGCCGCGCGCAGGCTGCCTGCCCGCCGCCAGCCGCAGACGGCGAAGATCGTCACGCACACCGCCAGCAACGGCCCGACCGGCGTCCAGTACGCGCCGTAGACGTGCAGCGCCGTTTCGCCGGCGACGTATGCGGCCAGCCACGCCAGCGCGAATCCGTACATGCGCCAGCCCGGCACGAACATGCAGGTCAACAGCATGCCGGTCGCGACCGCGATGCTGACGGCCAGTTGTATCGAAGTGGGCATGCGCAGCATCAGGCGCCCGGCGAGCAGCGCATCGGTCACGAGCGCATCGATCTCGACGCGCCGCACTCTCCCGTCGCTCCGGGGCGAAAGATAGAACGCACCCGACAGGTCGGATATCCCGTCGCCGATGAACACGATGCGGTTGTGCCATGTCGACGCGGGAACGCGACCTTTCAGCACGTCGACGAGTGAATAGCGGTCGAGGTCGAAGCGCAACGGCAGGAGCAGCAGGATCGAGCCGCCTTCGACATCCCCCATCCCGGTCACATGATCCTGCACATGGCGGCGCACGTCCGGCAACGGCGCGTTCGCGACGCGGATCGCCTGCAGGCCGACGTGCGGAATCTCGTGGCCGTCGCCACTCCTGACGTAAGGCACGATGCCCTGCACCAGATGATCGCTGCCCAGCACGACGCTGCGCTGGCCGACCGCGGCAGCCGCTTCGCGCAGCAGCCGCGCCGGAAAAATCATGGTCTCGGCGCTTCCGTTGACCGGCGCCCCCTGCGCAGGCAATACCACGCGACCGTGCTTCGCGATCGCCGCCGCCAGCAGCGCATCGTCCCGGGACGCCGTGATCATCGTCATGTCGAGCACGACGCTCGATGCGCCGGAGACGCGGTCCAGCACCTTCGCATAGCCCGCGCGCGTGTAGCTCCCGCCGTCGCCCATCTCGGCGATGGTCTTTTTGTCGACCATGATCACGGCGACCTTGTCGCGCGCGCCGTGATCGAAGCCGGATGTAACCAGGTCCCAGTAAAGACGGTCGAGCGGCGAAAGCAGCGTCTCGGCGGCCGGCGTGCAACTCAGCGCCGCAAGCATGGCGACGCCGGTCAGCAATAGCCACGTGGACGGTCGTACCGACGCTGCGAGCGTTGGAATCCGGCGGAGCCTGTCGAGCATTGGGCGGAATTTCCCCGAATACGATGTTTTCGGATGACGGCGACGACACGGCGGGCCAAGCCGCCCGGAACACGCGATCCCGCATTTTCAGTCCAACAGTCTAGCTCTGTTTCGGCCGGCCCGGAACAGACGGGCGCGCGTACCGATTCCGCATGAAATCGACGCCGCCGGCGATCCATTGAATTGGAGTATTGAGGAAAAGTTGAGGTTGTTTGAGCGGGTTGCGGGGCGCTGGAACAATGGGCACTCCTTTCAATGCGCACCGCTTGCGCCGAATGCTATCTCATGATTGTGAAGCCCCTTAACCCGACTTTCGCGCTGACGGCCCTGTCAACGGCCATCGCAGCCCTGCTGATACCGACCGGCGCATCCGCCGCCCCCGCCTACGACCCGATCAAGCATTACCAGGACGGCGCCGAGCGATGCCTGGCGTGGCAACCGGCAAGCACCGATCCCGTCGTCGCCGCCTGCGACGGCGGCGCCGCGCAGGACTGGGCATTCGTGCCGAGCGCGGGCTACTACCAGATCCGCAACGCGGGGGCCACGCAGGCGCGCGGCCAGGACATGTGCCTGCGCACCCAGGCCGGCAATACCGGCATGGGCCGTGTGTCGGTCGAGCCGTGCGCCGGCGGCGATGCGAAGATGGCCCAGTGGCGATTCGAGACCGGGCCGGCCGGACGGCTGGGCATGCTGAACGCGTACCGGATTTCGACGGGCCGGGACGAAGTGCTCGCGATCCGGGAGGGCGGCGACGGTGTCGCGATGCAGTCCGCCCGTGGCGAGCCGTCGGCGACGTGGGTATCGGCGGCGACGTTCGCGCCGCCGCAGCGCCCGCTGCTGGGCGAGAAAACGGCGCTGGTGCTGGCCGCACGCTTCAGCGATGCCGCGGCGAAGGATCATGAGGTCATCCGCAAGGCCGTGTTCGGCGATGGCGACGACTATTCGTCGCTGCGCCGCTACATCGAAGTGGCGTCTCACGGAAAGGCGACGCTTGCCGGGACGGTGCTTGCCGACGTCGACCTCGGCGCGCGTCCGGCAACCTGCACGTCGAGCGCGCTGCTCGATTCGGCACGCAAGGCCGCGCAGGGGCGGGGTGTCGATCCGGCGCAGTTCGACTACCTGTTCGTCGACCTTCCGAAGCTGGCGAGTTGCAACTGGGCCGGGCTGGCGGCAAAGCCCGGCAACTGGATCCTGTCGAACAATAGCGGCCAGGCGTATTGGATGTGGACGCACGAATTCGGCCATTCGCTCGGTGCGTCCCATCCCGATTCGCGGGTGGATTGCCCGACCGTCGGCGGCGCCGTGCAGGTGGGCGACGCATGCCGCACGGGCAAGGTCGACGATCCGTCCGACACGGTCGGTGGCGGCGGCCGTCGTCTTTACCCGGGTAGCTACCAGCTGTTCTCCGGCTGGCTCGATCAAACGGATGTCCCGGAGATTCGCGAGTCCGGCACCTACAAGCTGACGCCGCTGTTCGGCGATCGGGCCGGCTCGAAAGGCTATCGCATCGCGCGCGGCGACGGTACGCAGTTGTGGCTCGAATTCCGGCAGCCGTTGCGCGGCTTCGACGACTGGAAAGCGGACGATCCGTTCGTCAACGGCGTGATCGTGAGAACGGTCAAGTATCAGGGCAACTCGCTGATGAACACGCTGGTGGATACGACGCCGGGCAGCGCGAACGGCATGAAGGATGCTCCGCTGATGCCGGGGCACGCGCTGCACGACACGCTGTCGGGCAAGATCGTCACGGTGAACTCGGTCGGGCCGGACGGCGCGGTGGTCACCGTGCAAAACGACGGCGTGCTGCTGCCGGAGGCGACGATCACGGGGCCCGCGCAAGCCGATGCGAACACAACGGTCACGTTGTCCGGCGCGGCGTCGGTCGGCGAACGCCTGCGATACGCATGGAGCGCGCCGGCCGGCGTCGCGCTGAAACCGGCCGGCAGCAGCGCGAGCGTCGTCGTCCCGCCGTCCGACAAGGATCGCGACTATATATTCGGGCTGACCGTGACCAATGCCAACGGATATACGGCGAGCAAGACCCATGTGCTCAAGGTGAAGGCGCAGGAGGCGATCGCGCCGCCCGGCGCATCGATCGCCGGACCGTCGACGATCGCGGGCGGCGAGCACGTGACGCTGTCGGGCGCGCAATCGAGCGGCAAGGGGCTGTCGTACGCGTGGACGAGCCCGGCCGGCTTGCAGGTCGTCCAACAGGGCGCGACCGTGAGCTTCGTCGCGCCGAAGGCCGGCAGCGCGCGCGAATACGACTTCGGCCTGACCGTGACCGATACGCTGAACCGCAAATCGACGGCAACCCATCGCGTGACGGTGCGCGCCGACGCCGGCGAGACGGTTGCGTCGTGGGATCCGAAGCAAACCTATTCCACGCCCTGCCAGAAAGTGGCCTACGCCGGCAAGTACTGGCTCAACGGCTGGTGGGTGCTGGGCGACGTTCCCGGCCAGGGGGGTGAATGGGGGCCGTGGCGCGAGTTTGGGGTGGCGAACATGCACGCGCAGTGCAAGGGAAAATGATGGAGACCGCGCGCGCGACGACCGCGCTCAAGCCGGCCGACAGCACCAGGTACGCGACGAGCAACGCCAGCTTGCCGTCGCCATGCGTGGCAGGCGGCGGCCAGAACGTGCGCAGCGCGCCGAGCACGATCAGGTGGAACAGATACAGCTCGTAGCTGAGCCGCCCGCTCCAGCGCAGCGGTGCGAGCACGCGGCCATGCGTGCGTCCGCGTTCCGCATGCGCGCCGATCAGCAGCACGGCCGTGCCGAGCGCCATCGCGGAGACCCCGATCACATGGCTTTGCGCGATCGGCCACGCGAGATAGAGCGCCGTCATCGCCGCTGCCGCGAGCCATTGCACGGGCGTCGTCGCGAGTACCTGCCAGCGCGCGCGCTCGGCGAGCAACGCGGTGCAGCAACCGATCGCGATGCCGTCGAAGCACGCGAAGTACGCATAGAGGAATCCGCCTTCGTCGCCAGCATGCGTGAAACGGTACACGGGGCCGATCGCGGCAATCAGCAGCCAGAACGCGAACAGCCGCGCGTCGCGGCGCAGCGCGATGCACAGCAGCGGAAACGACAGGTAGAACACCTCCTCGACCGACAGCGACCACAGCACGCCGAGCGCGTAGTTGACCCATCCGTACGCGCCGATCAGCACGTTCATCCAGAACGTGAGCGACGCGAGATTCACGAGCCAGAACGACACCGGGATGCCTTCCGGCGCATGGTTCTGGAAGATCGGCACGCCGGCCGCCGCGAGGCCGTTGACGAGCGCGAGCAGCAGGAGCAGGCACGGGACGATGCGCGCGATACGCGACACGTAGAACGCGCGCACGTCGAGCGCGCCGAGGCTGCCCCAGCGGCGGCGCGCATTCGACGTGATCAGGTAGCCCGAGATCGCGAAGAACATCGTCACGCCGTAGTTGCCGTTGCGCACGCTCGCATGGACCGCGTCCCAGCCGACGATGCGCGCGAGCGACGTGTCGCGCAGCGAGTAGGGGATGTTGAAGTGATGCAGCAGGACCAGCACGATCGACACGCCGCGCAGCAGGTCGATTCGCGCGTTGCGCGGGCCGGTGCTCATTGCGGCCGGGCCGATTGCGCGAGCGCCGGCAGCGCGTCGAGGAACGTGTCGCGCGCACGCAGGCCGGCGTTCGGCGCCTGCCGGTGGTCGTCCTGGATCAGGTACGCGAACGCGAGCTTGCGCGGCCCCTTCGCCGCCCAGCCGACGAACCAGCCGTATGCGCGCGACGCGTCGTACCCGAGCCCCGGCGATCCCGTGCCGGTCTTGCCGTGCACGATCCAGCCGTCCGGCTGCCTGTCGATCAGCGTGATCCGCTCGGTCATGTCATACGCGTGCGCGCTGACCGGCAGCGTCCGGTTCGCGACCCTGCACATGAAGCCGACCTGTTCGAGCGGCGAGATCCGCAACGACGAATTGACCCAGGCGCCCGTCAAGCCGCTCAATTTGCCCTGCCGGCGGGTGACGTCCGCGTTGCCGTAGCCGAATGCGCTCGTGTACAGCTGGAAACGCGCTTGCCCGAGCGCCTGCGCGACCTGCTGCGAATACCAGAAGATCGACAGCGTCATCCAGCGTGCCGGGTCGGTCGGTTCGCGCCAGGGCGCACCGCCCCATTCGGGGTAGCCGGCGTGGAAGTCGAGCGTCGGCGTGTGTTCGTCCTTCAGGATGCCCGCATCGAAGCCCATCAGGCTGATCGCGATCTTGAACGTCGATGCGGGCGTGACGCGGGTCGCACAATCGCCTTGCTGTACGAGCACCTGGCCGGTGGTCGCATCGGCGACCACGATACAGACCGCGCGGGCATGCGCGGATGCTGCGGCCAGGAGGGTGGTGGTGAATGCAAGCAGCGTGCGATGCCAGCGTTTCAAGCGGGACTCCATGGGATCGGGATGCGCGCCACGCGGACCGACCACTGGATCATGATGACTGGGCGCGCGCAATGGGACAGGGGGATAGACGGTGCTTGTCGGGGCGGACCGTTGAGGCGGCACACAGTGTATCGGCTGCGCAGCGAATGTCGACCGATCATGATTGCCGGAGGCTGTGATCTTGTCGACGCCATGACGTCGCTGTTGCCCGGGGGAAGGCGGACTCCAATGCACGCCTGCGGACAGTTGTGGCAACAGAAGATTGATCGTGCCGTGTTTATCCCTCCTCGAATCGACGCTCTTACCGGTATCGGTTCGAGTTAAATCGGGGTCGGATAAATCAGCGGATATCCGTCCAAGCCTGGTACCGACACTCGGTATGGTTGAACTCGGTTGTTGATCCGGGCGTGAGCTACGGTGCTATCTCACTCAAAAATTTCAATGTACAGATCATTTTCAGCATGTGCTGAAATTTATGTTTTTAGTGAAATTTACGCTTCCTATTTCAGTAGATGTGGTATTTTCAAGGAATGCTGAAAGGGCCATATTCAATGAAAGAAGAAACTCGTGCCGGTGAGGCGCTACGTGGGTTGCTTGAGAAGATTCCGATCCTTCAGGTCGAATGCATCGATGCCGAAGCCGTGTCCGGCGATTGGGAACCGGACTTGATCGCCCGGCTGCTCGTGGACGGGCGGAAGCACATACTCATCTGCGAGTACAAATCGAACGGGCAACCGCGGTACGCCCGCTCGGCGCTGCTGGAGTTGCGGAATTACGTCGAGCACCGAGCCCCCGAGGCGACGCCTGTCTTCATCGCCCCCTATATCTCTCCCGCAGTGAGGCAGTTGTGCGAAGAGAAGGGCGTCGGCTATCTCGACTTGCAGGGAAATGCCCGAATTGCTTTCGGTGGCGTGTTCATCGAACGCGTGGTAGCGGACAAGCCCGCGTCCGAACAACGCGAACTCAAGTCGCTGTTCAAGCCGAAATCCGCGCAAGTGCTGCGCGCCATGTTGCGCGAGCCACGCCGTGCATGGCGAGTCACCGAGTTGTCGGACATCTCCGGGGTCAGTCTCGGACACGTCAGCAACGTGCGCACAGGCTTGATTGATCGAGAATGGGCGCGTGTGTCGGACGGTGGCCTCGTCCTCTCGGAGCCCGACGCACTACTGGACGCATGGCGCGACAGCTACACGGCACCGCCTGGTGAGCGATTGCGGTTCTACACGCCGTTGCACGGCAGCGCGTTCGAACACGCGGCCCGAAGCGCACTGCGCGTCGAAGAGGGTCCGGTACGTGCTGCCTTCGCATCATTCTCGGCAGCGCAGTGGCTTTCTCCTTACGGGCGCACCAGCACGCACTACTTCTTCGCCGACGAGGAAGGTCTGGGCAAGCTCCAGATAGCCCTGACGCTCGCATCCGTATCGAAGGGCGAGAACGTGGTTGTCACCGTTCCGAAGGACTTGGGTCTACTCGCCGACACAGTCGAACCTGCACCAGGCGCGGTCTGCACGAGTCCGGTTCAGACCTACCTCGACCTCTCCATTGCCGGCGAACGCGGCGCGGAGGCCGCCGATCACTTACGCCAGGAAAAGCTCTCATGGCCCGAATGACACCATCCCAGGCACCACAGTCGGCCGCCGAATACGACGACCGCACGACCGCGGCCGTAAAGTCCGTACTGGTCGAGATCGGCCAGATCCTTGGCAGTTTCAAGGGCAAGTTCGCCATCATCGGCGGCGCGGTTCCCTGGCTGCTGCTGGCCAACGAGGACATGCCCCACGTCGGCACGCTCGACGTGGACGTCGGACTGGATGCGGAAGCACTCGGCGACGGCGAGTACGCGACCTTGATCGGAGCGCTTCAAGGCCATGGATACGCCCAGCGCGAGGGGCTTCGGCGCTTTCAATTGGTTCGCAAGGTTCCCGCGCGAGATGGCGGGGAAGCGATCGATGTCGTAGTCGATTTCTTGATGCCGCGCGACGCGGAAATCGTCAAGAACGATCCCCCCTTGATCAGCGACTTCGCCGTGCAACGGGCGGATGGGGCAGACCTGGCAATGCGGTTCTATCAACTTGTGGCGGTGACCGGGGCGATGCCGGACGGAGGGACGAACCGCGTGGAGATCGCGGTGTGCTCGATTCCTGCTTTGCTGGCGATGAAAGGCCATGCGCTGGCGGGTCGCTACAAGCAGAAGGACGCTTACGACATCTACTACTGCGTGCGGAACTACCCTGGTGAGATCGAGGCGCTTGCACAAGAATGTCTCCCACTCCTGGGGCATGCGAGCGGTAAACGCGGTTTTCGGTACATCGCCGAGAAATTCGATACCTTCGAGGGATACGGTCCCACCTGCGTGAGGCGCTTCGTCGAAGACACACATGCGCTGGGTGATCGCACGCCCGAGCAGTGGCAGCAGGATGCGTTCGGGCAGATCGATGCGCTGCTGCGTGCCATGGCGCTGCGAGACTGAGTCGTGCCCGATGGCTACGCGCAACTTCGCAAACTGCTGGAACCTCTCGTCACGGGATTGAAAGATGCCGGCACGCACCCCATGCTGCCGACGCTTTGTGAAGAATTGGGGCTGCGTGCGCCGGCCGCCGACGGTTCCAAGCGCCAACGCATGAGCCCAAGCTTCGATGGGGTTGCGGACACTGACCTGCCTGCGGTTGCACGCAAGCTGCTTGAGGCTGGCCCGTGCTGACCGCCACCCATTCCCTGGCGAGCGGAATGAAACGATTGGACGCTCTACTGCCTAGGCTGGGCTGCAATCCTGGAGGGTTGCCAGATACATGAAAAAACCCGCCGGCAGGCTTGCGCTTGCGGGCGGGCAAAGACACCTCGGGCAGACCGGCGCGGGTGTCGCGTGAAGAACGGAGAACCGGGTTGCGTCAGAACTTGTGGCGCAGCGCGATGCGCACGGCCACCTGGTTCGACGTCGACGACGGCGCGTCGGTGCCGGGGATGAACGCGTTGTCGAGGATCGAGTTCGTCTTGTCGCCGGCGATGTGCTGGTAGGCGGCCTGCACGTACACGTCGGTGCGCTTCGACAGGTTGTAGTCGGCCATCAACCCGGCCGAATGGATCTTCGGCTTCGCAGTGCCGGTCGACGCGTCGTACTTCTCGAGCGACAGCACGTACTGTGCGCCGACCATGAACGCCGGCGTGATCTGGTACGAACCGTTCAGCTCGAAGTTCTGGTACTTGATCGCGCTGACCGTCGCGCCCGGGGCGATGATCGCGCCCGGCGTGCCGAGGTAGCCGTTGCCGGTCGGGTTCTTGTAGTTCGAGTTCGTGTACGCGAAGCCGACCGTCGCGGGCCCGAACGTGTAGTTGATGCCCGCGCCGAACACGCGCATGCGCTCGGCGATGTAGCTCGCGTCGTTCGCGGTGATCGCGCCGGCCGAACCGTCGCCCGGATGGTTCGCCTGCAGGTACGCGGCGCCGATCAGCAGGCCGTTGTTCTGGTACTGCGCGCCGAAGCTGTACGCGCGGTTGTCCGAGAAGTTCGTGCTGTTGCTGAAGCTGTATGCGCCGCCGAACTGGAAGCCGCCGAAGTTCGGGCTTGCGTACTTCACCGTGTTGTCGAGACGGAACGAGTTGTCGGTGTTGTCGTTGTCGAACGGGTGGGCGAGCAGGTAGCCGCCCCAGTTGCCGTTGGCCGTGGTCGGCGCGAGATAGTCGACCACCGAGTCGTACTGGCGGCCGAACGTCAGCGTGCCGTACTGGGTCTGGCTCAGGCCGACGTAGGCCTGGCGGCCGAACATGCGGCCGCCCTGGTTGAGCCGGCCGGTGTTCACGTCGAAGCCGTTTTCGAGCTGGAAGATCGCCTTCATGCCGCCGCCAAGATCTTCGCCGCCCTTCAGGCCCCAGCGGCTGCCCTGGGCATAGCCGCTCGCCATTTCGTAGACGTGGCCGGTGCCGACGTTGTTCGTGTAGTTCAGGCCTTCGTCGATCACGCCGTACAGCGTGACGCTGCTTTGCGCGAACACGGGGGCGGCGAAGGTTGCCGTTACGGCGAGCGCCGTCAGGGTCTTTTTCATTGAGATCTCCGGGATATCCAGCTTGTATCGGTTGTCGTGAGCGCGTCCGGCGAGGCGCGCCCCGTCATCCGGGGCGACCCGGCGCAGCGCGTGCGGCGCCGGAAACGCGCAACGCGCGGCGGCGCGGCAACCGGCAGCGTCGGGTCGTGTCTCCTCCGATGACACCGCGCATTCTTCCCAAGCCGAAAAGGATCCGAAAGCGAGTAATTTCGATCATTGCAATCGGCTTCGCCAATGGGGTCGCGACAGGCTGTTTCGACAGTCGAAACGGGGTGCGCTGCACCACGCTTCAAGGCTGCTCGCGCAACGGCCGAACGGGGGCGCGACACGGCATGCGCGGGGCCGTGAGCGGACTGGGGGAATCGGCTGGGAGGCCCGTCCGGCGGGCTTTCAGGGAAGCCGGAAGATCGATTGGCGCTGCCGATTGCAATGATCGGAATTACTCGTTTCCCTAAACAAATTGGCGGCTGAAACATGCAGGCTGACCGGACGTGGCGGGACTCACGATGCGCCGGTCGCCGCGCATGCCGCGACGCACAAACAACAGATTCGATTTGGAGACGACCCACCATGCAGATTCGACGACTGAAAACGGTCCTTCTCGCCGCCGCGGCGATCCTGTCCGCGCCTGCCGCCCATGCGGCCGGCGGCGCGTGCGCCGACGGCAAGACGGTCCATTTCGCGGGCATCACGTGGGAGAGCGGGTCGTTCGCGACCGAAGTGCTGCGGCAGATCATGGAGAAGGGCTACGGCTGCAAGACGGACGTCGTGCCGGGCAGCACGGCCGCCACCGAAACGGCGCTCGCGCGCAACGACCTGCAGATCTGGGCCGAGCAGTGGACGGGGCGCAGCGAAATCACCGCGAAGGCCGTCGCGTCGGGCGCCGTGAAGCTGATCGGCGACACGCTGCCGGGCGGCACGACGGAAGGCTGGTTCGTGCCCGACTACGTGGTGAAGGGCGATCCGGCGCGCAACATCAAGCCGGTCGCGCCGGGGCTCGTGTCGATCGACGATCTGCCGAAGTACAAGCAGGTGTTCGCCGACGAGGAGGAACCGGACAAGGGCCGCTTCCTGAACTGCCCGACCGGCTGGGATTGCGAGCGCGTGAACACGCGCCTGTTGCGCGTGCTGAAGCTCGACCAGTCGTACACGAACTTCCACCCGGGCACCGGTGCGGCGCTGGACGCGGCGATCGTGTCCGCGTACCAGCGCGGCGCGCCGATCGTGTTCTATTACTGGGGCCCGGCCGCGCTGATGGCGAAATACAAGTTCACCGCGCTGAAGATGCCGGCCTATAACGAAGCATGCTGGAAGACGTTGCGCGACGAGAGCAGCACGCACCAGTGCGCATCGTCGTACATGGTGTCGCGGCTGACGGTCGGCGTGTCGAAGCCGTTCGCCGATGCGAACCCCGATCTCGTCGGCGTGTTCGGCAAGGTGCGTTTTCCGATGGACTTCCTGAACCAGACGATCCTCGAGATGACGACGAAGAAGATCGACGGCGCGGCGATGGCCACGCAGTTCCTGAAGACCCGCCCGGACATGTGGAAGCAGTGGGTGCCGGCCGACGTCGCGCAGAAGATCGCCGGCAGCCTGAAGGGCGCGTAACCTGCGCGCGGCGGCGGGCCCGCGCCCGCTGCCGCCGTCACGCGCCTTCGCGGCGCGACGGAGAATCAACATGAACGGCTTCTTTCTGCACCTGTCGATCGCCGACTGGGTGAACAGCGCGCTCGAGACGTTCGTCGCGCAATACGGCGACGGCTTCCATCACTTCAGCGTACTGGTGCTGCGCTACCTGCTCGTGCCGCTCGAAGGCGCGCTGCGCGTGGCGCCGCCGTGGCTCGTGCTGCTGGCCGTCGGCGCGATCGCGTGGAATGCGACGCGCCGCATCGGCCTCGGCGCGCTCTTCATGCTGCTGCTCTACGCGATCGGCTGCTTCGGCCTGTGGGACAAGCTGATGCAGACGCTTGCGCTGATGCTCGTCTCGACGGTGCTGTCGGTCGCGATCGGCGTGCCGGTCGGCATCCTCGCGTCGCGCAGCGCGTGGCTGCGGCGGATGCTGCTGCCCGTGCTCGACGTGATGCAGACGCTGCCGAGCTTCGTGTACCTGATCCCGGTACTGATGCTGTTCGGGCTCGGCAAGGTGCCCGCGATCCTCGCGACGATCATCTACGCGCTGCCGCCGCTGATCCGCCTGACCGATCTCGGCATCCGCCAGGTCGATCCGGACGTGACGGAAGCCGCGCGCGCGTTCGGCACGACGCGCTGGCAACTGCTCGTCAACGTGCAGTTGCCGCTCGCGCGGCCGAGCATCATGGCCGGCATCAACCAGACGACGATGATGGCGCTGTCGATGGTCGTGATCGCGTCGATGATCGGCTCGCGCGGGCTCGGCGAGGACGTGCTCGCGGGCATCCAGACGCTCGACGTCGGCAAGGGCACGCAGGCGGGCCTCGCGATCGTGATCCTCGCGATCGTGATCGACCGGATCAGCCAGGGCTTCGGCCAGGAACGACGCGCGCGGCGGCGGCTCGCGCAGCAGCGCCGGCAGAAGGGCGCGTCGCGCGTGCCGTACCGGTTGCCGCGCAAGGCGCAGTCGGCGGGCGTCGATTCGAATCAGGCGACGCAGTCGTCGCGTGCATAGGAACGGAGACAGACATGGCGACCATCGACGTCAAACACGTGTACAAGCTGTTCGGGCCGCAGGCCGCGCATGCGCGCGTGCTCGACCTGCTGCGCTCGGGCAAGCGCAAGGCCGACGTGCTGGCCGAAACGGGCTGCAACGTCGGGCTCAACGACGTGAGCCTCGGCATCGAGTCGGGCGAGATCTTCGTGATCATGGGGCTGTCGGGCTCCGGGAAATCGACGCTCGTGCGGCACTTCAACCGGCTGATCGAGCCGACGGCCGGCGAGATCGTGATCGACGGCAGCGACGTGATCAAGCTCGACGCGCACGGGCTGCGCGAGCTGCGCCGCTTCAAGGTCAGCATGGTGTTTCAGAACTTCGGGCTGCTGCCGCACCAGACCGTGCTCGACAACGCCGCCTATGCGCTGCGCACCCGCGGCGAGACGCGGCACGATGCGGCCGCGGCCGCGCGCAACTGGCTGACGAAAGTCGGGCTCGACGGCTATGGCGATCACTATCCGGACGAGTTGTCGGGCGGGATGCGGCAGCGTGTCGGGCTGGCGCGCGCGCTGGCGGCCGATACCGATGTGCTGCTGATGGACGAGGCGTTCTCGGCGCTCGATCCGCTGATCCGCACCGAGATGCAGGATCAGTTGCTCGAGTTGCAGGCAACGCTTGCGAAGACGATAGTGTTCATCACGCACGATCTCGACGAGGCATTGCGCATCGGCGACCGGATTGCGATCCTGCGCGACGGCACGCTCGTGCAGGTCGGGACGCCGGACGACATCCTGTCGCGTCCCGCCGACGATTACGTGCGCAGGTTCGTGGAGAAGCGGTCGAGCGTGAACTGACGCGCGTCCCCTCGCTCAGGCCGCGCGGTGCGCGGCCGTCGTCAGCACGATCTTGCCGATGTGGACGCCCGAGTCGATCAGCACGTGCGCATCGCTTGCGTCCTCGAGCGCGAACGCGCGAAACACCTGCGGCCTGACCGTGCCGGCCGCGACGTGCGGCCACAGGTGCTGTTCGAGTTCGGCGATGATCGCGCCCTTTTCCTCAGGCGAGCGCGAGCGCAGCGTCGAACCGATGTGCGTGAGGCGCTTGGTCATCATCGGCCATACGTCGAGTTCCTTCGCCGGCCCATTGAGCGCGCTGACCTGCAGGATCCGGCCGTTCATCGCGGCGGCCCGGTAATTTCGCGCCACGTAGTCGCCCGCGATGATGTCGAGGATCACGTCCACGCCCTTGCCGGCGGTGATGGCGTCGACTTCCGCGACGAAATCCTGCTCGCGGTATTGAACCGCGTGATCCGCGCCGAGCCGCAGGCTCGCGGCGCGATGCGCTTCCGAGCCGACCGTCGTGATGACGGTCGATGCACCCATCGCCTTCGCGATCATCGTCGCGGCGGTGCCGATCCCCGATGCGCCGCCGTGGATCAGCACCGATTCGCCGGCCTGCAGCCGTCCGCGCTGGATCAGGTTGAGCCAGACCGTCATGAACGTTTCCGGCATCGCCGCTGCCTCGATCATGCTGAGGCCGCGCGGCAGCTTCATCGTCGCGAGGTGGTTGGCGACCGCGTATTCCGCGTAGCCGCCGCCCGTCACCAGCGCGCATACCAGGTCGCCCGGGGCGAAGCCGCGCACGGCCTCGCCGATCGCGACGACCTCGCCCGCGATCTCGAGACCCGGGATGTCGGACGCACCGGGCGGCGGGTTGTAAAGCCCCTTGCGTTGCAGCACGTCCGGGCCGTTCACGCCGGCGGCGTGGATCCGGATCAGCACTTCGTCCGCGTTCGGCCGCGGCACGGGGCGCCGCGCCGTTGCCAGTACCTCGGGGCCGCCGGGGCGGGTGATTTCGACTGCCGCTATGTCGGCGGGAAGGGGGAAAAGCGAATCGGACATGTTTGCCTCGCAACAGGTAGGTGAGTGGTCGGTGAAAAAAGTATAGGCTTGAGGGATGATGAATTCGCGCAGCGAATTTCACGACCACAGATGCAAATTTGCATCACCTGAGGAGCGCGCCGTTGAACTGGGACGACACCCGGATTTTTCTTGCCATCTACCGGGAGCGCAGCCTGCGCGGTGCCGCGCGGGTCGTCGGGCTCGACCAGGCGACGGTCGGCCGGCGGCTCGCGGCGCTCGAGCGCGCGCTGGGCGCCACGCTGTTTCTGCGCACGTCCGCCGGGTACGCGCCGACCGCGGTGGGCGAGGTGGCGGTGCGGAACGCGGAGAAGATGGAGCAATCGGCGATCGATCTGGTGCGGCAGACTCAGGGCGTCGACCGGCGACTCGCGGGCGACGTGCGCGTGACGACGACCGATACGATCGGGATCGAGTTCGTGATGGGCGCGATCCGCAACCTGCACGACGAGCATCCGGATGTGCGCGTGCTGCTCAACACGTCGACGCAGGTGGAGAACCTCGCGAAGCGCGAGGCCGATATCGCGATCCGGACCATCAAGCCCGACAACCCCGATCTGCTCACGCGCCGGCTCGCCGCGTGGCCGACGGGGTTGTACGCGTCGGAGGAATACCTGGAGCGGCATGGCGAGCCGGTGCCCGGCACGGGTTTCGACGGTCACGACCTCGTGTGCTTCCTGCCGCACCTGAACGCGCGCGGTTCGCTCACGGTGGTCGGCGAGCCGGTCCGCGCGGGGCGGATCGTGTCGGGGCTGAATTCGAACCTGATGCTGCGCGCCGCGGTGCGCGCCGGGCTCGGGCTCGGCGAGCTCCCGGTGCCGATCGCGGAGCGCGACGGGCTGGTGCGCGTGTGGCCGGAATCTACCGGTGCGCGTGCTTACGAAGTCTGGATGGTCACGCACAAGGATCTGCGGCATACCGCGCGCATGAGCGCGATGATCGATCACATCGTGCGGGTGTTTGGCGATACGCCAGTGCGGCGTCGAACGAAAAACGGCGCACCGCGATGAGCGGAGCGCCGTTTTTCGTTGCCCCTCTTTCTGCTCGCGGCCGCTGCGTCAGTGCGCGACCGTTTCCCGTTCGCCCGCGCGCACGCCGGCCATCTCGCCCTGCAACGCATCCGCCAGGATCAGATCCGCGCCTTTCTCCGCGACCATCATCGTCGGCGCGTTGATGTTGCCCGACGTGATGTTCGGGAACACCGACGCATCGACGATCCGCAGCGCCTGCAGCCCGTGCACGCGCAGCGATGCATCGACCACCGACGTCGCCGCGTCCGGCCCCATCGCGCACGAGCCACACAGGTGATAGATCGAACCCGACTGCTCGCGGAAATACTGCAGCATCGCTTCGTCGGAATCGACCTGCGGCCCCGGCGAGATTTCCTCGACGGTCATCGACTTCAGCGCCGGCGCGCGCATCAGCGCCCGGATCATCTTGCTGCCCTGCACGGCTTCATCGAGATCCTTCTGCGTGGTGAGCGCGTTGATGCGGATCTTTGCCGCATCCTCCGCGCGGTTCGACGCGATCTCGATCGTGCCGCGGCTCGTCGGCCGGCACGGGTTGAACGCGATCAGGAATCCGGAATACGGCTCGGGCTTGATGCTTGCGCGGTCGCTCTTCGGGATCCGGTATGACAGCGGATTGAAGTACAGCTGGATGTTCGGCTCCCGCGCATCGTCCGAGCCGCGGAAGAAACCGCCCGCCTGGTTCACGCTCATCGCGAGCGGGCCCCGCTTCGTCAGCAGGTAGCGCAGCCCGATCTTCATCTTGCCGATGAGCGTACCCATCTCGTCGTTCAGCGTCGGCCGGTTCGCCTTGAAGTAGAAGCTCACGCACAGGTGGTCCTGCAGGTTGCGGCCGACGGCCGGCAGCGCATGCACGAGCGGCACCCGCTGGCGCGCGAGCAGCGACGGATCGCCGACGCCCGACAGTTGCAGCAGCTTCGGCGTATCGACCGCGCCGGCCGCGAGGATGACCTCGCGTGCCGCGACGAGCGTTTCGTCGCCGTGTTCGCCCGCGATGACCACGCCGGTCGCACGCATGCCGTCGAACGTCACGCGCCGCACGAGCACGCCCGAGCGCAGCGTGAGGTTCGCGCGGCCCAGTGCGGGACGCAAGTACGCAAAGCTGCTCGAACAGCGTTCGCCGTTCTTCGTGTTCAGGTCGTAGATGCCCGCGCCTTCGAACTGCGCGCCGTTGAAGTCGTCGGTGCGCGGCAGGTTCAGTTGTGCGCATCCCTTCAGGAACTCGTGGACGATCGGATGCACGTCGGCCTTCATCGACGTGATGTGGATCGGCCCCGTCGAACCGTGATGCCGCGGGTCGGTCGCGCCGGCCGAGTGGGTTTCGAGCTTGCGGAAGTACGGCAGCACGTCGTCGTACGCCCAGCCGGGATTGCCGGCGTTCGCCCAGTCGTCGTAGTCGCTGCGCTGGCCGCGCACGTAGACCATCGCGTTGATCGAGCCCGATCCGCCGACCACCTTGCCGCGCGGGCAGTACAGCTTGCGGTCGGCGAGCTGCGCCTCGGGCTCGCTGTAGTACATCCAGTTGTAACGGCGGTTGTAGTAGGTCTTCGTGAAGCCGACCGGCACCTTGAACCAGAACGACGCGTCGCGTTCGCCGGCTTCGAGCAGCAGCACCGAGTGACGGCCCGATTCGCTCAGGCGGTTCGCGAGGATGCAGCCGGCCGAGCCCGCGCCGACGATGATGTAGTCGTAAGTCATGGTCGCGTTTTTCCTGGTCAGCCCTTCGCGGGGGCGAGATCCTTTACGTCGACGGGCTTCTCGCCCATCTGCAGGTGCAGCCGCTCGCCGGTGTACGGCGTGTGACGGCGCACGACGTCCATGTCGAGCTCGATGCCGAGGCCCGGTTCGGTCGACGGAATGATGTAGCCGTCTTCCCAGCGGATCGGCGTCTTCACGACTTCGGCATGGAACCCGCCCCACGTCATGATGCTTTCCTGGATCAGGAAATTCGGCGTGCAGGTCGCGAGCTGGATGCTCGCGGCTGCGCCCACGGGCCCGTTGTACAGGTGCGGCGCGATCTGCGCGTAGTGCACTTCGGCGAGCGTCGCGATCTTCTTCGCTTCGAGCAGGCCGCCCACGCGCGCGACGTTCAGTTGCAGGATCGACGCGCCGCCCGCCTGCAGCAGCTTGTGGAATTCGTACTTGGTGGTCAGGCGCTCGCCGGTCGCGATCGGAATCGACGTGTGCTTCGCGACTTGTGCGATCGCTTCTTCCTGGCCGGGGGGAACCGGCTCCTCGAACCACAGCGGGTCGTATTTCTCGAGCCGCTTCGCGAGCCGGATCGCCGACGACGGCACCATCTGCCCGTGCGTGCCGAACAGCAGGTCGGCCTTGCTGCCGACGGCTTCACGCACCTTGCGGCAGAACGTTTCGCAGCGGTCGAGCACCTCGAGCGACAGCTGATGGCCCGAGTAAGCCGTGTACGGGCCGGCCGGGTCGAACTTGACGGCCGTGAAGCCGAGCTTCACGTTCTCGGCCGCGCATTCGGCCGCGAGGTCGGGGTCGTCGTAGTCGTATTCGCCCTTCGCGTTCTTCGGGTACAGGTACGTGTACGAGCGCAGCCGCTCGTGGATCTTGCCGCCGAGCAGTTCATACACGGGCTTGCCCGCGGCCTTGCCGACGATGTCCCAGCACGCCATTTCGAGGCCGCTGACGACGCCCATCATCGTGAGGTCGGGACGCTGCGTGAAGCCGCTCGAATAGGCCTGGCGGAACAGCCGTTCGACGTGATGCGGGTCGCGGTCGAGCAGATGGCGTTCGAACACGTCGTCGATGATCGGGGCCATCGCCTTCGGGCCAAACGTCGCCGAGTAGATCTCGCCGACGCCTTCGATGCCGTCGTCGGTCTTCAGCTTCACGAAGATCCAGTACATCCCGCCGACATGCGGCGGCGGCACGGCGACGATATGGGTTTCGAGCGAAACGATCTTCATGCGGACTCCTGGAGGCGGTTGAGGCGGTATTTGAGGAACGCGGCGGCGCCCGCGCCGCAGAGCGCGATGGCCGCGATATAGCCGAAATAGAGCTGGTAGCCGTGCGCGCCCGGCCAGGTCTGCGTCACGTAGCCGTTGATCAGCGGCACGAACACGTCCGGCGAATAGCCGAGCACCGAGATCAGGCCGATCGCGAGGCCCGCGCAATGCGTCGGCACCTTGCAGTCGTCGAGCAGCGACCAGTACAGGCCGCGGATCGCGTAGGTGAGGATGCCGATGAACAACACGAGCACGACGAGCATGGCCTGCGGGCTGTGCGCGGGCGCCGCGATCAGCCCGACGAGCGACAGCGCGGCGAGCAGCAGCGCCCAGAACAGCACGGACACCTTCGATACGCGATCGCCGAGGAAGCCGCCGCCGATGCCGCCGACGGGGCGCATCCACAGCTTGAGCGTCGTGATGAAGCCGGCCGCCGTCGCGCTGAGCCCGAAATTGCCTTCGTGCAGGTACGCCGAGAAGCTGTAGGTCGCCCAGAACACCTGATAGCCGCAGAACACGATCGCGGCGACGAGCCACAGCTCGGGGATCGACGCGAGCGTCTTCAGGTCGGTCAGCACGTTGCCTGGCCGGCGATTGCTGGCCGTCGCACGGCGGCCCGTGCTCGCCGGATCCTTCACCAGCGCGAGCAGCACGCCGAGCGCGATGCAGAAGAATGCGTACAGGTGGACGACGAGCTTGAAGCCGGCCGCGTCGGTGCCGCCGCGCGCCTGCGTCACGTACGCGAACAGCGTGATCGCGATCGTGGCGAGCAACGCCTCGACGAGGCCGCGGCCGCCGTCGAGCAGGCCAAAGAAACGGCCCTGTTCGTCGGGGCCCGCGATCGTGTTCACGCGCTTGATCACGGCGGCCCAGAACGTGAGGCCGGTGGTGAGCCCCCAGCCGCCGAAGATCAGCACGAGCGTGTCGAACGACGGCCCGGTCGCATAGACGAGCCCGAGCGCGCCCGTCGCGAGCAGCGAGAAACAGATCAGCCAGCGCGGCGACAGGCGGTCGGCGAGCCAGCCGCTCGGCAGGTAGCTCACGAGGAAGATCGTGCCGAGCGACGAATACAGGTAGCCGAGCTGCACGTCGTCGATATGGAAGAACTGCAGCATCGTCGGCTGGTACACCTGCCGCAGATACAGCATCGGGTAGATCGCGCCCGCGGCAATCACGAGCAGCAGCAGTTGCAGGTAGCGTTGCGCGCGGGCGGGCTGCGACGCGTGTGCGTCGTCGTGCAACGCGAGCGACGCGGCGTGCGTCGACGGTTGGGTCGGCATGGTGTCTTCCTCCATCAGACTTCCTCTACGCGGAGGTCTGCAGATTTGTTATGTGTTCGATCGGGTCAGGGGCGGCGCGCGCGGCGGGGTGTCGTGGTGCGCGCGCCGGAAACGGTGCGTCGGCGTGACGGCGTCAGTACTTCATGACGACGAGGCGCGTCTGCGTGAATTCGAGCATGCCGTGCTTGCCGTCGTCGCCGCCGAGGCCCGAGCGCTTCCAGCCGGCGTGGAAGCCCTGGTACGGGTCGGCCGGCGTGCGGTTCACGTACAGCTCGCCGGCCTCGATCGCGTTCGCGACGGTCATCGCGGTGCGGTAGTGCTCGGTGTAGAGCACCGACGACAGGCCGAACTGGTGGTCGTTCGCCCGTGCGATCGCTTCGTCGATCGTCGTGTAGCGCAGCACGGGCATGATCGGGCCGAAGGTTTCCTCCTGCACGATCTCCATGTCCTGGCGGCAGTTCGTCAGCAGCGTGGCCGGGTAGAAGAAGCCGGGGCCGGCCGGGATTGCGCCGCCGGTTTCGAGCGTCGCGCCCGCCGCGATCGCGCGTTCGACCATCCCGTGGATGTGCGCGCGCGCCGATGCGCTGACGAGCGGGCCCATCCGCGTGGGGTCTTCCGCACGGTCGCCGATGCGCACGGCTGCCATCTTCTCTTTCAGCAGCGCGACGAAGCGATCATGCACGCTGTCGTGCACGTACACACGCTCGATCGCCGTGCAGAGCTGGCCGCAATGGGTCGTCTTCGATGCGACGAGTGCGGCGGCCGCGCGTTCGAGGTCGGCGTCGGGCTCGACGATCGCGGGCGTCTTGCCGCCGAGTTCGAGCGACGGCTTCGCGATGTTCGCCTTGCAGTAGTCGAGCACCTTGCGGCCCGCGTTCACGCTGCCCGTCAGCGTGATCATCCCGACTGCAGGATGCGTGCACAGCGCTTCGGCCGTCGTGTGATCCATCGTCAGGATGTTGATGACGCCCGGCGGGAAGCCTGCATCGTCGGCGGCCTTCGCGATCTCGAACGCGGACACCGGCGTGTGGTTGCTCGGCCGCACGACCACGGTGTTGCCGGCGATCAGGGCGGGCGCGACCTTGCGCAGCAGCGTGTAGACGGGGTAGTTGAACGGGATCAGGCACGCGACGACGCCGATCGGCTCGCGGTGCAGGAACAGGTTCTCGTCCGGCGTGTCGCTCGGGATGATCTCGCCCTCGATCCGGCGCGCCCACTCGGCGTGGTAGCGCGTGATCTGGCCCGCGTAGACGGCTTCGTTCGACGCGTCCTCGACGCTCTTGCCGGATTCCTGCGCGAGCGCCGCGCCGATCTCGGGGGCGCGTGCGGCGAGCGCGTCGGCGAAGCGGTGCAGATAGGCGGCGCGCTCGGCGCTCGGCAGCTTGCGCCAGGCTTTCTGCGCGGCGGCCGCGGCGTCGACGGCGGCGAGCGCCGCTGCCGGCGTCGCGGCCGGCACGCGCGCGAACGGCGCTTCGGTGGCGGGATTGTGGACGACGATGAACGTGTCGCTTTCCGGAGCGACGAAACGGCCGTTCACGTAGTTGCGTTCGGTGCGCATGAAGTGACTCCTCCGATGAATGCAGGCGGATCGCTTCGATTGGCGACACGCGCGGCACGGGATGGAGGCCATTTTGTTCATGCGTTTAGCGCACGACAAACGACTTATTTTCGTGGCGACCATGAGAAAAACGCACGTTACCGAGTGAGTCGGGCGGAGTCGCCCGTCCGGCAAAGGACGGCCTTTTTTGCACTCCTCTGCGAAGAATGCGTAATTTACGTATAATACGCATCCAACAGCCCCCGGAGGTCGCCATGCCAACCATTACTGCAACCGATCTGGCACGCAACACGCGCCAGATCCTCGACCAGGTCGCGCAGCGTCGCGAAACCGTCGTGGTCGAACGTAATCAGACCGTAATCGCTCGCCTGGTGCCGGCCGAACCCGTCATGAACGCGGCGCAGGCGCTCGAGGGCTTGCCGCAAACGCTAGGCGCCGAGGACGCGGCCCGCTGGCTGCGCGATAGCCGCACTGGCTTCGAAGATGGAGTGCGTGACCCGTGGGCGTGATCATCGACAGCTGCGTTTGGGTGGGCTTGGCAGGTGGTGCAGTTGAGCCGCGCGCCGTGATCGACACGGCTGGCGATGCGCCGGTGTTCATCTCGACGGTCTCGCTCGGCGAACTGGCATTCGGCGTGCACGCATGCGCGGACGCCGCTGACCGTGCGCGGCGGGCCGCACACCTGAGGCAGCTCGAGCGCCGGCCGGTGCTCGACGTCACGCGCCACACCGCGGCCGCGTTCGGCGTACTGGCAGCGGCCGTCAAGCAAGCCGGCCGCTCGCCGCGTCCGCGCTATAACGATCTGTGGATCGCGGCGCAGGCGATCGAGCACGGCTACGCGCTGATGACGCTGAACACCGCGGATTTCGCGGATTTGCCGGGGCTGACCGTGTTGGTGCCGGCAGCGGCGGCCTGATCCATACCTACGCCACAGGGACTCATCCGCGATTGAAGTTCACCGCCTGCAGGCTGGCGTCAGCCTTGAAGGCCCGCATTACGTTATCCAGCTGGCGTCAGCCAGCTCGGGCGGCAAGCTCGATGCGCCGACCGTGAACATCGGCGTGCTGGCGCGCCCCGCGCTGACAGAGTCCGATCGGAATGTGCGCCTGGAGGCGTACGACGTCGGCACGATTTCCGTCTGGTCGACATTGTGGTCGAGGCGCGCGAAATGCGTTACGAGCACGCGCCGTATTTCCGCGAGGGTTTCACGCTGTCGCTCGAGGAAGGCATGGCCGAACAGCTGGCCGTCTACCTGCCGCGCATCGATCTGATTAGCCTGGTTGCCGCCGGCGTGGGCGAGGCCATCAAGCCGATGCTCGGCTGCGCGCCGGCGCCGCACGAACAAGCGGTGATCGCCGATGTCGTCGCAAGCACCGTGCTCGATCGTCGACCGACCGGTCGCGCTCGATCGCGAGCTGACCCCCGCGACGTTCGGGTTGCGCCGCAGCTGCGAAGATTGGATTTATGCCGACGTGCCGCTTACCGCGCTGGTCGGCCACAAGACGTCGAGGCCGTACTGCGGAAAGTCGAGCCGCAGGCCTATGACGTGAAACGGGCCGTGGTGAGGGTCGATGCGCAGGATCGAGGCGAGACGGTGTATGCCGCGTTCAACGTGAATTGCGAGACCGTGTTGATCCACGCGCGCAGTGTGCGAGCGGATCGCTACTGGCATGTCGACAGCGATCAGATCGTGCCGATACCGGCACCGCGTTGCTGCGGTCGTTCATCATCGACTCAATGCAAATGAAACTAGCTGTATGCTGTTGGCCTGTCGCTACGAATTCACGGTTTGCTTGCCGGTGATGGCTAAAGCAGCTTCCGGATACGAAGCAGTAAAGAATTGCAAATCTCAACAATCACATCGTATGGTGACAATAAAAAATAGAATTTTTTGTAGAGGGTCGGTGGCGGGGATCGTGCAAGCCGCTGTCATTTCAACTTTTATCGCACTTGGCCTGATCTATGTTGGGGAAGTTATGGCGGAAGAAAGCACGCACAAGATTGAAAAATCGAAGGAATTTTGGATTAAAAAGCTTGGTCTGGCGCCGCACCCAGAGGGTGGGTACTTCAGATACGAGTTCGGTTCAGATGTGGTCCGAAAAACAGAGGACGGAGCTGAACGAAAAGACTATAGCGGAATATATTTCATGGTGACGCATGATAGTCCGTCACACTTTCATCAGATGAAGTCCGATGAAATATGGTATTACCACGCTGGGGATGCGTTGACGATGCATGTCATCGATGAAGCAGGGAAATACCGCACCGTCCGTATCGGCCCCAATCCGGATCGTGGGGAGGTGCTATCCGTGGTCATGCATGGTGGCTGGATTTTTGGCGCGTCGGTTGACTCGGGTGATTATACTTTGGTTAGTTGTACGGTCGTGCCGGGATTTGACGAGGCTGACTACAGAATATTAATTCAGTCTGAATTGTTGGAAAAATATCCAGAAAATCGGAATGCCATACTGAAAATGGCATACAAAAATTTTCCAAAATAAAAGGCGGGCGTGGTGTTGGAGTGCTCTGCCTTCGTGGTTCGATAGTCGTCTGCGCGAATGAATTTTGGACGGGATCATTCGTGTCAACGGTGAACAGTATTCCAACCTGCCAAGTAGAGGCGATCTTTCCAAAAGATGGTGGGAAGCGCTCGTCGGGGGCAAGAATTCGTGTGAATTTCAGGTCTATCGCCCGTATCTCCGCACGACGCATCCAGACGCCAGCGCCGATATGTGCCGATATGTGCCGACGTCGTGCGAGCGAGAAGCGGGCGAACTCAACCACACATTATCGTTTAGACCCGTGCGCAAAACCGTTCGAGGCTCGCGAGAATTTCATCGGCCGACTGGCTCCAGGCGAACGGCTGAGGATTCGCGTTATGGACGTCGAGGTAATGCCGGATTGCCTCTTCAAGCTGCCGTGTCGAGCGATGCGTGCCACGTCGAATGTACTTCTCGGTCAACGTGGCAAACCAACGTTCCACCTGATCGAGCCACGATGCAGACGTTGGGGTGAAGTGAACCCGGAAGCGCGGATGTCGAGCGAACCGGTTTTTGATCGAAGGCGCCTTATGCGTGCCGTAGTTATCCGTCACCCGATGCACGTCCAGATCAGCGGGCACGTTGGCATCGATCGCGCGCAGGAATTGCAGGAATTCACTACTGCGATGGCGATGATGCAATTCACCGATGATTTCGCCCGTGGCAATGTCCAGCGCGGCAAGCGAGGTGGCGATGCCGTGGCGCATGTACTCGGGTACGACGCTCGGGAATGCCGGGCGCCAACGGTAGTATGGGCTGCGTGCGGTCCAACGCCCGGATCTGGCTCTTCTACTACGACAGGCGGTAATTTATTCAACGAATTTCCAACTCGCAACACTACGCCAGCGGCACTTGCGGAAGCGGCGACGACGGTTCGAGATGGCGTTTCGCGAGCCACACTTCCTGCTGCAGCCAGTCGCGGAACTGGACGATGTGCGGCAGGTTCGTCTGCTCGGGCCGCGTGACGAACCAGTACGACTGGTGGCCGTCGACATGCACGTTGAGCACCTGCATCAGTTGCCCGGTCGCGAGTTCGCGCGCGACCATGTGGCGGTCGGCGATCGTGATGCCGAGACCGTCGATCGCCGCACGGATCGCGTGGTCGAGCAGGTCGAATTCGTAGCCGCCGCGTGTGTCGACGTCCGTGATGCCGGCGGCTTTCAGCCAGTGCTGCCAGGTCAGGTAGCGCTGGTCGTCGGTGGCGAGCACGTGCAGCAGCGTGAAGCGGTTCAGGTCGATCGGCGCGCCGTCCTGTCGCAGCCGCGCATACAGCGCGGGCGCGCAGACGGCGATATGCTGTTCCTGCATCAGCAGTGCGTTGTCGAAGCCGTCCCATTCGCCGTCGCCGAACCGGATCGCGCAGTCGAGCACGCGCGATTCGCCGAGGCTGTCGTGAATGCGGGTCGTGAGGCTCAGCTCGAATTCGGGATGCGCGTCGCGCAGCCGGCCGAGGCGCGGCACCAGCCAGCGCGCGGCGAAGGTGGGCGGCACGTTCGCGCGCAGACGGTTCAGGTGGGTTTTTTCCTGCAGGCTGCGCACGGTCAGCTCGATCTTGTCGAACGATTGCTGCAGTGCGCGCAGCAGCACGCGGCCGGCCGCGGTCAGTTCGAGCTGGTGATGGCGGCGCTCGAGGAGGGTTTCGCCGAGCTGGCCCTCGAGCTGGCGGACCTGGCGGCTCACCGCGCTCTGCGTCACGTTGAGCAACTCGGCCGCGCGGGTGAAGCTGCCGGTGCGGCCGGCCATCTCGAAGGCTTTCAGCGCATTCAGCGCCGGCATCTTGCGTCTCACGGGCGGTGTGGTGTTTGGTGCGGGATGCTTATTGTAGGCGGACGGCCGCGGGCGCGGGGACGATGAATGGCGGCGACGGAGCGCGCGGGCCCAGGAGGCTTCGACGGCGCGGCGGCTGGCGCGCCGGGGTGCGACACTGCCGCTCTCGGGATGGCCGGCGGCGCCTGCCGGCAACAACACGAACGATACAAACGATACAAACGAAAGGGACACACATCATGCGACGCCTGCCATCGTTGATCGCATTGCGATTTTTCGAGGAGACCGCGCGTCACCTGAGCTTCAACCGCGCGGCGGTTTCGCTGTGCGTGACGCAGGGGGCGGTGAGCCGGCAGATCCGGCTGCTCGAGGAAGCGCTGGGCGCGCGGCTGTTCGAGCGCGATCACAAGGGCGTGCGCCTGACCGATGCGGGCCAGCGGCTGCTGCCGTTCATCGGGCAGGCGTTCGACACGATCGAACGTGGCGTCGGCGAAATCGCCGCCACGCGGCCGGGCGCCAAGCGGCGGCTGACGGTGTCGCTGCCGCCCACGTTCGCGACGCAGTGGTTTTCGCCGCGGCTCGGCACCCTCGCGGAGGCGCTGCCCGACGTCGAGCTGTCGATCCGCACGGAGCCGGCCGACGATTGCCATTGCCACATCCGCTTCGGGCGCACGGCGCGCGCCGGGATGCAGTCGGAACTGCTGATGATGGAGCGGCATGCGCTCGTCGGCGCGCCGCGCTATCGCGGCGATGCGCTCGATGTGCTGCTCGGCCGGTTGCCGTCGCTGCATGTGCTGCACGAAGGCAAGCGCCTGACGCTGTGGGCCGACTGGTGCGAGCAGGCGGGCGTGCCGCTGACGCGGATCGGCGACGGCATCGAGTTTTCCACGCTCGAACAGGCGATTCGTGCGGCTCGCAAGGGCGCGGGGCTCGCGGTGGTCGATCTCAACATGATCGAGGAGGAGATCGGCGAGGGCAGCCTCGTGCGGCTGTCGCCGGTGCAGCCGATCGGGCCGTTCGGCTATTGGCTCGATGTCGAGCCGGAGAGTGTCGCGGTCGAACCGGTGGTCGCGTTTGCTGCGTGGTTGCGGGAGCAGGCGGGGGCGGCGGCGAGGGCGGCGGGGCGCGGCTGATTTTGCCGTCGGAACACGCTCGTGCGCGTCGTCGCAGCGGCGCATCGGCACGGCGTCGATGCGAACGCCTTGATCGAGCGCGATGAAGCAGGCGGGCACGCAACCCGCCGCCACCGTCAATGCCCCGACGCCTGCTCCAGCGTCAGGTGCTTCGTCTCCGGCGCCCATGCGATCGACACGATCATCCCCGCCAGCAGCACGCCCGCGAGCGCGAACATCGTCGCGTGAAAGCCGAGCGTCGCGATGCTGGCCGGCAGCAGGAACGTGCCGATCGCCGAACCGAGCCGGCTGCACGCGATCGCGAGCCCCACGCCGCTCGCGCGCACGTCGGTCGGGAAGCACTCGGGCGGGAACACGCCGACGAGATTGCTGAACGCCGACATCGTCAGCGTGAAGATCGCGAACGCGACGATCATCGCCATGGCCGCCGACGACGGCAGCACCGCGAGCGCGACGAGCGATGCGCATGTCACCGCGAACGAGCCGATCAGGAAGCCGCGCCGCGACAGCCGGATCGTCAGCCAGATGCCGAGCAGCGCGCCCAGCACGAGGAAGCCGTTCAGCAGCAGGTCCGCGCCGAAGCCTTCGGCGAGGCCGATCGTCTTCAGGATCGTCGGCAGGAACGTGTAGATCGCGAAATACGGAATCACGAGGCACACGAAGAACGCGCAGTTGAAAATCGTGCGGCGGATCAGGTCACGCTGGAACAGCCGCGCGAAGCCGCCATGCGCATGCGGCTCGGTCGAGCCGTCGAGCATCACGTGCGGCCCGAAATGCTTCGCGACGATTGCGCGCGCTTCCTGCGCGCGGCCTTTGCCGAGCAGCCAGCGCGGCGATTCGGGCGTGCCGATCCGCAGCACCAGCACGACCAGCGCGGGCAACGCCGCCGACGCGAGCAGCCAGCGCCAGGCGTCGGGCGTGACGTCGCTGTACGCGAGACCGAGCACGTTCGCGGCGACATAGCCGATCGTCCAGATCACGCTGAACGAGCCGAGCAGCGCACCGCGATGCTTGCGCGGCGAGAATTCGGCGAGGATGGCGTGGCCGACCGTGAAATCGCCGCCCATCCCGAAGCCGATCAGCACGCGCAGCAAACACAGTTCGAGCGGCGACGTGACGAAGAACTGCGCGAACGCGGCCGCGGTGATGATCACGAAGCTCGTCAGGAAGATCTTCTGCCGGCCCATCCGGTCGGACAGCCAGCCGAACACGAGACTGCCGAAGAAGATGCCGATCAGCGCCGAGCTGCCGATCATCCCCATCCAGAACGCGTCGATCGGCATCTGCTTGCCGAGCGCGGCGAGCGCGTAGCCGATCGTGCCGAGCGTGTAGCCCTCGGTGAAATGCGCGCCGAACGTCAGGCCGGCGATCTTCACGTGAAAGCGGTTGAGCGGCACGTCGTCGAGCGCGACGGGGCGGTGCGGCGCCTCGGCGCCGCGCGACAGCGGCAATGCGCGCGCCGTGCCGGATTGAACGTTGGCTTGAGTCAAGCTGCCTCCTGGATTGTGGGTGTGCGTGCAGCGGCGCGCGGCGGCGGAACGCCGTCGAGCATGCCGTGCGAGGCGCCGCGCGGCCGGGCGGCGCGCGGCGCGGGTCGGCCGCGGGGAGCGGCCGGTGGTCAGCGGCCGAGGCCGGCCATCAGCGTGTACTTGAGTTCCACGTATTCGTCGAGGCCGTACTTCGAGCCTTCGCGGCCGAGCCCCGATTGCTTGACGCCGCCGAACGGTGCGACCTCGGTCGAGATGATCCCGTCGTTGACGCCGACCATCCCGCTTTCCAGCGCACCCGATACGCGCCACGCCCGGCCGAGGTCGCGCGTGTAGAAGTACGCGGACAGCCCGAATGGCGTGTCGTTGGCCGCGGCCACGGCTTGCGCCTCGGTCGCGAAGTGGAAGCAGGCGGCGACGGGCCCGAAGGTTTCCTCTTCGGCGATCAGCATGTCGGCCGTCATGCCGGTGAGCACGGTCGGCTCGTAGAACGTGCCGCCGAGCGCGTGACGCTTGCCGCCGGTGAGCGCGTGCGCGCCCTTCGCGACGGCATCGGCCACGTGCCGCTCGACCTTGCCGAGCGCCGCGTCGTTGATCAGCGGCCCCTGGTCGACTTCACCCGCAAGCGCGTTGCCGACGCGCAGCGTGCGCACCGCGTCGGCGAGCTTGCGCGTGAACGCGTCGTACACGCCGTCCTGCACGAGAAAGCGGTTCACGCACACGCAGGTCTGGCCCGTGTTGCGGAACTTCGATGCGATCGCGCCCTCGACCGCCGCATCGAGATCGGCATCGTCGAACACGATGAACGGCGCATTGCCGCCGAGTTCGAGCGACAGCTTCTTCAGCGTGTCGGCCGACTGCTTCGCGAGCAGCTTGCCGACCCGCGTCGAGCCCGTGAACGACAGCTTGCGCACGACGGACGAACTCGTCAGCGTCTCGCCGATCGCAACCGCATCGCCCGACACGACGTTGAACACGCCGGCCGGCACGCCCGCGCGCTCGGCGAGCACCGCGAGTGCGAACGCCGACAGCGGCGTTTCCTCGGACGGCTTCAGCACCATCGTGCAGCCGGCCGCGAGCGCGGGGCCGGCCTTGCGCGTGATCATCGCGAGCGGGAAATTCCACGGCGTGATCGCCGCGACGACGCCGACCGGCTCGCGCGTGACGACGATCTGCGAATTCGGCTTCGGGCTCGGGATCACGTCGCCGTACATGCGCTTCGCTTCTTCCGCGAACCATTCGAGAAAGCTCGCCGCATACGCGACTTCGCCACGCGCTTCCGCGAGCGGCTTGCCTTGCTCGCGCGTCAGCAGCTCGGCGAGCGCATCGCGGTGTTCGAGCATCAGCTCGCCCCAGCGCTTCACGCGGGCGCCGCGTTCCTTCGCGGTCAGTGCGCGCCACGCGGGAAACGCGTGCGCGGCGGCGTCGATCGCGCGTTGGGTGTCGTCGGCGCCGCCTTTCGCGACCTTCGCGATCGTCTCGCCGGTCGCGGGGTTCAACACCGGATAGGTCGCATCGCTCGCGCCATGCGGTTCATGCCATTCGCCGCCGATGAAATGGCCGGTCCTCAGAAATGCGTTCATTGTGTGTCGTTCCTTCAGTGCCTCGGAGCCTCTCGGTACCGCAGTCCTTCAAACTTTCAGTCCGTCGCGAAGCTGCCCTGCGCCGGACGCGAGGTGCGCGCGATGCGCTTGCCGGCCGTGTAGTCGTTGATCAGGTCGCACGGCGTGTAGTTGCGTTCCAGCTCGTGCAGCTCTTCGTCGGTGAGTTGCGTTTCGAGCGCACCGAGCGCGCTGTCGAACTGCGCGACGGAATCCGCGCCGACCAGCATGCTCGCGATGCCGGGGCGGCCCAGCACCCATGCCTGCGCGATCTGCGCGGGCGGCACGCCGCGGCGCTTCGCGACCTTCGCGACCGATTCCGCGATCGCGAGCGACGATGCGTCGCCGTACATCTGCGCGGTGAAGAAGTCGGTCTGGTTGCGCGTCGATTGCGGCTCGCAGGTGAGCAGGCCGCGCGCGAGCGGGCTGAACACCGATACGCCGACGCCCTGGTCGATGCAGTACGGCACCATCTCGCGCTCTTCCTCGCGATACGCGAGGTTCAGCTGCAGCTGCATGTTGATCGGCTTGTCCCAGCCGTTTCGTTCGCAGGCCTGCATGATCTTCGCGAACTGCCACGTGTACATCGTCGACACGCCGATATATCGCGCCTTGCCCGCGCGCACGATGTCGTGCAGCGTGCTCATCGTTTCCTCGACGGGCGTGTTCACGTCGAAGAAGTGCAGCATGAAGATGTCGACGTAATCCATCCCGAGGCGCTTCAACGACCCGTCGATGCCGTCGAGCACGTGCTTGCGCGAATGGCCGCCCGCGTTCGGATAGCTGCCCATGTCGTAGCCGACCTTGGTCGTCACGACCAGCTCCTCGCGGCGCGCGTTGCGCTTCAGGATGCGGCCGACCACTTCCTCGCCGACGCCGGTCGAATAGAAATCCGCGAGATCGATGAAGTTGACGCCGGCGTCGAGTGCGCGGCGCACGATCGGCTCGCTCTGCGCTTCGTCGAAGATCCAGGGCTTCCATTCGGGGGTGCCCATGTTCATCGTGCCGAGACACAGGCGGGACACCTTCAGGCCGGACTGGCCGAGGCGGACGTATTCCATGTTTCCTCCAGGTGCGGCCTTGTATCGGCCGCTTGTCGTCGTCAGTTTTTCTTCGGGGTGTAGAACGGGTTCGACACGTCGCGCGCGGCGGCGAACACCGCGTCGCGATGCGGCAGCCCTTCCATCGCCGCGACGATCGCGTTGCGGCACGCGCGGTAGTTGTTCTCGAACACGGCGTCGAGATCGTCGGTCTGCGGGTTCACCCAGTTCGCGGACACGACGACCCAGTCGTTCTCCGCTTCGGGCGGCAGCGTGCCGTTCTCGAGCGCTTCGGCCACGGCCTTCGCGATGCCGGCCTGCGATGCGCCCCACGTGGCATTGCCGTGGAAGTCGCTGGCGATCTGCGCCTTGTTCACGTACAGCGTGAGCGGCTTGGTCGGCACGCCCGGCTGCGCGATCACGACGAACGGCGCATGGCCGGCCGACGGCGTGGCGAGTGCGGTGGCGAACGCCTGGCCCGCCGGGCCGTTGCGCGGGCCGACCAGCACGTTGATGTGCGCGAGGTTGACGCCGGGGCCTTCGAAGCCTTCGCCGATGTAAAGCTGCCTGGGTTGGGATGCGGTCATTGCGGTGTCTCGTCGATGAGGTGGGTGTGAGGCGATTGTGGTGGGCCGTGGCGCGGCCGGTGAATCGATGTTTTCTGATCGGGCTATGAGTTTTCGTCGTCTCCGGGAAAGTCCTGATCCCGGCGCGCGAATGCCCGCCGGGCGGGCCTCGGCCGTTGTCGTGACGGCGGGCGGGGCGGGATCGGCGGGTGGGCAATCGCGTACCGGCTCCGGGTTTGTCATACCCGGGCAGGGGTTGGAGGGCCGAGCGCATCTGGACAACAATCGGCGTACTCCGAGCCCTATCTTTCGTCTTCCCTTTTTTTTTCGAAAGCGAGTAATTCCGATGGCTGCCATTCAAAGGCCCGATTGGTCGAAGCTCAGTTCGCTCGATCCGGAGCTGATCCGGGCATTCGTCGCCGTGGTCGAGAGCGGCGGTTTCACCGCGGCGGCCCGGCAACTGCATCGCACGCAATCGACGATCAGCCTGCGCATCCGCACGCTCGAGGAGCGGCTCGACACGCACCTGTTCATGCGCAACAGCCGGCGGCTCGAGCTGTCGCGCGACGGCGAGAATTTCCTGATTCATGCACGCCGGATCATCCAGGTGCAGAACGACGCGATCCTCGCGCTGAAGCAGGCGAGCAGCGACCGCGGCGTCGTGCGCTTCGGGCTGCCCGAGGACTATGCGGAGCTGTGGTTGCCCGACCTGCTGAAGTCGTTCTATGCGACGCGGCCGGGCGCGCGTTTTCATGTGCATTGCCGCACGTCGCTCGAACTGCTCGAACGGCTGCAGGCCGGCGAGCTCGACGTCGCGCTCGTCGTGCGGCATGGGCCGAACGCGAGCGGGCGGCTGCTCGGCCGACACGACGTCGTGTGGGCGGCGCACCGCGATTTCGCGCTGGACCCGCAGGCGTCGGTGCCGCTCGCGCTGTTTCCGGAGACGTGCTGCTACCGGCAGCGCGGGCTGCAGGCGCTCGCGACGGCCGAGCGGCCGTATCACGTCGTCTATACGAGCCAGAGCCCGACCGGCATCAAGATCGCGGTGAACCACGGCGCGGCCGTGACGATGATCGACCGCTGCACGCTGCCCGAGAACTGGCGCGTGCTCGACGAGACGGACGGGCTGCCGCCGCTGCCGGCGGCCGATCTCGAACTGCATCGCTCGCCGGGCATCTGCGACCCGCTGACCGACGATCTGGTGTCGATGATCGAATCGATGGTCGACGAGCGGCGGCGTGCGTCGCTCGACGCGTTCGCCGCGTAACGGAACGACCGCGGGGCCGCACGCCGCGCGGGCGAGGTTGGGGCAAGCTGCGGCGCGAGATCGCCGCGCGTGCGTGACGACCGCACGGACAGCTTCCGGCCGGTATCGTGTTGTGTCCCCGATGGCGTTTTTTGCATCGGCGGCGCGTTTTTTTGCACGACGTTTATGCCGTCTCTTCTAAGCTGGGGAGGTGTCGAACAGCCGAGACGGCTTCCGTCCGCTCCATGACCTTCATTCATCCCGTTCCCGCCTTCGATGTCGCCGGCCGCCAGTTGCGCGCCGGCGCACGCAACAACGTCATTCCGTTCCCGCCGCCGCGCCCGCGCCTGCAGTTGCCCGTCACGCTGACGGCCGACTCCGGCGAACGCGCGCACGCCCTGCTCGCGGCGCTGCTGCATTCCCCGCTCGGCGTCCATGTCGTCAGCGCGCGTGCCGTGCGCGACGTGGTTCACGTGCACTTCGACATCGCACCGGAAGACCTGGATTTCACGCTGCGCACGCTGATCGCGCAGCAGGCCGATGCGGTGATCGGGCCGGTCGCGCGCCGTTTGCGCGTCGGGCCGAAGGCGCGGTGAAGCGAGGAACGGTTGTTGCTCGTTCCTGAATGGTTTGTCCGATCCGCCGCCCGATCGCCGGTTGCCGGCCGCCGTGCTGCCCGCCCGCAGGCGGCACGGCGGCGAGCGCCATCGCGTGCGCGGCGCCGATCCTGAATATGGAGGGGTCATGGACCTCATGGAAGCAGTGCCTGTCGCGCGGCCGGCGAGCCGTCGCGTACGGACGGCGTCGCTGCCGTCGGGCCAGCAACTCGCGCGTCAGCTCGTGACGACGGTGCGCGTGGCCGAAGTGCTGCTGCATCAGGCGATCGTCGTGCCCGACGGGCATCAGTGGTCGGTCGACACCGAGCGGGTCGACGCGGCCGGCGGGCCGCTCGCGGCGTGGGAAACCTGCGTGACCTGGCGGATCGGCAAGGTGTTCGCCGCGACGGTGAGCCCGGCCGCGCGCGTCAACGATCGCGACCAGGTCGCCGTCGAGATCCGGCTCTGCCTGCCCGAGCAGGACTACGTGGCCGGGCGGCGCGTGAGCACCTTCGGCCGCTGCCACGGCAACCGCTTCGGCGCGACGCTGTCGGTCGCGTCGGGTGCGCAGTGGGGCTGGCAACGCAAGGAGCACATCGCACCGGAACACGCGCAGCTGCGCGGCGATACGCTCGAGGCGCTCGTCGATGCGGTGGCCGCGAACGTCAACGCGGCGCTGGCCGCGGCGGGATTCGGCGCGACGCGCTGATCACGCGTCGGCGGTTTGCCCGGTCTGCCGCTGCAGGTCTTCCATCAACTGCTCCGCGAGAAAGTCGCACGGCGGCCGCTTCGATTTGGTGCTGCGCGCGAGGATCAGTTCGAGCGGCGGCAGGTCGGGCAGCCCGTGCGAGCGGCCGAGCATCGACAGTTGCGCGGGAATCGCGCAGCGCGCGAGCGGCGCGACCGCGAGGCCGGCCTCGACCATGCTGAGCAGTCCGAGCAGGCTCGGGCTTTCATAGGAGGTGCGGTACGGCACCTTGGCGCGCTCCAGGCTGCGGATCGCGTTCTCGCGCGCGACGCTGCCCGGCATGAACACCGCGATCGGCAGCGGCCGTTCTTCCCACACGCGCGGCCCGTTCGTCATCGCGGCCCACGCCATCGGCTCGTGGCGGATGAAGTCGCCGGTCAGCCCCTTGATGCGCGTGCCGCACACGAGATCGACGGTGCCCTCCTTGATCAGCGGCGCGAGCGCGCTGCTCGGCAGCCCCATCACCTGGATCTCGACCTTCGGGTAGGTCGCCGAGAATTTCTTCAGGACCGACGGCAGCAGCGACGACGCGTAGTCGTCCGGCACGCCGATCACGACCTTGCCGGTCACTTCCGGCCGCACCACGGCCGCCCACGCCTCATCGCGCAGCGCCAGCATTCGTCTGGCGAATCCCAGCAGCACCTCGCCTTCGCGTGTCAGCACGATGCTGCGCGGCTTGCGCACGAACAGCGGCCGGCCGATCGCGTCTTCCAGGCTCTTGATCTGCATGCTCACGGCCGACTGCGAGCGGTTCACGGCCTCGGCGGCGCGGGTCATGTTGCCGGTTTCCGCGACGGCGACGACGGTGGCCAGCACGTCGTGATCGAGCATCTTCATGGGTATCAGGAAAACTGAACGTAACGATCAGCATTATGCGTTTTTATTGTTGCTGTGTGTCTGCCATAGTGCGATCACGCTGACGTTTCATCCGAAAGGGGCGCGGCGTTCGGGCCGGTCGATCCGGCGTGCAGCACTGAACAGGAAAGCGTGGTGTCTCGATGATGGACCATCCGTTGCGCGCCGCACTGGCCGCGGAATTGCATGCCCGGCCGTTCCTGCGGCTCGCCGAAGCCGTGTCGCTCACGCATTACGCGATCTACGCGGACGGCCAGCCCGACATCCACGAAACGCTGCTGCACGCACTGTGCCGCGATACCGGCATCGCCGCGCCGCACGAAGGCGCGACGCACTACGCGGTGCAGTCGCCGAGCGGCTGGCACCTGAAGTGGGAACGCCATACCGAGTTCTCGACCTTCACGTTCGTCGCGCCGCGCCGCGACACCGGCTATTTCGACGATCTCGCGATCGAAGGCATTCCGGCTGCGTGGTTCGCGCGGCTCGCCGGCATCCGCTTCGTCGCGGTGCGCATGGAACTGCTGACGGGCGACGCCGCGCGGCTCGTGTGCGGCGACCTGCGCCGCTGGATCGACGGCCCCGCGCTCGTCGGCAGCAACGTGCTCGGCGGCGGCAAGGTGTACTGCGACTGGCACGTGCGCGCCGACGGCTTCATGCGCTTTCTCGTGGTCGACGAGGATTTTCGCGAGGAGCAGGGCGGCCGCCTGCTGCAGCGCCTGCATGAAATCGAAACCTACCGGATGATGGCGCTGCTGGCGCTGCCCGTCGCGCGCCGGATGAGCCGCGAGCTCGACGAGATCCACGCGGCGCTGCACGCGTTGATGCAGCGGATGGACGCGAGCGGCGCGGACGGCGACGACACGGCGCTGCTCGTCAAGCTCACGCATCTCGCGGTGCGGGTCGAATCGCTGGCGGGATCGGGCGCACGTTTCAGCGCGTCGCGTGCGTACGAGAAGCTCGTGCTGGCACGCATCCACGAGCTGCGCGAGGAGCGCATCGAAGGGATGCCGACGATCGCCGAATTCATGGAACGCCGCTTCGCGCCGGCGATGGAAACCTGCCGCAGCGTATGGGCGCGCCACGAGCAGATCGCCGCGCGGATCGCGCGGGCGGTCGACCTGCTGCGCACGCGCGTGAATCTTGCCCAGGAAAAGGACGTGACGCGCCTGCTGGCGGGCATGGAGCGCACCGCGCGCAATCAGCTTCACTTGCAGCACGCGGTCGAAGGGCTGTCGGTGGCGGCCATTTCGTACTACGTGCTGTCGCTCGCGACGGCGGCGTTCAAGGCGCTGCACGTGATGAACCTGCCGGTCGATCCCGAGCTCGCGGAAGGCCTGCTGATCGCGCCGGTCGTGTTCGCGGTGATCCACATTACGCGGCGCACGCGCGCGCAGCTGGCGCGATCGGAGGCGGCGCACGACGGCACGCCGGTGCGGGCGGCGGCATTGAAGCAAGTTGGTTAGAACTTCGAAAACATAAACAGGTAAAACAGGTAAAACAGGTAAAGGAGTGGAGATGACTTTTTCGCAGAAGCAGCCGGGCTTTTACAGCGGTTTCGATGCCGCGTTCGACGAACCGGCACCGGATGAGCCGGGCGCGCCGGAAGCGCCGCGCGTGACGTCGTATCAGGCGGTGCTGCAGGAGCCGATGACGTCGCTCGTCGGGAATACGATCGACCGGCCGGACGTCGCGGCGGTGGCGATCCTCGGGTACAACTGACGCGGTTGCTTGCCCGGCTCCGGGGCAACGCCGGCCTTCATTGCCCGGCCGTCCCGGGGCGTGCCGGGCGGGGTTCGCCTGCCTTTTTCCCTTTCCCCGCGTGCTGCGCCAACGCCAGCTCGACGAACGCGCGCGCAGCGGCGCTCCGGTACGCCCCCTTGCGCTGCAGCAGCACGGCCGTGCGCCGCAGGACGGCTGGATCGAGCGCGACGGCAACGAGATCGTCGTGCCCGGTCGCGATCGTCGCGGGCAGCAGCGTCGCGAGGTTCGTGCGGCGCACGATCTCGATCACCGCCCCCAGCGAATTCGCTTCCATCAAGACGCGCGGCCGCACGTCATGCTCGCGGAAATAGCGGTCGATCTGCATGCGTGTCGCGAACTCGGCCGTGAGCAGCACGAGCGGCGCGTCGTGCAGCGCGCGCAGGCCGGCCTTGCGCTTACCGGCGAGCGCATGCTGGCGGCGCACGACGAGCGCGAGCGTTTCGACCAGTAGTGTTTCCGCCTCGATATCCGCCGTCTGCACCTCCTCGAACGCAATGCCGACATCGAGCTCGTCGTCGACGAGCAGCGCCTCGATGCGTTCCTGCGACATCTCGCGCACCGACAGCGACACCTCCGGATAGCGGCCGTGAAACGCCTCGACGAGCGGCCCGACGAGATAGCTCGTGAAAGTGGGCGTGACCGCGATCCGCAGCGAGCCGCGGCTCAGATCCTGCACGTCGTGAATCGCGCGCCGGCCTTCCGCGAGATCGTGCAGCGCCTGCCGCGCATAGCGGAAATACACGTCGCCGGCGTCGGTCAGCCGCGTCACGCGCCCGCTGCGGTCGAACAGTTGCGCGCCGAGCGTCTCCTCGAGCTGGCGGATCTGCTGCGACAGCGCGGGCTGCGACACATGCAGCGCGGCGGCCGCGCGCGTGAAGCTGCGGTGCTCGGCGACGGCGAGGAAGTAGTGGATATGGCGCAGCAGCATGGCGGTTCCTATAAGTCCTGCTTATCTGCTGGATCATAAATCAGTCTTTTACCTTATTGGAAGTCGGGCGTAACCTGCCCTTCATCGATTCCACCTGCACCGGAGAACACACGATGAAGGACATCATCGAAGGCTTCCTGAAGTTCCAGCGCGACGCCTATCCGGAACGCGCCGCGCTGTTCCGCGATCTCGCGCGCAGCCAGAACCCGCGCGCGCTGTTCATCTCGTGCTCGGACAGCCGGCTCGTGCCCGAACTCGTCACGCAGCGCGAACCGGGCGACCTGTTCGTGATCCGCAATGCCGGCAACATCGTGCCGTCGTACGGCCCCGAGCCGGGCGGCGTATCGGCGTCGGTCGAATACGCGGTGGCCGCGCTGCGCGTGACCGACGTCGTGATCTGCGGCCATTCCGATTGCGGCGCGATGACCGCGATCGCCACCTGCCAGTGCATGGACCACATGCCGGCCGTCGGCCACTGGCTGCGCTACGCCGATTCGGCGCGCGTCGTGAACGAGGCGCGCCCGCATCGCAGCGAACGCGAGCGGATCGACTCGATGGTGCGCGAGAACGTCGTCGCGCAACTCGCGAACCTGAAGACGCACCCTGCCGTGCGGCTTGCGCTCGAAGAAGGGCGGCTCGCACTGCACGGCTGGGTCTACGACATCGAATCGGGCTGCATCGACGCCTACGACGGCGCGACCGGCCGGTTCGTCTGCCTGGCGGACCACCCCGAGGTCCGCGCCACGCCCGCGACGCTCCCCGTCGCGGCCTGAACCGCTCCTACCCAACCACGAGGAATTGCCATGATCCAGTCCCAACTCAGCCAGACTGCCCGCCACGCGCTCGCGGAGACCGTCGTGCTCGCGAAGGCGCGCAAGAACCTGTCGTTCGCACAGCTCACCGAAGGCACGGGCCTGAGCGAAGCGTTCGTGACCGCCGCGCTGCTTGGCCAGCACGCGCTGCCGGCGGAAGCGGCGCGCAACGTCGCCGACAAGCTCGGCCTCGACGACGACGCGGTGCTGCTGCTGCAGACGATCCCGCTGCGCGGCAGCATCGACGATCGCGTGCCGACCGACCCGACCATTTACCGCTTCTACGAAATGCTGCAGGTGTACGGCACGACGCTGAAGGCGCTCGTTCATGAGAAGTTCGGCGACGGCATCATCAGCGCGATCAATTTCCGGCTCGACGTGAAGAAGGTCGACGATCCCGAAGGCGGTTCGCGCGCGGTGATCACGCTCGACGGCAAGTACCTGCCGACCAAGCCGTTCTGACGCCGATGCGGCGCCGCGGCAGCGGTGCCGCGCCGCTTCCCGTCCGACGTGCACCGGCCGCCGGTGGGCGCATGTTTACGCCACTGCGCTTCAACGAGGACGCAGCCATGGATCCGGTGAAACGCACGATCGATCTTGCGAGGAAGAACGCGGAAGCGGGCGGCCGCCCGTTCGCGACGGTGATCGTCCGTGGCGGCGAGATCGTCGCCGAAAGCCCGAACCTCGTCGCGCGGACCAGCGACCCGGCTGCGCACGCCGGGATCCTCGCGGTGCGCGATGCGCGGCGAAGGCGGCGGGCGCGCCGCCACGGCATGCCCGCCAACGCGCTATAGTCGAGCGATTCCCGCCCCGGGTGCTGCATGCCCGGAAGTCTGTCTCTTCGACCGAACCCGCTCCATGACGACGCAACCCGACGTTTCCATCCGGCTCACCGACACCGGGCAGCCGGCCGCCCGCGATTTCATCAGCCGCAAGCTCGGCGAATTCAATCACGCGATGACGGGGCGCGCCGACGCGGCCGCGCTCGACGTGTACGTGAACGATCCCGCGACCGGCGAGATCCTCGGCGGCCTCACGGGGCGCACGTCGCTCGGCCTTTTCTTCATCGATCTGTTCTACCTGCCCGAATCGCTGCGCGGCGGCGGCTTCGGCAGCCGGCTGCTGCGCGAGGCCGAAGCGGAAGCGAAACGGCGCGGCTGCGCGCGTGCGGTGCTCTACACGATCTCGTTCCAGGCGCCGGATTTCTACCGGAAACAGGGCTACGAAGCGTTCGGCGAGGTGCCGTGCGAGCCGGAAGGCGCGTCGCGCGTGTTCATGGTGAAGGTGCTGTAAGCCGGTTCGGCCGGTTGGCGTCGCGCGATCGTCATGGTCACGTTCGGCGCGTGTTGCCGATTGCCGATCAGCTATCGATGCCGCGTGGTGTTCATGGTGCGGATCCTGGGGCAAGCACGATCACGCGGCCGAACGCCGTCATCCCGGCGCCGCCCCGTGCAAACCGGCACGGGGCATGCCGCGCAGGTCAGCAATGTTCCAGCGCGTACGACAGGTCGGCGATCAGGTCGTCCGGATGTTCGAGCCCGACCGACACGCGAATCAACCCTTCCGACACACCCGCCGCGGCACGTGCATCGGCCGGTACGCCCGAATGCGTCGTGGACGCCGGATGGCAGATCAGCGATTCCGTGCCGCCGAGACTGACCGCCGACTTGAACAGCGTCAGGTGGTTGATGAACCGGAACGCCTGCTCGCGGCCGCCGTCGAGGAGGAACGCGAACGTCGAACCGGGCCCGGTGCACTGGCGCCGATAGACGGCCTGGTAGACCGGATCGTCGATGAGCTCGGGATGCAGCACGCGCACCTGCCGGTGCGGATTGTCGGCGAGCCAGCGCGCGACGGCGCTGCCGCTGCGGGCGGCCTGCTGCATGCGCAGCACAAGCGTTTCCATCGAGCGGGTGATCATCCACGACGAATGCGGATCGAGCTGCGAGCCGAGCGTGCTGCGGATCGAGCGGATCTTCGTGATCAGCTCGCGGGTGCCCGTGACGCCGCCGGCGACGAGGTCGCTATGCCCGCCGATGTATTTCGTCAGCGAGTACACGCTCAGGTCGATACCTTGCCGCGACGGCTTCTGGTACAGCGGCCCGAGCAGCGTGTTGTCGCAGACCGACAGCGGGCGATAGCCGTGGCGCGCTTCGAATGCGTCGATCTCGCTGCGCAGCCCTTCGAGGTCGAACAGTGCATTGGTCGGGTTGGCGGGCGTCTCGATGTAGCACATCCGCACCTTGCCCTTTTGCGCGGCCGCTTCGAGCGCGGTGCGGATTGCGTGGGTGGACAGCCCGTCGGCAATCGCTTCGGAGCGAATGCCCCACTCGGGCAGGAACTTCGAGATCAGCGTCTCGGTGCCGCCATACAGCGGCACGGACTGGACGACGCAGTCGCCCGGCCGCAGGAACGTCAGCAGGATCGCGGCGATGGCCGACATGCCGCTCGACGTCACGACGGCGGCTTCGGAATCGTCGAGCAGCGCGAGGCGATCCTCGACGATCTCCAGGTTCGGGTGATTGAAACGGCTGTAGACGAGGCCCGCGCCTTCGCCTTCGGGCGAAGGCTTGCGCCCGGCCACGACGTCGAAGAATTCGGCGCCGTCCTCGGCCGTGCGGAACGCGAACGTCGACGTGAGGAACACGGGGGGCTTCACCGATCCTTCCGACAGGAACGGATCGTAGCCGTACGACATCATCTGGGTTTCGGGATGAAGTTCCCGGTCTGCAATCTTGCGCTTGTGATAGTTGCGATAGGCCATGCAGTGCTCCGTGCAGGGGTAGTGAGGAACGGCCGTTGCAGCGGTGGCGTGACGTGCTCGGCGCCGGGTAGGCGCCGGTCGTCGCGACCGCGTGTGGCGATACTACCCCGAAGGCGCTGCTTCGTGACGCAGCCCTGACACTATCGTCAGGGTGTCGCCTGTTCGACGATCATGTCGTACAACGCACGGGCGGCCGGCGACAGTTGCGCGCTCCTGCGCGTGACGAGCACGAGCGTGCGCGATACCGCCGGCTCGACGAGTTCGATCGTGCGGATCATCGGATACGCGTTCTTCTGGATCGCGAGCTTCGGTACCACGGCTGCACCGAGCCCTTCGGCAACGAGCCCGAGCGCCGTCGAGCTGCGCTGCACTTCGTAGAACGAATGCAGCGACACGCCGCTCGTCTTCAGTGCGCCGTCGAGCAGCCCGCGATTGCCGCTCACTTCGCCGGCGAAGATCAGCGGATGCGGCTGCAGTGCCGCCCAGCGAATGCGCCGCCGCCTGGCGAGCGGATGATCGTCGCGGCACACCAGCACGTACGGATCGCTCGTCAGCGGCACGTTGACCAGTTCGGGATGCTGGTCGCCGGCGATGCCGATGCCGAACTCGGCCTCGCGATGCAGCACGGCCTGCAGCACCGACGCCGACGCGTGATCGAGGATCTTCACGCGATCGTGCGGCCGGTGCGCGGAGAAGGCGCGCAGGATGCGGGGCAGGTACTGCACGCCGACCGTCGGCACGCACGCGATCGTGACGTCGCCGCGCTGGCTCAGGCCGGTTTCGCGAATTTCGGTGAGCGCGTCGGACAGCTCGTTCAGCAGCCGGCGCGCTTGCGGCAGGAAGCGCCGGCCGATTTCGGTGAGTGTGGTGCGGCGCGTGGTGCGCTCGACGAGCGCGACGCCGAGAAAGGTCTCGAGCTTGCGCAGCCGCTGCGTGATGGCGGTCTGCGTGACGTGCAGCGTTTCGGCTGCCTGGCGGAAGCTGCCGCCGTCGGCGATCGCGACGAAGGCCTGGACACCGAGCGTATCGATTTTCATCAGAAATTTGAATCAATCACGATATTAAATTCATTTTACTGAACTTCGTGACGATCGCAGAATGCGGTGCATCGACGGCCGCCGGCATCCCGCGAGCGGAGCAGGCAAGGCCGTCCACGCCGACCAGGAGGAACGACATGACGACCCCACTCGATCGATACGCCGCCCAGTACGTGCAATTCGAGGACGAACGCACGCGGCCGATCCGCGATCTGCTGGCTGCCGTGCCGAACACGCCGATCCATACCGCGATCGACATCGGCTGCGGGCCCGGCAATTCGACGGAGGTGCTGATCGCGCATGCGCCGGACGCAACGGTTCACGGGATCGATGCATCGGCGGACATGATCGACGCCGCGCGCAAGCGCCTGCCGGGCCTGCGTTTCGATGTCGTGGATATTTCCACCTGGGACGATCCGGGCGGCTATGACCTGATTCTCGCGAATGCGGTGCTGCAATGGGTGCCCGCGCACGACACGCTGTTTCCGGCACTCGTCGGCCGGCTCGCGCCGGGCGGTCATCTTGCGGTACAGATGCCGGACAACCTCGACGAACCCGCGCACCGGCTGATGCGCGAGGTCGCCGCGGCCGGGCCGTGGGCGGACAAGCTGAAGGGCGCGGCGCGCACCGAGCGGTTCGACGCGCGCCACTACCACGCGCTGCTGTCGCCGCTGTGCTCGCGCGTGGACGTATGGCGCACGACTTACTACCACCCGCTGCGCGGCGGCGCCGACGCGGTCGTGGAGTGGTTCAAGGGCAGTGCGCTGCGGCCATTCCTCGCGGCGCTCGACGATGGCGAGCGCACGGCGTTTCTCTCGCGGTATCGCGACGCGATCGCGGGGCCGGACGGCTATCCGGCACTCGCCGACGGCACCGTGCTGCTGCCGTTCCCGCGCCTGTTCATCGTCGCGACGCGGACGTAACGCGGCAATGACGGGCGGGCGGCGGTGCGTCAGCTTGCCGGCCGCCGGCCGCCGGCCGCCGGCCGTCGCGCGAAAGCGAGCCGTCTTGCCGGACGCCTCGTTCGCCCAGCCGCCGGATCGAAGCCGGCGTGCTTGCGCCGCGCCGGCGCTCGGGCTGTGGATCCTCGAAATCCGGATCGCGCACCCGACGCGGCCGTTCGGCGCGTGCCACGACGACCTGCTCGTATCGCGCGTACCGCGCGGCTGGAAAAGCATTCGGGCGCAACGTGGTGCGTCGCGCCCGAATGCGTGCCGGCCCCATGCGGGCGGCCGGCACGGTCCGGCCATTCCGTCAGATGGTGATCGTGACGGGGCCCGCGAGCGGCGTGTAGCCGTCGTCGAACAGGTACCACGCGTCGTACTGCCCCGACGCCAGCGAGCGATTGGCCGTGGACGAGAACAGCAGCGAGCCGGTGCTCTTCGGCAAGTACGCCCACGACTTGTAGCTGCCCCTGGTCGGCTGCGCGCCATGCGCAAAGATGCCCACCCAGTTCTTCGGGCTATGGTTCCAGGGCGGCGCGACGTAGTCGAACCGCAGCGTGCCGAACGTCGAGCCCTGTGACGCGAGCGACGCGACGAACTTCTTGCCGGTATTGCCGATCGCCGAATCCGTGAGCAGCGCGCCGGATTGCGTCTGCACGCAGCCCGCCACCCGGCGCAGGAAGTTCGGGTCGTTCGCGTCGCGAATGCTTGCGTCGTACCAGCCACCGTCGCCATACCACGTCACGGCTTGCGTCGCGCCGGCGGCGACGGTGACCGACTGCGGCGTGTTCATGCCGTAGGCGTTGTCGGTGAGCTGGAACGTCGTCGCGCTGGCCCCGGCCGAGTTGTCGAGCGTGATCTGCACGTTGCCGTTCGCCACGTCGTAGCACAGGCTGATTTCGGCGCTCGATCCCGTGTTGCCGGACGAACCGATGCTGCCGCGGAACGTCTGCAGGAAGCCGTTCGGCCCGTAGATCGAATAGTCGTAGCCGCCGCCGCTCGTCAGTGCGAGCGAATCCGACAGGTTCGCGCACTGGCCCGCGCCGGCCGCGATCGTGTAATGCCGAGGGATCGTGCTCGTGCCGTCGACCCACGCCTGGAGGTGTACGCCGGCGGCGCCGGTGTTGGTCATCGTCAGCGCCAGCGCGTTGCCGGCGCGGTTGACCTTGCCTTGCACGAAGAACTCGTAGGGCAGGCGGCAGGCGGTGCTGCGGCCGGCGGCCTGCGCCGGCACCGCGGTGGTGGTCGGATAGGGGATCAGGACGGTCGAGCCGTTCGGGTTCATGTTGCTGGCCGGCGGCTGGATCGCCGGAACCGTCTGGTCCGCGTTCGAGAAATCGAAGGCCGACGTCAGGTCGCCGCACACCGTGCGCCGCCACGGCGTGATGTTGGTTTCCTGCAGCCCGAAGCGCGCTTCCAGAAAGCGGATCACCGATGTGTGATCGAAGACCTGCGAATTGACCTTGCCGCCCTTCGACCATGGCGAAATGACGAACATCGGCACGCGCGGGCCGAGCCCGATCGGCACGTCGCCGCTTGCCGAGCCGTCCGATGCCGCGCCGCCGCTGGCGACGAATTCGGCGGCCGTCGAGACCGTCGACCGACCGGTGCCGGCAGCGACGCTGGCCGGGACGGCCGGCGGCATGTGATCGAACAGGCCGTCGTTCTCGTCGTACATGACGAGCAGCACCGTGCTGGCCCACACCGCCGGATTCGACGTCAGCGCATTGAGGACGTTGCTCACGTACCATTCGCCGCCGCTCGCGGCCCACGACGGATGTTCGCAGTACGCGTACGGGGCGGCGATCCATGACACCTGCGGCAGCGTGCCGTTGGCGACGTCGGCCCGCAGCTGGCTGAAGAGGTTCGTGTCGTATTCCTTGCCGCCGCCTGACGGATCGATCTGCGTGCCGTTGAGCGCCGGCGCGAGCGGATCGCTGGCGCCGAGGTTCTGGTATTGCCTGAAGTTCAGGATGACGTTGTCGCCGTAGTTGCCGTTCCACCAGAGATCGCTTTGGGATCCGTTGTATTCGCCGTAGCCATGGCCGGCGTCCAGGCCGTTGCCCTTGTCCTGGTAGAACTTCCACGTGACGCCGGCCGTGTTCAGGCGCTCCGGCATCGTGGTCCAGCCGGTGCCCGTCATCGTGTTGGTCGTGTACGGCGCATAGCCGGGGACGTTGCCGCAGCACCCGGTCCACAGATACAGGCGGTTCGGGTCCGTCGGGCCGAGCATCGAGCAGTGGTAGGCGTCGCACACCGTGAACGCGCTCGCCAGCGCGTAGTAGAACGGAATGTCGTTCTGCGTGAAGTAGTACATCGTGCCGCTGGTCTTCGCGTCGGCCCAGTTGTCGTAGCAGCCGTTGTTCCAGGCACTGTGCGTGCCGCTCCAGCTGTGGTCGAGGTCGCCGTAGTAGGTGTCGCCGTTCGCCGTTCCGGAGGGCGGGGACGGGTTGAACGGGAACACGTAGGACGTCAGCCAGGGCTGGCGCCACACCGGATACCCGCTCGAAATCACGACCGGCCGCGGATCGCCGAAGCCGCGTACGCCGCCCAGCGTACCGAGGTAGTGGTCGAACGAGCGGTTTTCCTGCATCAGGATCACGACGTGTTTCACGTCCTGGATCGTGCCGGTCACGGTGGCTGCGGGAATGGCCTGCGCGCGCGCGATGCTTTCGGGCAGCATGCCCGTGATCGCGGTGGCGCCGGCGAGCTTCAACGCATCGGCGAGGAATTGACGTCGTGTCGTGGGTTTGTTTTGCATGATCGCTCTCTGTCGTGGATGGCTGGCGTGAGGGCCGGCGTCGGTCAGTGGCACGCGCTCGCGCAGTGCAGGACCGGCGTGGACGCCGAGCCCGGTGCGGCCGCGCGCGCGGCCGCGACGCTGGCCGGCGTGCCCGGGTCGCCATCGCCGCAAGCGGCCAGCGTGCACAGGAGTGCGATCATGAAAACGCCGCGCCAGTGCGGAAAGCGGCTTTCCGGCCGGCTCGGCTTGACGACAGGCTTTCGATCCGGTTCGAGTCGGATTCCTGAATGATCGAGACTGTTGCTGCGTGCTCCGTATTTCATTACCCCTCCAGACATGAAAAATGGACAGCAGAGAATATCGCCCGAATCAGAACAACTTCATGACAGGCCACCCGCGCGTGCCAGCCACTTGCAACAGCCTCGAGTCGGGATTGGTTGCGACCGGATGCGTGACGTAATCCAGCAACGGCACGTCGTTGATCGAATCGCTGTAGAAGTAGGTGCGTTCGAAATCGGCCGGCGCGTAGCCGAGTGACGCCAGCCACGCGGTCGTGCGCACGATCTTCCCTTCGCGGAAGCTCGGCACGCCTGTACTGCGCCCGGTAAACGCGCCGTCCGGCGTGCCGTCGTCGGTATCGAGCTCGATGCCGAGCAGGTGCTCTATACCGAATTCCGCCGCGATCGGCCGCGTGACGAAGACGTTGGTCGCCGTCACGATGCAGCAAAGATCGCCGTTCTCGCGATGGCGGTCGACCAGCTCGCGCGCCTGCGGCGTGATCGCCGGACGGATCACTTCGTCCATGAACAGCGCATGCCAGCGTTCGAGCACCTTGCGCGGATAGCGGGTGAGCGGCGCGAGCGTCACGGCGAGGTACGCGTCCATGTCGAGCGTGCCGGCCGCATAGTGACCGTAGTGCTCGTCGATCAGCGCCACGTGCGCGTCGTCTTCCCGCCAGCCGACCCGCGTGATGAAGCGGCTCCAGGCCTGGTCGCTGTCGAGCGGCAGCAGCGTGTGGTCGAGGTCGAACAGCGCGAGATTCTTGTACATGGGTGGTTCCTTGTCTGGCGTGTTCATGCGCCGATGAGCTTCTCGATCGCGTCCTTCGCGTTCTTGCCGTCGATGGTCGTGACGCCGTCGAGCCACTTCGACAGCACGCCGGGGTTCTTCTTCGCCCACTCCTTCGCGACGGCGACCGGATCGGCGTGATTCATGATCGGCACCATCAGCTGGTTCTCTTCGTCGGTCGTGAACTTCAGGTTGGTCAGCAGCCGGCCGACGTTCGGGCAGCGTTCGAGATAGCCGGGCGTGACGAGCGTATAGACCTTCGCCGAGCCGTAGTTCGGGCCGAACACGCTGTCGCCGCCGTCGAGATAGGCGATCTTGAAGTTGATGTTCATCGGGTGCGGCTCCCACGCGAGGAACACGATCATCCGGTGCTCCTGCACCGCGCGCGTGACCTGCACGAGCATCCCGGCCTCGCTCGATTCGACCAGCTTGAAGCCGCCGAGCCCGAACTCGTTCTTGTCGATCATCCGCTGGATCAGCGCGTTGCCGTTGTTGCCGGCGCCGATCCCGTAGATCTTGCCGTCGAGCTGATCGCGGAACTTCGCGATATCGGCAAAGCGCTTGAGGCCCCTGTCCGACGCGTATTGCGGCACGGCCAGCGTGTAGCGCGCGCCGACCAGGTTGGGCTGCGGCAACTGGTGGACGGCGCCGGCATCGACGAACGGCTTCACCGTCGGTGTCATGCTCGGATCCCAGTAGCCGAGGAACGCGTCGATTTGCGCCTTCTTCACGCCGGCCAGCACGATCGGCGGCGACGCGATCGTCTTGGTCGCCTCGTAGCCGAGCCCGTCGAGCAGCATCATCGCGACGCCGGTGGTGGCCGCAATGTCGCTCCAGCCGACATCGCCGAGCGTCACCTTTTTGCAGGTGTCGCCTTCCGACGCGTGAACGGGGGCCGTGGCCAGCGCCGCCAGCAGTGTTGCAGCCAGCATCCATGCCTTCTTCATCATGTTGGTCTCCTAAGCAAGTGTTCCGGATCGTGTTGCCTGAATGGTCTGACGATTGATCGTGCTGATCGGATGAAACAAACGAATTTGGGTCTGGCTTTGTCGTTTTTCGTACCGTATATTAGAACGCACAAAATCGCAAGATCGCACAAAAATACAACCTGCCGGTTGCCGGGCCCGGCGACGGGCGGGCGAGGGCAGGAAGCATCGGGCGACGGCCCAGGCGGGCCGTGCTTCATCAGGTAGACCACGCAAAGCAAGGAGATCTCGCATGATCAGTCAGCTGGAAATCGTATCCCGCCTGTTGCTGGCGGCATTGCTCGGCAGCATCGTCGGCATCGAGCGCGAGCGCCTGTCATGGGCGGCCGGATTGCGCACGCACATGCTGGTGGCCGTGGGCGCCGCGCTCGTGATGGTCGTGTCGGCGTTCGGTTTCGCGGATATCCAGAACGCGAAAAATGTGTCGCTGGACCCGTCGCGGGTCGCCGCGCAGGTGGTGTCGGGCATCGGCTTTCTCGGCGCCGGTTCGATCATGCTGCGCGGCGAGAGCATCCGCGGCCTGACGACCGCGGCGAGCCTGTGGGTCGTGGCGGCGGTCGGGCTGGCCGTGGGCGGCGGCATGTACGTGGCCGCGATCGCCGCGACGGCGATCGTGCTCGCGATCCTGGCCGGCCTGAAACCGATCGAGAAGCGCTTCTTCGCCGTGCGGCAGCGTTGGGGCGTCCGTATCCTCGCGAGCCGCGGCGCCGTGAAGCTGACGTCGCTGCAGGCGATGCCTGGCATCGACCAGGCGCGCATCGTCCAGTTCATCATCGAACAGGACGATGCCGCGCCGGACGACGACCGCATCCACGTGGTGTTTTCGAAGATGACGAGCAGCGAGTTCCAGGCAGTCCGTCAATCCCTGCAGACCCTCGTGGGCATCAAAAAGATGGAGGAGAGCGCAGCCTAGTTCGCCGTTCGAATAACATTGACGTTCATTCCGAGGACATTCCATGTGGCAAGAAGAGCGATACCAGAGGATCCGGCTTCTGTTATCGAAGATGCAGCGCGTTTCCACCGACCGGATCATGGCTGAACTGAACGTGTCGCGGGAAACCGTGCGGCGCGATCTCGTCGATCTCGAGGCGCTCGGTGAACTGAAGCGCGTACATGGCGGTGCGGTGCAGGTAGGCGACGAAGCGCCGATCGCCGAACGCGCGCAGACGCACGTGAAAGCGAAGCTGGCGATCGCCCGCGCGGCGGCCCGGCTGGTCACGGGCTCGCAGACGCTGTTCATCGACGCAGGCACGACCACGACGCTGCTGGCCGAGGAGCTGGCGAAGCTGTCGGGCCTCACGATCATCACGAACTCGATCGACGTCGCACTGAAGATGCGCTCGAGCGACCCGGCGCAGGCGAACAACGAAACCATCCTGCTCGGCGGGATGATCGGCAGCCGCGCGGCCGCGACCGTCGGCGACGGCACGGTTGCCGAAATCTTCCGCTACCGCGCCGACCTCGCGCTGCTGTCGCCGGTGGGCGTCGATGCCGTGCGTGGCGCGACCAACTATGACCGGATGGAAACCGAAGTGGCGCGCGCGATGGTCAGCAACGCGGCGGACGTCGCGATCCTGGCCGATTTCAGCAAGCTCGGCACGAACAGCCGGATCGGCTTCTGCGAGCCGGCGCGCATTGGCACACTCGTGACGGACCAGAAGGCGGAATCGGTCGACAGCTTCAAGCGCCTCAAGAAGGCCATCAAGAACATCGTGCTGGCGTAGCGCCGGGCGGTGCGGGGCGCGATCGGCCTCCGTCATGCCGCCCATGCGGCGCGCATGCGCACGACCGCTACGCGGTCACGTTTTCCTGGCATGAACAGTTCAACACGCCCGTAGGCGAACACGCGATCGCCGCGTTCGAATGCGGCGACGCGCCGCGGCTGTTCCCGGGCGCCGACCTCCTGCCCGCGCCGCGCCGCGCCACGTGAAGCGGCTGGCCGGCATCGTCGCGCGCGTGCTCGAGGTCTGATCCGGCGCGGGCCGCACGGGCCATCGTGTATGCTTGCCCGCATCGTTCAAAGGGCAGGACAACATGAAGAAACCGGCACACCCCAAGCCTGAGGTGCGGTTCAGGATGCGTATCCAGCAAGCCGATACGATCGCGCTCGGGCCGGGCAAGGTCGCGCTGCTCGAAGCCGTGCGCGAGCACGGTTCGATTTCGGCGGCGGCGCGCAGCCTGAAGATGTCGTATCGGCGTGCGTGGTTGCTGATGGACGAGTTGAACCGCTCGCTGAAATCACCGGCGACGGTGTCCGAACATGGCGGGCAGAGCGGCGGCGGCAGCGTGCTCACGCCGGTCGGCGAGGAGATCATCCGGCTCTATCGCGGGATCGAGGCGCGTGCTTACGCGGCTTGCGCGGCGGATATCGCCGCGCTCACGAAAATGGTCAGGCGCTGAAGCGTGCGCTTGCCTGCGGCCGGGTCACGCGACGATGGGCTTTCACCGGCCCCCTGAAGGGCCGCGCGCAACGCTTGCGGCGAAGCGAACCGTGCCCTAGCCATGCCGCAGGCAGAAGCGCGGCGTGCCGCCCATGCCACCCCTGGCGGCCTCCGGCGCCATGACGTCGCGCGCCTGCGCATCGAGCCGCCCGATCAGCTCGACGAAACTGGCGACGCTCGCCGTCCGCAGCGGGTAGTACGCGATGTGGTGGCGTTCGCAGATGCGCTTGAGCTGGTTCACCGAATCGTGGTCGATACAGTCGACCGGGAACACGACCATGTGCGCGCCCGGCAGCGCCGCCGCCAGCAGGCCCTTGCGATCCTCGACGCCGCCGTCGTGCAGCGTCACCGCGCCGCCCGCCGTTTCGACGATCCGCTGGATCGCGCGGTTCGAGCCCGGACGCCCGCCGACATACACGAGACGCATGCCCTGCAGAATCGACAGCGGATTGGCCGCGCGTTCGGCCGGCTCGTCCGCCGACGCCTGCACCGCCTGTTCGATCGCGCTCGCTTCGGCACGCAGCGTCTTCACCATTGCCATCAGGTCGTCGAGCCGCGCGCGCATCGCGCGGGCGCTCGCCTGTTCCGCGGCGATCCGCTGCTCGGCCGCCTCGCGGCGGCTCGTATGCAGCGCGAGCCGTTCGTCGCGCAGCGCGTGCACTTCGTCACGCAATATGCTTTCCGCCGGCGGCGGCTGCGCGTTCTGGCGTGCGGCGAGGGCATCCCGTTCCTGTAACGCCGCGTCGCGCTGCGCGCTCATTTCGTGCAGGCGCGCCTGCTGCCGTTCGATCTTCGCGTGCAGCGCCGCATTCTCTTCCTCCAGCGCGACCAGCCGCCGGATATCGGCGCGATTGGCCGCGCCGACCAGATGCGACAGCATGTGCAGGTCGCCGAACGCGGCCTGGCGTACGGCCATCGTCGTGCGCGGATGCGTCATCAGCGCCCAGTACGCGGGCGCAATGTCGCCGCTCTGCAGCGCATCCTTCCAGCGCGCGAGGAGTTCATCCGCGTCCTGCGCGCTGTCGAACGCGTGGATCGCACCGGCGTAGCGCGCGTCGAGCGCCTTGTGCAACGCCTTGGCGCCCGCCGTGCCGTCGATCGCGAGCGCGACGGCCGCGTGATGGATCTCGAGGTCGGTCGCGTGCTGGCGGTCGAGGTCGGTGAACTTCGGCACGAGCCTGCGCAGTTCGTGCGTGGTCAGGCAGGTGCCGATGATCGAGCAGTGCAGGTTCGCATCGAGCTCGGACAAGCGCGTGCGGCGCTTCAGCTCGGTCAGTTGCGCGCGCGACGGCGCGCAGCACGGGTCGACCCGCATGCCGGTTGCCGCGGGCAGGTTACCGCCGGGCGACGAGAGATCCGCCGTGCGGGCAAGGCGAAAGGGCGGAGCGTGCATGTTGACCTCTGTCCGGCGTGGTCGGGCCGGGGACGGATGCGCGAAAGATTCGCGAAATATACCATGGAATATAACGAGAGAAATTCCACGGAAATCACCGGGCAACGCGGCGTGGCGCGGTCAGCAGGGTGCGGTTGAATGGCCGGTGAGCGGCATTGCGGCAGGGGCCGGGGCGCGGGCGAAACGGGGAGCGATGCCGATGCGTGACGCGCCATCACATCCTCGACGCATAGCCCGACGAACAGCACGTCGACGCGCTCCAGCGCGGCGACCGCCTCGCGCATCGCGGCCGGGTCGTTGCCGAACGAATCGGAGAACACGTCGTCACGCGTTCTCTGCATGGATGCGAGCCGGAAACAGGGCGGGAATGACGTAGCCCGCCTCAACGATGGCGCATCGCCGGATGCCGGCGAGCCCAACGCGCCGCACGCGTCACCGGAGAACCGGTGGGCCCGCGTACCGGCAGGGTTTTCATCAGGACATCCGGCGCGCCGCACGATCCATCATGGAGAAAGCGCTGTCGCAGCCAACCGCAGGAGGGCGCGCCGTGACGTCCGATCCCACTCCCTCGACCGCCTTCGTGTTCGCCGGCGGCGGCAGTCTTGGCGCCATCGAGGTCGGCATGCTCCGCGAACTGGTCGCGAGCGGCGAACGGCCCGATTGCGTCGTCGGCGCGTCGGCGGGCGCGATCAATGCCGCCTATTTCGCCGGCCGGCCGGATGCGGACGGCGTCGCGATGCTCGCCGCGCTGTGGTGCAGAATCCGCCGCCAGGACGTGATGCCGTTCTCGATGCGCAGCATCATCGCGATGCTGCTGCGCAACCGGCCGCATCTGGTCGAGGCCGATGCGCTGCGCCTGCTGCTGGAAACGAACCTGCCGTACCGGCGGATCGAGCAGGCCGCGTTGCCGCTCCACATCGTCGCGACCGACGTGCTGAGCGGCCGCGAAGTCGTGCTGTCCGCTGGCCCGGTCGTGGATGCCGTGCAGGCCAGCGCGGCGATTCCCGGCGTGTTTCCGTCGGTCAGCATCGGCGGCCTGGAACTCGTCGACGGCGGCGTCGCGAACAATACGCCGATCTCGGTTGCGATCGCGCTCGGCGTCAAGCGGATCGTCGTGCTGCCGGCCGGGTTCGCCTGCGCGTTGCGCGTGCCGCCGCGCAGCGCGATCGCGCATGCGACGCACGCGCTGACGCTCGTGATCGCGCGGCAACTGGTGCGCGATCTGGAACTGTACGCGGCGCGCGCGCAAATCCATGTCGTGCCGCCGCTGTGTCCGCTCGACGTATCGTCATACGATTACTCGCAGTGCGCGCAACTGATCGACAAGGCCGCGGAACGCACGCGCGCGTGGATCGACGAGGGCGGCCTCGCGGAATGCGCGATTCCGGACCCGCTGCGCGAGCACGATCATGCGGCGGCGCTGTCGCATTGAAGCGGGTTCGCGCACCATGCAAACGCATGATCGACGGGCGCTGATTGCCGGGTCCGCTCCCGGAAATTCCGCGAAGCACCCAAAAAAACGGCGCCGTGTGCGAGACACGGTACCGCCAACAGCCTGAAAGGCCCCGCTTGGTCAGTCGATCGCGCGCATTGCGTGGCGCAGCGCCTGATAGCTGCGCAGCCCTGCAACGCCGACTTCGCGGCCGATGCCGTCGAGCCCGAACCCGCCCCAGCACACGTGCGGGTAGATGAGCTGGGGCGCGTTGATCCACACGAGCCCCGCGCGCACACGCTGCTGGAATTGCTTCGCGAGCTCCGCATCGCGCGTCACGACGGTCGCGACGAGCCCGTAGCGCGTGTCGTTCGCGAGCGCGATCGCCTCGTCACCGGTGCGGAACGATTTCACGCATGCGACGGGGCCGAACACTTCGTCGGTCCACAGCGGGTTGTCGGCGCCCCGCATCATCGTGGCGTTGCCGCCCATCGGCTGATTCAGCTCGCGGGGCATGGGCCGTCTCCTTTTTCTCAGGTAAAGCGATCGGCCGATGGTAGAGGAGAACGCCCGCGCGAAGATTTTGAAGTCGCAACGTTTACATCGACGGGGCTCGATGCAAGTGGCGCCGCCGTATCGACGCGGCGCAACCGAACGTGGCGGCGCGGCCGGGCGTGTCAGCGCGGGACGGCAGGCGGCGCGGCGCCGTCGTGCGGGCCGGCGCAAGGGAACGCGGTGGCGGCTGCCCCCCACGCGGCGAGTTCGCGCTTCGTGCGCACGCCGAGCTTCGCGAACGCGCGCTTCACGTACGACTCGGCCGAAGCGACGCGCACGCCGAGGATCTCGGCCGTCTCAGGCACGGTCTTGCCGGAGAGCAGGTGCTTGCAGGTTTCGTATTCGCGCTTCGACAGCTTCACGCCGTCGGCCGCGATCCGCGCATCGAACTGCGCGAGCGGATGGACGTCGGGCGTCGGGTGCGCGACGCGCCGCACGGCTGTGGTCGACGCGTGCAGTTCGAGCAGCGGGAACAGCACGTCGCTGATGCTGCGAAAGCGGTTCATCTCGGCGAGCGTGAACGGCGGCCGGTCGCGGCCGCGCTCCAGCGCGATCGAATGCTGCGAATAGCGCGTGCCGCGCGCGAGCACGCATTCGTGCCCGATATGCACGTCGTCGAACAGCCGCTGGCGGAATTCGCCGGGCGGGATCGCCGCGATGTCGCGCACCACGAGCATCGTGCCCGTCTTGCCGCGCAGCCCGGCGAACAGCGGGTCGCTGTCGAGAAAGCGCTCGTAGTAGAGCGTCATCACGGCGGAGATTTCGGCGGATGCGGTATCGATGCCGCTGCTGCCGATCCATTCGCATCGGTAGCCGGTGGGCATCGAGCCGTCGACGCGCGAGCGTTCGACGTGCGCGACGTCGAGCGGCACCACCTCGTTCAGCAGTTGCGTGAGGCGCGGCACGAAGTGCGGCGTGCCGACCGTCTCGATCAGCTCGCCCAGCGCCTTGAACGACACGTTGAAGCGGTCGTTGTCGCGATGGAAGGGGTTCACGTTGAGCAGCATGCGGTTGCCCGGGCTGAAAAGCGGGCGGATTGTAGCGTCGGCAACGAAAAGCGTCATTAGGGGGAAACACCGCCGGTTGTCCTGCCGACCCGTTCGCCCCGGAAAACGCCGCTTGTGCCCCCCGAAAGGGGGCATACCGGGGCAGTGTAAATGAGTAACTTTGTCCGTGCTTTTTTCAATCAAGAGTCGAAAGATTCGGATGACCAAACTGAATTCGCCGCTGTTCGCCGGCGCGCCGTGGTTGCGCAACCGCAGCGGCATCGCGCACCCGGCGACGCTTGCGTGGGGGCTGAAGCGCGCGGCGCTGAAGCTCGGCGTGAAGCGGTACGAGCACACGCCGCTCGTGACCGCGACCACGTGCTCGCGACCGAGCCGCTCACCGGCGAGCAACTCGCGCGGCTCGGTGTTCGAGAAGCGCCATCTCGGCGACAAGGCCGTATTCGCCGCCGGCTATACGGGCTTCGGCGTCGCGGCGAGCCGGTTCGGCGCTTTCATGGGGCTGAACCTCCTTCGACCGAGACGGCCCCGAGCGCCAAGCTCGACATCGCGAACCGGAGCCCGAGCTGCATCCCGTCCGGGCCGATGCGTTGGGTCGCCGCGAAGATCACGTTTCATGCGTTCGACGGACCGCGCAGGACGCGATCGACATGGCGCGCACTGCACGCGTGAGCGCGTCGACGCTGCCGACCGTCGCCATCGGTACCGACGCGTGCGTGCTCGACTACGTGGCCGGCAATCCGCACGATCTCGCGCGCGACGGGGCCCGGCGGTTCTGACGCGGCGCGCGACATGCGGCCAGCGGTAGCGGTCACGCAGGGCGGCATGCACGTGCCGCCCGCGCGACGCTCATGCGTCGATGCGCTCGACCTTGCCGACGAGCAGCCCGTACGACAGGCTGCCCGCAAGCGCCATCGCGGCGATGTAGGTGATCGCGCGCGAGAAGTCGGCGCCGTTCACGAGCAGCCCGATCACGATCGGCGTCGCGATCGCGGACAGGTTGCCGATCAGGTTGAACACGCCGCCCGTGAGGCCGAGCAGCCGCGCGGGCGCGAGCCCCGACACCAGCGACCACGTGATCGACGCGAAGCCGTTGCCGAAGAACGCGATCGTCATGAACGCGATCACCCAGCCGGTCGACGTGACGTAGTTCGCGCCGATGATGCAGGTCGAGATCAGCAGGCCCGAGATGATCGGCAGCTTGCGCGCGAAGCCCTGCGAGGCGCCGCGGCGCATCAGCCAGTCCGACAGCACGCCCGAGCACAGCACGCCGACGAATGCGGCGAGGAACGGCAACGATGCGAGGAAGCCCGACTTGATGAAGTCCATCCCGCGATACTTGACGAGGTAGGTCGGGAACCACGTGAGGAAGAACCACAGCGTCGAGTTCAGCGCGAACTGGCCGAGGTAGATGCCCCACAGCTTGCGCCGGCCGAGCACGACGCCGAGATCGCGCCACGTCGACGGCGCGCGTTCGCCGCGCGCCGCGATACGGTCTTCGAGATCGACGAGGCCGCCGCCGTCGCGGATCAGCGCGATCTCGGCCGCGTTGACGCCGCGAAACGCGCGCGGCTCGCGGTACACCGCATACCAGATCGCGGCCCAGGCGATGCCGGCGAGGCCGGTCGCGACGAACACCATGTGCCAGCCGAGATGCACCTGCAGCCATGCGAGCACCGGCGTGAGGAACGCGAGGCCGACGAACTGCCCCGACGTATAGCCGCCGATCGCGCTCGCGCGCTCGCGGGTCGGGAACCAGGTCGTCACCACGCGGTTGTTGATCGGGTAGGCCGGCGCTTCGAGCGCACCGACCGCGAGGCGCAGCACGATCAGCCCGACGAACGAACCCGCGAAACCGAGCAGCAGCGTCGCGGCCGACCACAGCGCGAGCGCACCCGCATACAGCACGCGCGGCGACACCTTGTCGACGAGCCAGCCGCCCGGGATCTGCATCAGCGCGTAGGTCCAGCCGAATGCGGAGAACACGAGGCCTGCACGCACCGGATCGATGTTCAGCTCCTTGAACAGCGCGGGCGCGGCGATCGACAGGTTGCTGCGGTCGAGATAGTTGATCACGACCGTGACGAACAGCAACGCGAGGATCAGCAGCCGCTTGCGGCTGGGTGCTGTTGTCTGCGCCGCGGCTGTGCGTGCGGCGGGATCGGATGCGATGCCGCCGCGCGCGGGCTGTCGTTCCGGCGGGTTGGCGTGGGTGCGCGACGCGGAATGGGCCACGGTTGTCTCCTGTGTTCTGTGCCCGGCCGTCGCCCGCGAGCGGGGCGGCCGAATCGAATGGCGTTGGGGCGAACGTTAGAGCCGTGGCGCGCGGCGCGTCAACATTTGGACAGGCATCCCTATTAATGGGACGTGAGGCGCTCAATATGCGGGAAAGAGCGGCGATCGAGTCGCCGCGTGCGTCAGTGGCCCATCGCCTCCTTCGCGCTGACCCAGCCCTGCACCGCACCGGCGTGCGGATTGCGATACCGCACCTTCAGCCACTGGAAATCGGCGCTCGCGTCGATCAGCTCGACCGTGTCGCCTGCGACGACGTAGCGGCGCGTGGGCGCGTCGTTCATCGCATCGTGCAGCGGCAGGCGCGCCGGGCGCACCTTGAACGTGACCGTGCCGCCGCCGTACGCGTCGGGGCGGCGCGATACGCGCTTGCCTTGCGCGTCGTAGGTCAGCAGCATCGACGACGGGCCTGAATCGCCGTCGAGCAGGTCGCGCAGGTCGTCCGGGATCGCTTCGCTGGACTGGTACAGGTACATCCTGCCGCCGGCATCGAAGCGGTACGCGTCGGTGTACCAGATCGGGCCGCCGCGGCACGAGCTGTACAGTGTGTGCGTTTTCGGCTTCGCGACCACGTTGACGAGGTCGTCGCAGTTGCCATGCGGCAGGTTGCCCGCCGGCATGCGCAGCGGCTCGAACTGCTGGCGCGCGGCGTCGTACAGGTAGATGCCGTAGCTGTCGTTGACCATGCCGAGCGTCGCGTGCGTGGCGAGATCGCGGTAGCCGTCGAAGTTGTAGTCGTCCGACGCGAGGTGATAGTGGCCTTCCTCGTCGGCGGCGGTGACGTCGAGCGTTTGCGTCTTGCCGCTCGGCAGGAAGCGCACGGTGATGTGCTCGCTGTCCGCGCGTTCGACGCGGGCCGTGACGGTGTCGTCGACCTTGAACGTGAGCAGCGGCTTGGCCGCATGCGCGGCGGGTGCGATCGATGCGAAGGCTACGAGCAGCAGCGCGGTCGCGGCAAGGCGGGGAAGCGGGCGAAATCGCGAGGTGCGCATCATGGGCGAACGTAGGAGCGAGGGTCGAGGATGAGCGGGCTGACGACTGCCTAACCGCGCGTGCTGTCGTCCTGAAACCCGTTCTTGCCGACGAAGATCTCCTTCAGCGCGGCGCGCAGCGTGACCGGATCGTATTGACCGGGCGCGAGATGGATCACGTAGCGCGTCTGGCCGTCGAGACGCGCGGCGAGGGCGGGTTCGATCTCGACCTCGATCGTGTCGTCCGTCAGGCGCACCGACAGATCCTTGACGCGCACGTTGATCTGGTCGCGCACCATCACTTCGATCAGCGCGTCGTCAGGAAAGCGCAACAGCGAGAAGCAATAGTTCTGCTCGGCGTCGTGACAGTAGATGTTGGCGAAGCTTTCGTCGTCGTCGAGATCAGACGTTGCCGCACCGATCGTGGCGTGAAGTTCCATGAATGTGGGTTCCTGCGTAAGGGGGTAACGGTTATCGGGTTGATGGGAGGGCCGCTTCGATCGCGGCTTCCGTACCAGGAGGCGTCACGCCGGTGTCGCACGACGCATCGGCGTCGCGCGCCTTCAGCCACAGCCCGAATTCGCGCATGACCTCGACCACCGGCCGCAGCCGGTCGCCGTCGGCGGTCAGATCGTACTCGACGCGCACCGGCACTTCCGGATAGACGGTCCGCCGCACGAGCCCGGCGTCTTCGAGGGCGCGCAGGTCGAGCGTCAGCATCCGTTGCGAGATGCCGGGCATGTCTCGCCGCAGGTCGCTGAAGCGCCGCGGCCCGTCGAGCAGATACGACACCAGCAGCAGCCGCCAGCGGCCGCCGAGCAGGCGCATCGCTTCTTCAACGGAACATCCTGTCGCACTCGTTTTCATCGTGCCCAATCCTGGTCGGTAAATTTTTTGTGACTACGGCACAAACGACTGCCGTCTTCCCAGCCCTGCGCCGATGCGAGATATTAGCGCCCGCGTCGCGGCGAATCGATACATGGACAACCCACGAAGGACACGCATGAAGCTCTATCACGCTCCCGGAAGCTGCTCCCAGGCCATCTGCATCGTGCTGCGCGAAGGCGGCATCGAGGCCGAGATCGTCAAGGTCGACGCGCGCAAGCATGTCATTGAAGACGGGCGCAATTACTACGATGTGACCGAACTCGGCTACGTGCCGCTGCTCGAACTCGACGACGGCACGCTGCTGCGCGAAGGGCCGGTGATCGCGCAGTATCTCGCGGATCGGTGCCCGCCCGCCGCGCTCGCGCCCGCCTACGGCACGCTCGGCCGTTATCGGCTGATGGAGTGGCTGAACTTTCTCACGGCGGAAATCCACAAGGGTTTCATTCCGCTGCTGTACGCGGTGCAGGCGGGGCAATACGTCGACCCGGCGAGAGCGAAGCTCGACAGCCGTTTCGCTTGGATCGACCGTCAGCTCGACGGCAACGCGTTCCTGACCGGCGACACGTTCACGGTCGCCGATGCGTACCTGTTCGCGCTGACGGGGTGGGGCAAGGCCGAATGGATGCGGTCGGTGTACCACGCGGATATCGACCTCACCCGGTATACGCATCTGCGTGCGTGGTACGAGCGGGTGCGGGCGCGGCCCGCGGTGCAGGCGGTACTGGAAGCCGACGGGCTCGCGCGGTAGCGTGTTACGGCGGCGGTGACACCGGTGGCGGCCCGCCGTTTCGCCGTATCGACGCGCCGCCACACAGCACAACCCCGCGCTATAATCCCCGCCATGAAATTCCTCCGGACCATCATCCTGCTGCTGCTCTGCGCGGTGCTGCCCATCAGCGGGCTGGCAGCCAGCGGCCTGGCCGGGGAATGTCCGATGATGCAGCAGGGCATGTCGGTGGACATGAACGCTGGCATGTCCGGCATGTCCGCCGACATGCCGGGCTGCGATTCGATGAAGTCGTCGCCCACCGGCAAGTCTCACGCGAAGGCGAAGGGCATGTCCTGCAAGCTGACGGCGCAATGCCAGTTCGGCAGTCTCTATCATCCGGCCGCTCGCGCCGACGTCAGTCGCCCCGCTGCATACGCCCGTACCGTCGCGTTCCACTACGCGCAAATTCTCCCGGTCCGCGATCCGAACGGATTGTGGCGCCCTCCACGCATCAGCTGATCCCGATCCGATAGGTTCGCCGCATTCGCGGTGAGGTTCGTCCTGTATCAGGACGTGGAATCCCTATGGGGTTCCGCCGTTGGGGTTAAACCATGTCATTCCATCTCGGCACGCCGCCTGCGCGGCGTGCGCGTCGGCGCGCGCCCATGCTTTGGGCGGCGCTGCTGGTTGCGGGCGCCGTTCACGCGCAGCAACCGTCTTTCACGCTGGACGCCGCGCTGCAGTCCGCCACCGATCATTCGGCCTCGATGCAGGCCGCCCAGGCGTCGGTGCGCGCCCGCTCGGAGTCGGCCGTGAAGGCCGGCCAGTTGCCCGACCCGATGCTCAAGGCGGGCATCGACAACCTGCCGGTCAATGGCGGCCAGCGCTTCACCATCGGCCAGGACTTCATGACGATGCGCCGCATCGGCATCGAGCAGGAGTGGGTGTCCGGCGACAAGCGGCGCCTGCGCTCGGCGCTCGCCAACGAGCAGGTCGGGCGCGAGCGCGCGGGCTATCTCGCGCAGCTCGCGAGCGTGCGCCAGCAAACCGCGACGGCGTGGCTGAACGCCGTCTACGCGAAGCAGGCGCTCGCGCTGCAGCAGGCGTTGCTCGATCACATGAACCATGAGCTCGAGGCGACGAAGGCGTCGTATCGCGGCGCGAAGGCCAGTGCGGCCGATGTCGTCCAGGCGCGGGCCATGCTCGCGCAGACGCAGGATCAACGGCTGAAAGCGCAGCAGGTCTACCAGACCGCGCTCATCGCACTGTCGCGCTGGACCGCCGTGCCGGCCGACGATGTCGCCGGCACGCCGCCCGCGCCGGAATCGTTCGTATCGTCGCTGCCGCCGGACGAACTGCGCCTGTCGCAACCGGCGCTCATCACGGCCGCCGACGATATCGCGGTTGCCGAAGCGGATACCGCCGTCGCGAACAGCGAACGCAGCCCGAACTGGACGTGGGAAGTCGCGTACCAGCAGCGCGGCGGCGCGTATTCGAACATGGTGTCGATCGGCGTCACGATTCCGCTGCCGCTCAATCGCAAGAACCGCCAGGACCGCGACGTCGCCGAAAAGGCCGCGCTCGCGACGAAGGCCCGCCTGATGTACGAGGACACGCTGCGCCAGGTGCAGGCCGATATCCGCATGCAGTCCGCGACGCTCGCGAGCGGTCGCGCGCGCATCGCGAATCTCGGCGACGCATTGCTGCCCGCCGCCGATCAGCGCGTGCAACTGGCGGACGCGGCCTACCGTGCGGGCACCGGCTCGCTCGCGGATACCTTCGCCGCGCGCCGCGCGCAACTGGATGCGCAACTGCAGGTGCTCGATCTCCGGCGCGAGGTCTCGCAGACCTGGGCGCAGCTCGAATACCAGGTCGTGCCGTCGACGCTGGCCGCGGCGCAATAAAGGAGAACGACATGACGAAGCAAATATGGGCCCGCGCGGCCGTGCTGGCGTTCGCCGGTGCCGCGCTGCTCGGCGCGGGTTATTTCGTGGGCGCACGCCACGCGGCGACGTCCGCGGCGGCAACCGACATCGCCGCATCGCCCTCGCCCGGCAACGCCGATCCGAAAAGCGGCCGCAAGGTGCTGTACTGGCACGACCCGATGGTGCCGAACCAGCACTTCGACAAACCGGGCAAATCGCCGTTCATGGACATGCCATTGCAACCCGTCTATGCGGACGAAGGCGGCGGTTCGTCAGGCATCCGGATCGATCCGGGCCTGCAGCAGAACCTCGGCATCCGCTATGCGACCGTGCGCCGCCGGCAGACGGCGGCCGGCTTCGATGCGGTGGGCACCACGCAGTTCGACGAGTCGCGCGCGGATGTCGTCCAGTCGCGTGTCACCGGCTACATCGACCGTCTCTATGCGCGCGCGCCGATGCAGCGCATCGTGAAGGGCGCGCCGATCGCGTCGCTGTTCGTGCCGGACTGGCTCGCGCCGCAGGAGGAATACCTCGCGCTCAAGCGCGGCGGGATGGACGGCAGCCTGCTCGATGCCGCGCGCGCACGGATGCGGGCGCTGTCGATTCCGGACGGCATGATCGCGAGCCTCGATCGCACCGGTCGCGCGCAGACGCATGTCGTGCTGACGGCGCCGGAAACCGGCGTCGTCAGCGAGCTGAACGTGCGCGACGGCGCGATGGTCGCGCCCGGTCAGACGCTCGCGAAGATCGCCGGGCTGTCGACGCTGTGGCTCATCGTCGAGGTGCCGGAAGCGCTTGCGCTGGACGTGCAGCCGGGGATGGCGGTCGACGCGACGTTCGCCGGCGACCCGGCGCAGCATGTCACCGGACGCATCCGCGAAGTGCTGCCCGGCATCAGCACGAGCAGCCGCACGCTGCAGGCACGCGTCGAGATCGACAACGCCGCGTTGAAGCTCACGCCCGGCATGCTGATGCGCGTGCGGGTCGCCGCGCGGCAGACCGTGTCGCGCCTGCTCGTGCCGTCCGAAGCGGTGATCGCGACGGGCAAGCGCTCGATCGTCATCGTGAAGAATCGAGATGGCCGGCTTCAGCCCGTGACGGTGACGCCGGGTAACGACGTCGGCAGCGACACCGAAGTGCTCGGCGGGCTGAACGAAGGCGACACGGTCGTTGCGTCGGGGCAGTTCCTGATCGATTCCGAGGCGAGCCTGAAAAGCGTGCTACCGCGGCTGCAAAGCGGCGCCGGCGCGAGCGCGGCGGGGGCGACGTCCGCGTCGGCGCCGACAGCGGCGGCACCCGCCTACGAGACCACCGGCAAGGTCGAACAGGTCACGGCCGACGACATCACGTTCTCGCATCAACCCGTTCCGGCGCTCGGCTGGGGGGCAATGACGATGACGTTCGGCAAACCGTCGGCCACCGCGTTCCCGGACGTGAAGCCGGGCCAGACGGTGCGCTTCGCGTTCACGCAGGGCGACGACGGCTATCGGCTGACGAAGGTCGAACCGCAGGGAGGCGAACGATGATCGCGCGCATCATTCGCTGGTCCGTCCACAACCGCTTCCTCGTGCTGCTCGCCACCGTGCTGATCGCCGCTTGGGGCGTCCACTCGCTCGGGCAGACGCCGCTCGATGCGTTGCCCGACCTGTCGGATACGCAGGTGATCGTGAAGGCGTCGTATCCGGGCAAGGCGCCGCAGATCGTCGAGGATCAGGTGACCTATCCGTTGACGACCACGCTGCTCGGGGTGCCCGGCGCGAAAACCGTCCGCGCGTATTCGTCGTTCGGCGACGCGTTCGTCTACGTGCTGTTCGACGACCGCACCGATCCGTACTGGGCGCGTTCGCGCGTGCTCGAATACCTGAGCCAGGTGCAGAGCCGGCTGCCCGCCGGCGCGACGGTGTCGCTCGGGCCGGATGCGACCGGCGTCGGCTGGGTGTACGAGTACGCGCTCGTCGATCGCACCGGTCGTCACGATCTTGGGCAACTGCGCGCGCTCAACGACTGGTTCCTGAAGTTCGAGCTGAAGGCGGTGCCCGATGTGTCGGAAGTCGCGAGCATCGGCGGCATGGTGCAGCAGTACCAGGTCGTGCTCGATCCGGACAAGCTGCGCGCGTACGGCATCACGCAGGCGGAAGTCGCCAGTGCGCTCGGCAACGCGAACCAGGCGTCCGGCGGCTCGGTCGTCGAGCTGGCCGAGTCGGAGTACATGGTGCGCTCGACCGGCTACCTGCGCACGCTCGACGACTTCCGGAACGTGGTGCTGCGCACGAACGACGCCGGCACGCCGGTGCTGCTCGGCGACGTCGCGCGTATCCAGGTCGGCCCGGCGATGCGGCGCGGGATCGCGGAGCTGAACGGGCAGGGCGAGGTGACGGGCGGCGTCGTCGTGATGCGCTCGGGCAAGAACGCGCTGACCACGATCGATGCGGTCAAGGCGAAGCTGGCCGACCTGAAGCGTTCGCTGCCGCCCGGCGTCGAGATCGTCACGACCTACGATCGCTCGCAATTGATCGAGCGCGCGGTGGGCAACCTGAAGGACAAGCTGATCGAGGAGTTCGTGATCGTCGGGATCGTCTGCGCGGTGTTCCTGTTTCATCTGCGCAGCGCGTTCGTCGCGATTCTGTCGCTGCCGCTCGGCGTGCTGGCCGCGTTCATCGTGATGCGCTACCAGGGCGTGAACGCGAACCTGATGTCGCTCGGCGGGATCGCGATCGCGATCGGCGCGATGATCGACGCGGCGATCGTGATGATCGAGAACGCGCACAAGAATCTCGAGGCGTACGACCACGCGCATCCCGGCGAACCGATCACGGCCGCGCGACGCTGGGAACTCGTCGCGACGTCGGCCGCGGAGGTCGGGCCCGCGCTGTTCTTCTCGCTGCTGATCATCACGCTGTCGTTCATCCCGGTGTTTTCGCTGGAAGGGCAGGAGGGCAAGCTGTTCGCGCCGCTGGCGTTCACCAAGACCTACACGATCGCCGCCGCCGCCGGCCTGTCGGTGACGCTGGTGCCGGTGCTGATGGGTTATCTCGTGCGCGGCCGCATTCCGCACGAGCACGCGAATCCGATCAACCGCGTGCTGATCCGTGCATACCGGCCGCTGCTCGAAGCGACGCTCAGGCGCCCGTGGGCCGCGATCGGCGTCGCGGTCGTCGCGCTCGTGCTGACGGCCGTGCCGTTGTCGCGGCTCGGCGGCGAATTCATGCCGCCGCTCGACGAAGGCGATCTGCTGTACATGCCGACCGCGCTGCCCGGCATCTCGGCCGACCAGGCGAGCACGCTGCTGCAGCAGACCGACCGGCTGATCAAGACCGTGCCCGAGGTCGATACGGTGTTCGGCAAATCGGGCCGCGCCGATACCGCGACCGATCCCGCACCGCTCGAGATGTTCGAGACGACGATCCGCTTCAAGCCACGCAGCGCATGGCGGCCCGGGATGACGCCGGAGAAGCTCGTCGACGAACTCGATCGCACGGTGAAGGTGCCGGGGCTGTCGAACGTGTGGGTGCCGCCGATCCGCAACCGGCTCGACATGCTGTCCACCGGCATCAAGACGCCGGTCGGCGTGAAGATTTCCGGGCCGGACCTGGCCGGGATCGACGCGATCGCGAAGCAGGTCGAGGCCGCGGTGAAGCCCGTGCCGGGCGTAACGTCCGCGCTCGCCGAACGGCTGAACGGCGGCCGCTACATCGACGTCGACATCGACCGCCTCGCCGCCGCGCGCTACGGGCTGTCGGTGGCCGACATCCAGTCGGTCGTGTCGTCGGCGGTCGGCGGCGAGGATGTCGGCGAAGTGATCGCGGGGCGCGAGCGCTTCCCGATCAACCTCCGCTACCCGCGCGAGGTGCGCGATTCGGTCGAGAACCTGCGGCAACTGCCGGTCGTCACCGCGCGCGGCGCGCAGATCCGCCTGGGCGACGTCGCGCGCATCGCGATCGCCGACGGCCCGCCGATGATCCGCAGCGAGAACGCGCGATTGTCCGGCTACGTGTACGTCGACATCCGCGGCACCGATCTGCAGAGCGCCGTGCGCGCGATGCGGCAGGCCGTTGCGCAACGGGTCGCGTTGCCGCCCGGCTATTCGATCGCGTGGTCGGGGCAGTTCGAGTATCTCGAACGCGCGGCGGCCAAGCTGCGGACCGTCGTACCGGTGACGCTCGTGGTGATCTTCGTGCTGCTGTTCCTCACGTTCGGCTCGGCGGCCGATGCGCTGCTGCTGATGTCGATGGTGCCGTTCGCGCTGGTCGGCGGCTTCTGGCTCGTGTGGGCGCTCGGCCACGCGGTGTCCGTCGCGACGTCGGTGGGCTTCATCGCGCTCGCGGGCGTGGCCGCCGAATTCGGCGTCGTGATGCTGCTATACCTGAAGGGCGCGCTGCAGCGCCGGCTGGATGCCGGCGAATCGCTGACCGAGGCGCTGCTGCTCGACGCGATCCGCGAAGGCGCGGTGTTGCGCGTGCGCCCCAAGGCGATGACGGTCGCCGTCGTGCTCGCCGGCCTCGTGCCGATCATGGTCGGGCACGGCGCCGGTTCCGAAGTCATGCAGCGCATCGCCGCGCCGATGGTCGGCGGCATGGTCACGGCGCCGCTGCTGTCGATGTTCGTCATTCCCGCCGCCTGGCTCCTGCTGCAGCGCCGTCGTGCGCGAAGCGCGGGCCGCGCGCGGCATTCCGAAGCTGTTCCTCACGGCACGAACGTGCCATCCATCCCAACCGGAGAATCCCGATGAAGAAGCTGATTACCGTCACCGTTGCCGCTGCCGCCGTTCTTGCTGCCGGCATGGTCGTCACCCCCGCCTTTGCCGCCGGCGACATGGCCGGCATGGACATGTCCGGCATGAAGATGTCGTCGGGCGGCATGGCCGAGTCGAATGCCGCGCTGACCGACGCCGAAGTGAAGAAGGTCGATGCCGCGACCGGTAGGATCACGCTCAAGCACGGCGCGCTCGAGAACGTCGGGATGCCGCCGATGACGATGGCGTTCAAGGCGAAGGACGCGGCGATGCTCGAGCACGCGCACGTGGGCGACCAGGTCAAGGTGCGCATCGAGAAGGTCGACGGCGTGCTGACGATCGTCAAGCTGGTGAAGGCGTCCTGACCTGAGCGCACGCCGGTGCATCGCTTGTCCGCGAGGCGGGCGACTGCACCGGCGCCGCGCGTATCGGGCCGGAAGTGGCTCGGGCGGCTGCGTCTGACGGTGCGCGAAGGGTGCGGGGGCAGCCGTGCACGGGCTCGGCATCAATATTTTAACAATACTTGAAATGTTGAAATGATGACGCTATCCTTCGCGCCATGGACTCCAATCTCGTCGTGCGCGCGTTGGGCGCGCTTGCTCATGAAGCGCGCCTCGCGATCTTTCGCGCGCTGGTCGTGGGCGGCCCCGAAGGGCTGCCGGCCGGCGCGATCGCCCAGAAGATCGGGCTGTCGCCATCGAGTCTGTCGTTTCATCTGAAGGATTTGTCGCACGCAGATCTCGTCACGGCGCGCCAGGACGGCCGGTTCATCTATTACGCGGCAAATTTCGAATCGATGCGCGGGCTCATCGGGTTCCTGACCGAGAACTGTTGCGCCGGCGCTGCCTGTGACGTACCGGCTGCGCCCGACTGTTGCGGAGGCGGTGCGTGAGCGGCTCGAACATTGCACGGCAGCAAGCCGCGGCGGCCGCGCCCGCCATCGGATTCTTCGAGCGCTGCCTGAGCGTCTGGGTGGCGCTGTGTATCGTGCTCGGCATCGCGCTGGGCCAGGCGCTGCCCGCGCTCTTTCAGCACATCGGCCGCATGGAATACGCACAGGTCAACTTGCCCGTCGGGCTGTTGATCTGGGTGATGATCGTGCCGATGCTGGCCAAGGTCGACTTCGGTGCATTGCATGAGGTTCGGCAGCACGTGCGGGGGATCGGCGTCACGCTCGTCGTGAACTGGCTCGTCAAGCCGTTCTCGATGGCGTTGCTCGGCTGGCTGTTCATCCGGCAGCTGTTCGCGCCGATGCTGCCGGCCGACCAGATCGACAGCTATATCGCCGGCCTGATCCTGCTGGCCGCCGCGCCGTGCACGGCGATGGTGTTCGTGTGGAGCCGGCTGACGGGCGGCGATCCGCTGTTCACGCTGTCGCAGGTCGCGCTGAACGACAGCATCATGGTGATCGCTTTCGCGCCGCTGGTCGGCCTGTTGCTGGGGATGTCCGCCATCACGGTGCCGTGGGCGACGCTGCTCACGTCGGTCGTGCTCTACATCGTCATCCCGGTGATCGTCGCGCAAGGGTGGCGCAGGCTGTTGCTCGCGAAGGGGCCGGCGGCGTTCGACCGCGCGATGGCGAAGGTCGGCCCGTGGTCCATTGCCGCGCTGCTGGCCACGCTGGTGCTGCTGTTCGCGTTCCAGGGCGAGGCGATCCTGAAGCAGCCGCTGGTGATCGCGCTGCTCGCGGTGCCGATCCTGATCCAGGTGTTCTTCAACGCAGCGCTCGCCTACGGGCTCAATCGCCTCGTCGGCGAGCAGCACAGCATCGCGTGCCCGTCGGCGTTGATCGGTGCGTCCAATTTCTTCGAGCTGGCCGTGGCGGCCGCCATCAGCCTGTTCGGTTTCCACTCCGGCGCAGCGCTCGCGACCGTCGTCGGCGTGCTCATCGAAGTGCCGGTCATGCTGCTCGTCGTGCGCGTCGTCAACCGCTCGAAGGGCTGGTACGAGCGCGCGTGAAATCATTAAGGAATCCGGAAATGACCGACATCACGATCTATCACAACCCCGAATGCGGCACGTCGCGCAACACGCTGGCGCTGATCCGCAACACCGGCGTCGAGCCCCGCGTCGTGCTTTATCTCGACACGCCGCCGGGTCACGAGGAACTGCGCGCGCTGATCGCGGCGATGGGCATTCCCGTGCGCGACGTGCTGCGGCGCAAGGGGACCCCTTATGACGCGCTCGATCTCGACAATCCGAAATGGCGTGACGAGGATCTGATCGGCTTCATGGTCGCTCACCCGCTGCTGATCAATCGCCCGATCGTCGTGACGCCGCTCGGCACGCGGCTGTGCCGCCCGTCGGAGCGAGTGCTCGAGATCCTGCCCGATCCGCAGCAAGGGCCGTTTGCGAAGGAGGACGGCGAAATCGTGATCGATGCGGCGGGCCAGCGTGTCTGACTGCCTGAACGACCTGCCGCAACTCGATGCCACGCTCTTTCGTGTGCCGGACGCGAGCCGGCTGCAACCCGTGCAGCCTTCGACGCATCCGCCTCGGATCGTGCTGCTGTACGGGTCGTTGCGCACGCGCTCGTTCAGCCGGCTGCTGGTCGAGGAAGCGGCGCGGCTGCTGACGGCGATGGGCGCCGAAGCCAGGATCTTCAATCCGTCCGGATTGCCGATGCCCGACGATGCGCCCGACAACCACCCGAAAGTGGCGGCGCTGCGCGAACTCGTGCAATGGTCGGAGGGCATGGTGTGGTGCTCCCCCGAGCGTCACGGCGCGATGACCGGCGTGATGAAATCGCAGATCGACTGGATTCCGCTGTCGGTCGGCGCGGTGCGGCCGACGCAGGGCAAGACGCTGGCGGTCATGCAGGTCAGCGGCGGATCGCAGTCGTTCAACGCGGTCAACCAGATGCGCGTGCTCGGGCGCTGGATGCGCATGCTGACCATTCCGAACCAGTCGTCCGTCGCGAAGGCGTTCATGGAATTCGGCGACGACGACCGGATGAAACCGTCCGCGTATTTCGATCGGGTCGTCGACGTCATGGAGGAACTGGTCAAATTCACGCTGCTGACGCGCGACGTCGGCGCGTACCTGACGGACCGGTACAGTGAGCGCAAGGAAAGCGCCGAGCAACTGTCGCGGCGTGTGAACCAGACGCGCATCTGAAGCGCGCGCCGGCGGGCGGCGCGGTGGTGCTTCGTTCGCGCGGGGCAGCGGGATCGCGCGCGGCGGGTCCGTTGAGCAAGATCAGCGCGCCAGCGTCAGGAACAGGTACCCCGCATAACCCGCGCCGTTCGCCAGCAACGCCCAGATCGCGAGGCCGCGCGTGCGCGCATTGAAGCGCAGCCACGCCGCCGCCGCGAGCGTGACGATCACGCCGGTCAGCACTTCGGGGCGTGGCTCCCACGGCGTGAGCATGATGCCGATCGCCGGCAGCAGCGTGCCCTGGAACACCATCGCGCCGGTGATGTTGCCGAACGCGAGCGTGTCCTTATTGCGGCGGATCCACAGCACGCTGTTGACCTTCTCCGGCAGTTCCGTCGCGATCGGCACGATGATCAGCGACAGCAGCAGCGCCGAGACGCCGAGCACGTGCGACACGCCTTCCACGCCGTGAATGAAGCCCTTCGCGCCGCCGACCAGCAGCGCGACGCCGATGAGCAATTGCAGCGCGATCGTCGCGAGGTTGGTCGGCACACCGAGGCGTGACAGGAACATCGTGTGCGGCGCCTCGGTGCCATGCCCGGCATCGACGAGCTGATTCGATGCGCGGAACGTCATCACCACATACATCACGTAGAGGCCGACGAGCATCGCCGCGAGCAGCGCACGCACGGCCCCGTTGTGATGCGGGACGAACATCGCGGCGGTGGCCAGCGAGAACGCGGCGAGAAAGTAGTTCATGTCGCGCACGAATCCCGTGCGTTCGGGCGCGATCGTGCCGCGCAGCCCGCGCGAGCGGATCACGGCGAGCGTCATCAGGAAGGTGGTGAGCGTCGCGAGCATCAGCGGCGCGCCGAGAATCGCGCCGACGCCGATCTCCTCGTTCACGGCCTGGTTCGCCGTGCCGCCGGCGAGCGCGAGCAGCGGCACTATCGTTTCGGGCAACGCGGTGCCGACGGCCGCGAACAGCGAACCGGTGACGCCTTCGGAAATCTTCAGGCGTTCGCCGAGATGTTCGAGCGCATTGGTGAAGACTTCGGCGGCGATGAGAATGACGATCAGCATGAACGCCAGCTCGACGAACATGAAAGTCATGCGACACCTCCGCAGGCAAGGGTGCGGACGGCGGCGAAACGCGGGGGGAAGACGGTGGGGAACATGGGGACTCCGTGGTCGGACGCTGACGAACCATGGCGCATCCACCGACGTCCGACCAGGAACGACGCGATGCGCCCATGGTCTCGCCAAGCCGATCAGGCTGAACGCGCCACGGCCGCAGGCCGAGTGTGTTGACGCGTTCGCTTTCCGGGGACGGAAAGCAGGCTACTCCCCAAAGACGAAGGGCAGTCTAGCCGAGCGAATGGCTTTCGGCAAGCCTTCATCTCGAACAACATTAACGGGTTGGCGGGTACAGGCGCATGCTGAACGACCGAGCGGTCAATGACCTGGCCGATGCATTGTGTCGATCGTCGGGGCGGCGGATGCGGACACAAAAGCGGCCGAAGCGCTGCTTGTCGAAGACGCAATCGAGCGCTCGGCCGCTTCTTCGGGATGCCGAATCTCTTTGCCGTGCTGAAAGATCCGGCCGCCGCGATACCGGTCGGCTCGTTGAAACGGTTCGGCACAGTGTTGCGGGTCGAGACGGTGGTGCTCGGCGGCGTGCTGAGGGTCGCGGCCGTGCTCGTGTCGAACGCGTTGCCGGGCACGGCGTCGCGCGGCGGCGCGACGCTGCGGCAGCGCGGGCACGCGGGGCAATCGTCAAGGGCTCGTCCGTTTTTATTCAGACGATTTCCCCGCTTTTTCAGGCGTAAACGCACGATCGCAGCCCGACATCGTTCATTACGTCAACCTGTTGTTTTTATTACCAACAACTGTCATCGAGCGCCGCTAAGCTTTCGTTACCCTCACAACCGGGATTCCCCGTCATGCGCTCGACAATCCGCCTCATCACTCCGCTATTGCTGCTCCCGGCGCTCGCCGCGCCGGTTTTCGCGGCCACCGCCGCGCCCGTCAGCCCGAACTGCGGCGGCAGCACGACGCCGATCGCCGATATCCAGGGGCCCGGCGCGCCGTCGCCGCTCGCCGGCCAGAATGTGTCGATCGAAGCCGTCGTCACCGCCGATTTCGGCGGCACGGACGGCTTCGGCGGCTTCTTCGTCCAGCAGGCCGACGCGCAGCGCCGCAACCAGCCGGGCGTGTCCGAAGGGCTGTTCGTCTACGCGCCGAAGGTGCGTGCGAAAGCGGGCGACCTCGTGCACGTGACGGGCAAGGTCGAGGAGAAATACGGCCAGACGCAGCTCACGCAGTCGGGCGCGATCGCGGTGTGTGCGAACGGCCAGACGGTCACGCCCGCGACGCTCACGCTGCCGGTCGACAGCCCGAACGCGTTCGCCGCGTATGAAGGCATGCTCGTGCGCCTGCCGCAGACGCTGAACGTCACGGACAACTACGAACTCGGCCGCTACGGCAGCGTGATGCTCAGCAACGGCCGCCTGCGCACGCCGACGAGCGTCGTGCCGCCCGCGCGGGCGCAGACGCAGATCGATGCGAACGCACGCAATCGCCTGATCCTCGACGACGGCTCGAACAAGCAGAACCCCGCCACGGTGCCGTACCCGGCGCCGGGCCTGTCGGCCGCGAACACGCTGCGTGCGGGCTACACGGTGCGCGACATCGAAGGCGTGCTCGAAGTGCGTTACGGCGCATGGCGCGTGCAGCCGCTGCCGGGCGCCGCCGCGCCGGCATTCGAAGCGCGCACGAACCCGCGCACCCCCGCACCGGCGCGCGCTCCGAAATCGAATCTGCGGGTCGCGTCGTTCAATGTCCTGAACTACTTCAACGGCGACGGTCTCGGCGGCGGCTTCGACGATCCGAACAACCGCGGTGCGAAGAACTTCCAGGAATTCCAGCGCCAGGAAGCGAAGATCGTCAGCGCGCTGAAGGCGATCGACGCCGACGTGATCGGCCTGATGGAAATCCAGAACAACGGCTACGGCGAACTGAGCGCGGTGCGCCAGCTCGCGGCGAAGCTCGGCAACCACTGGCGGGTGGTCGATCCGGGCGTGTCGCGCCTCGGCGGCGATGCGATCGCGGTCGCGATGATCTACGACAGCCGCAAGGTCGAACCGGTCGGCCGCGCGGCCACGCTCGCGATCGACGACAAGAACCGCCAGCCGCTCGCGCAGTCGTTCCGGCTGATCCGTGGCAACAAGCAGTCGCTGACGGTCGCGGTCAACCACCTGAAGTCGAAGAACTGCCCGGACGCGACGAACGACGATCTCGACCAGGGCGACGGCCAGGGTTGCTGGAACCCGACGCGCGCGCGCGCGGCGGCGAAGCTGGCCGACTGGCTCGCCGGCAACCCGACGGGCGTCGCGGGGCAGGGCGTGCTGCTGATCGGCGACTTCAACAGCTACACGTACGAAGACCCGATCCGCACGCTCGAATCGCGCGGTTACCGCAACCTCGTCGCGCGCTGGATCGGCGCGCATGCGTACAGCTACGTGTACAACGGCGAAGCCGGCTATCTCGATCACGCGCTCGCGACGTTGCCGCTCGCGTCGCACGTGAAGGCCGTGCACGAATGGCACATCAACGCGGACGAGCCGGTCGCGCTGCAGTACACGCTCGCGTACAAGTCGGCGGAGCAGCAGAAGACGTTCTACGCGCCGGACGCGTATCGTTCGTCGGATCACGATCCGGTGCTGATCGATATCGCGCTGCCGGGCGGCGGGAAGTGACGGTGGATTGAACGCGGGCGGGGCGCGGCGTGCGGCGAGGCTGCACGCCGCGTTTCATCCCGGCCGCACCGGCCGGCCGGATTGCGGGTAAATAATTCCGCCGAGATTTTCATGAATTGGCGAAATCGGTATTTTATGGATGGCGTGATGCGGATAAATGCATCGTTTGAAAAATCGTTGAAGCGACTCGAATCATCGAATGACGGTCCATGCGTGATGTCGAGCCGAATTAATCGATCGCAGATAATAAAAATGAAAGAATAATTCCAGCGATCTGAAGGCTTTAGAGGCGCGATGCCGGCGCCAGTAAAGGATTGCCGGTTGTGCGATAAAAGCCGCGGATTCGGCGGATTATTGCCGATGGAGCGTGCAATGCACGAATATTCCCGCATTCTTTCAATTGCCAGACACTGCCGGCCGTTAGCATCATTGCGGGATTTTTAATATCCGAATGATCTTTGACAACGCGGCGCAGCACCGCCTATTTTTGTGTTGTCGTAAATTTGGGTCATATAAAAGTTGTCCAAACTGCAGGGGGCGTCCGAGCACCATTCTCGCCAGCAGTTTGCTGTGTCTGTATCAAGTTCAGTCTCTTAGAAGTCCAATCCCCAACCGCCGACTACCGACCGGGCAACGCGAGTGGCGGGTCGGCCTGCGCGTTTCGCAGGCGTTGGCGGCCTTTGTGATGCGGTATCCGAACCAAAGGACAGAGATGAAACCAGACAGGAGCTGTACCGGCAGCCGCCGTGGCCGTCACGGCCGGTTGGCCGGGTTAGGTGCATTGACCGTCATGACCTTGGCGCTCGCGGCGTGCGGCGGCGACGATTCGTCGTCGGTCGGTGCGTCGAGCCTCGCGCAGGCCACCGCCAGCCAGCAGGCCAGCGCGCAACAGGCGGCCGGCCAGACGCCGGCCAACCAGCCGTACGTCGACCCGGTCGCGTATTCGATGAACGCGACCGACGGCCTCGCCCCCGGGCAGGTGTCCGAGAAAACGGCCGTCATGCATTACCAGTGGAAAAACGGCGGCACGACCGTCAACTACACGACGACCACCGGCCACCTGACCGCGCAGGACGCGAACGGCAATGCGGAAGCGTCGATGTCGTATGTCGCCTACACCGCGCCGAGCACGAACGGCAAGCCGCGCCCCGTCACGTTCGTCTATAACGGCGGCCCCGGCTCGTCGTCGATCTGGCTGCGACTCGGCTCGTTCGCGCCGACCCGCGTGGCCACGCCCGATCCGCTGTTCGGCAACAACTGGCCGAACTATCCGCTCGTCGACAATGCCGAAAGCCTGATCGACACCACCGACCTCGTGTTCATCGACCCGCCCGGCACCGGGCTGTCGGAAGCCGTGTTGCCGAACACCAACCAGAAGTACTGGGGTTCGGATGCGGACGTGAACATCATGCGCGACTTCATCCAGCGCTACCTGAACGTCAACAGCCGCGGCACGTCGCCGATCTACCTGTACGGCGAATCGTACGGCACGCCGCGTACCGACATGCTCGCGCTGGCGCTCGAATCGGCCGGCGTGCACCTGACGGGCATCGTGCTGCAGTCGTCGATCCTGAACTACTTCGCGGATGCGGTGGAAGCCGTGGCGATCACGCAGTCGACGGAGGGGCTGCTGCTCGAAACCGATACCGTGGCCGGCTACCTGCCGGGCTATGCGGCGGTCGCGGCGTACTTCAACCAGGTTTCCCCGGCGCCGGTGAACCAGGGGTTGTACGCACTGCAGACGGAACTGTTCACGACGCTGATCTACAACCAGCTGCAGAAGTACTCGCAGTCGTGGGTGTTGAGCCAGCTCGGCATTCCGGATGCGCTCGGCACGCCGGTGTTCCCGAGCGATGCGACGCTCAAGCTTTGGTCGATTCCGTCGAGCCTCACGCAACAGGCGCTGCGCGGCTACTTCAACGCGAATCCGTTCGGCACGAGCCTGCTGCCCGGGACGACGATCGGCCGGTATGACGGACGCGTGTCGTTGCCGAACGCCGATCCGCGGCTGCAGAACGACGGCGACCCGTCCGACATCCTGATTTCGCAGCCGTTCACGAACGCGCTCGCGACGCAGATGCCGGATTACCTCGGCTACACCGCGCCGAACGCGACGTACCTGCCGCTGAACGACAACATCATCGAGGTCTGGGACTTCTCGCACGACGGCCAGCCGATGCCCGACACGATCCCCGATCTGCTCGGTGCGCTGCAGCTCAACCCGAAGCTTCGCGTGCTCGCGGAGAATGGCTTCCACGATCTCGCGACGCCGTTCTTCAACACCGAGAAGCAACTCGCGCGGCTGCAGACGGTGAAGGGCCTGAATCCGAAGCTGCAGGTGAACTTCTTCCAGGGCGGCCACATGATCTACCTGGACGACGTCGCCCGGCCGCAGATGAAGCGGGACCTGAAGACGTTCTACAAGGGCGGGCGGATTCCGACGGCGCTGACGCTGCACACGCTGCCGCCGCCGTGGCCGGATGAAAACCCGCCGAGCGTACCGACCGGCAGCGTCCCGGGCGCAACGGCCGCGACGACGCTGGCGGCCGCCCCTTGAGCGACCCTGAGCGACGGACTCCTTGTCAAAGGAACCCTCTATTCATCCATTGAATGCGAGTGATCATGTCCCTAATCAATTTGATGCGGCGTATGTCTCCGTTGATCGTCCTCGGTGCCGTGATGAGCAGTGCCTATGCGTTGCCGCCGCAGGCGGTAGCGCCGGTGAAGCTGCCGCACGGCGGGCACGGTGTCGACGGTCCGTTCTTTCCTGCCACGAAAGCGGCGCCGGTGTTGCCGTCGACCGGCGCGACGCTGCAGCAGCAGGCGCAGCAGCGTGTCGATGCGCGGCTCGGCGCCAATACGGTGCTGAGCAACGGCGCGGCCGTGACGAAGGCGCAGGCGCAGAGCAACGGCCTCGGTTTCGTGTCGAAGCACTTCGACGAAATCGATACGAAGCATACCGGCCGCGTGACGATGAGCGATGTGCGGCAGTTCATCCAGCAGCGGCAGGTGCAGGCGCAGCAGGAACAGCAGGACGAGTGACGTAGCAGGCAGGGCGGCGGCCGGCGCGGGACGATTCGCACCGGCCGCCGGAAGGTGCACGGCCTATTCCGTCTGCCGCTTGTCGCGTCGCTGTCCGAAGCGTGCGCGATAGTTGCGCGGCGATACGCCGACCTGCTTCGCGAACGCACGCTGCAACGCGTCGACACTGCCGAAGCCCGAGCGCTCGGCGATGCGTTCGAGCGGCCAGTCGGCCCGCTCGAGCAGCGCCTTCGCGCGCTCGATGCGTGCGGCCAGGACGAACTGCGCGGGCGATCGTCCGGTCTCCTTGAGAAAATGACGCGCAAACGTGCGTTCGCTCATGTGCATCCGTGCGGCCAGCGCGGCGACGCCGAGGTCGCCGGTCGGATCGTCGGCGATCTCGGTGAGCAGCGCGCGCATGCGCGGTGTCGCGCTGGCCAGCGTGCCGAGCCCGACGCTGAATTGCGCTTGCCCGCCGGGGCGGTGCATGAACAGCACGAGTTCGCGCGCGACGGCGACGGCGGTCGGTGCACCGCAATCCGCCTCGACGAGCGCAAGACACAGGTCGATGCCGGCCGTCACGCCGGCCGACGTATGGAAGGGCAGACGCGCACGAGGTCGTGTCGAAGCACGGGCTGCGGCTACTGACGCAGCCGGCTGGCGCTGGGCATGCGCCCATCGTCATTCCGGAAGGGCGGGGCGGCGATGCGGTGCTGCCCGGCGTGCTCGCGGACATCGCATCACGCTACGGCGGCGCGACGTCCGATTGGGTGGCGTTGCTGCTGGAGTATCCGCGTTAGCGGCGCCGTGCCGGGTTCAGGCCGAGGCCAGCGCCGTACGTCGGGCGGACAGGCGATTCCACAGCATGCCGGAGCGGCTGCCGCTGCGGCAGTACGCGAGCACCGGCTTCGGCAGCGTGTCGACCAGTTCGCCGAATGCATCGATCTGCGCATCGCCGATGCGGTCGCGCTCGACCGGCAGGTAGCGCGCTTCGAGGCCCAGTTCGCGGGCCGCCGCGGCGATGTCGTCGAACGCCGGATGTGCGTCGCCTTCGCCGTCCGGCCGGTTGCAGATCACCGAGCGGAAGCCGGCAGCGCGGATCGCCTTCAGGTCGGCCGGCGTGATCTGCCGCGAAGCGGAGAACCCGTTCGCCGCCGTCGCGCGACACTGTTCGATCGCGTGGCGGAAACAGGCGATCGCGAAGTCGACGTCCTGCTCCGTCGTGAAGCGGCCGAAGCTCACGCGCACGGTGCGGCCCGCCGCATCCGCATCGAGGCCGATCGCGGTCAGCACGTGGGACGGTGCGCCGCTGGTCGAGTTGCAGGCGGACGTCGACGACACAGCGAGCGCTTCGCCGAGCATGAACGGGAAGAAGCCGGGCGCATTCACCGTCAGGCTCAGCGTGTGCGGGATGCGGCGCGCGGTGGCCGCGTTCTGCGTGACGTCGCCGAGCTTGAACAGCGCGTCCGTCAGGCGGGCGCCGAGCGCCGCGATCCGGGCGGCTTCGCCGTCGAGCTTTTCGGCGGCCAGTTCGCATGCCACGCCCATGCCGACGATCTGGTGGGTGGCGAGCGTGCCCGAGCGCAAGCCGCGCTCGTGCCCGCCGCCATGAATCTGAGGGGCGATCCGGCTCGCGATGTCGCGGCGCACGAACAGCGCGCCGATGCCCTTCGGACCGTACACCTTGTGCGCGGACATCGACAGCATGTCGATGCCGAGCGCGCGCACGTCGATCGGCGTCTTGCCGAGCGCCTGCGCGGCGTCGACGTGGAGCAGCGCGCCCGCGGCATGCACGATGCGGGAGATCGCGCCGATATCGGTCAGCGTGCCGAGCTCGTTGTTCACGAGCATCAGCGACACGAGGCCCGTATCGGGGCCGATCGCGGCAGCGACCGCGTCGGCGGTGATCTCGCCGTCGCGGGTGGGCGTCAGGAACGTGACCGACGCGCCATGCTTCGACAGGTTCGCCATCGTGTCGAGAATGGCCTTGTGCTCGATGCGGCTCGTGATCAGGTGCCGTTTGCCGGTCGCGTGTTCCGCATAGCCCTTCAGCGCGAGGTTGTTCGATTCGGTGGCGCCCGACGTCCAGACGATCTCGTCGGCATCCGCGCCGATCAGCGCGGCGACTTGCGCGCGTGCCTGCTCGACCTTGTCTTTCGCGAGCCGGCCGGCGGCATGCGAGCTCGATGCGGGGTTGCCGAAGATGCCGTCGAAGCCGAGGCAGGCCGTCATCGCGTCGATCACGCGCGGATCGGCGGGCGTCGTGGCGGCGTAGTCGAGGTAGTGCAGCGTGGTGGTGTCGCTCATGTCCTTCTCATGCTCTGTTCTTTCGGAATGGGAGAAATGATACGGGGGACAGAAGGGAAAAAGGATCCAAAGTGGGTCGTGAATCCAGCTTGATATGGAATATGGTTTTCTTTGAATGTGGAATGGGGGAATTTTATTGTTGTCTGGCCCGGCCGTCATGCCACCGTGCCCTGCGGCGACATGAACGTTCCGGTACTGCCGGCGGCGGCCCGTGATCGGCTATGCGTCGCGGGGCAGCACGCGATAGCCGAGCGTCATGCAGTCGAGTTCGATGCTCCTGGTTGTGATTCAACGGGTAGCCGGAATGCCGGCGGCCGCTGGCCGGCCAGGCGGGCGTCAGGTCTCGATGAGATTGAGGAACTGACGCACGCGCGGATGGGCGCTGGCCGTGAAGAACGCAGCGGGTGTCGTGTCCTCGACGACCACGCCGTTCTCCATGAACACCACGCGATCGGCAACGTCCTGCGCAAACCGGACTTCATGCGTGACGACCAGCATCGTCATCCCGTTGCCCGCCAGTTCGCGCATGACGGCGAGCACGTCTTCCCGCACCGCCGGATCGAGCGCGGAGGTCGGCTCGTCGAACAGGATGACCTCGGGGTCCATCGCGAGGCCGCGGGCGATGGCCACGCGCTGCTTCTGGCCGCCGGACAGCCGCGCGGGATATTCGCCGGCCTTGTGCGCGAGGCCCACGCGACCGAGCAGGTGCAGGCCGCGTTCGACCGCTTCGCTTTTCCTGACGCCCTTGACGCTCACGAGCCCTTCGATCACGTTTTCCAGCGCGGTGCGATGCGGAAACAGGTTGAACGACTGGAACACCATGGCCGTGCGGCTGCGAATCGCGTTGATGCGCTTCCGGTCGTCGCGCGACAGCGGGGCGCCGCCCGTGCGCTCGATCTCGATGCCGCACACGGACACCTTGCCCGCATCGGGCAGTTCGAGAAAATTCAGCGAGCGCAACAGCGTGGTCTTGCCGGAGCCGGACGGCCCCATCAGCACGACGACTTCCCCGCGAGCGACGCTGAAGTCGACGCCCCGCAGCACGGCGTTGGCGCCAAAGGACTTGGTCAGCCCCTGAACGACGATGGTATGCATGGTGGTATTCATTGAAAGCGCCGTGACACCCGGCCTTCGAAAATCGTCTGGACGATCGTCAGGATCTGATTGATGACCCAGTAGATCAGGCCGACCATCAGGAACATTTCCAGGTAGCGGAAGGTTGAAGCGCCGACCTGGTCGGCCACGCGGGTCAGCTCGACGACGGTGATCGTGGACGCCAGCGACGTGTCCTTGATCAGCGCGATCATGCGGCTGCCGACGGACGGGATCGCGATGCGCAGCCCTTGCGGCAGGATCACGCGCCACATCATCTTCCAGTAGTTCATGCCGAGCGAATGCGCGGCCTCCCACTGGCCGCGATCGACCGCGTTGATCCCGGAGCGGAAGTTCTCGCTGAGGTAGGACGCGGAAAAGAGCGTTAGCGCCAGCAGCGCGGCCGGCACCGGGTCGAGCGTGATGCCGTAGCGCGGCAGGCCGAAGTAGATCAGCAGGATCTGCACCAGCAGCGGCGTGCCGCGAAAGATCGACACGTACGCGAACGCGAGGCCGCGCAGGAACCGGATCGACGACACCCGCGCGAGTGCCACGGCGAGCCCCAGTGCCGACCCGAGTGCGAACGACGCGAGGCCGAGGAACACGGTCATCGTCACAGCGCTTTCGAGCAGCGGCAGCGACCGAATGAAGAGATCGAACATGCGTTACTCCTTCTGCGCCTTGGCCTTGGCGATATTGCCGACCATGTCGTAGGCCGGGCCGACCCAGCGCTTCGCGAGCCGTTCGAGCGTGCCGTCGGCCGCCATGTCGTCGATCGCCTTGTCGACCGCGGCGAGCAGCGCCGGTTGCCCCTTCACGAGCGCCGGTGCGGAAAGCTGGTAGATCAGCGGCTCGCCGACTTCCTTGACCGGCAGGTGATTCACGTTCGCGTACTTCATCCCGCCGAAGTGGGAGACGATGGCCGCGTCGAGGCGGCCGCTGCCGAGGTCGTTGAACACGAGGCCGCCGTTGTCGTACGCGCGGATGTCGCTGTCCTTCAGGTGCGCCCGCGCCCATGTTTCGTTGGACGAACCGGTGATCACGCCGACCCGCTTGCCTTTCAGGTCGGCCTGACCGTGAATGCTCGTGTTGTCGGTGCGCACGAAGATGCGGAAATCCTCGACGCCGTACGGATTCGCGAAATCGACCTGCTTGCTGCGCTCGGCCGTCGGCGTCAGGTCGTTCATCACGAGATCGTACTTGCCGGCCTTGAGCCCTTCGACGAAGTTCTTGTACGCGTCGGCGACGAACACGACCTGCTTCACGCCGATGCGCCTCCCGACCTCGCGCGCGACCTCGACGTCATAGCCGGCCGGCTGGTTGCGATCGTCCAGCAGCGTCCACGGCGGGCTGCTCTGCGTGTTCGCCACCCGCAGCGTGCCGCTGGCCCGCGCTGCCGCGAGCAGGTCCGCCGCGCTTGCATCGACGCTCGACAGCGCCAGCATGCCCGTGATGCCGAACGTGACCAGGCATCTGGCCAGAATGCGTGTGGTTTGCTTTCTCATGATGTCTCCTTGGGTGTCTGTTTGTCGCGCACGCCGCGGCATTACGCTGCGCGGTTCCTGGCGCCGGTGAACGCCGCGAGGGCGGCGCGCAGATCGTCGATCAGCAGGTCGGGCGATTCGAGCCCGATCGACAGGCGGACGATCGGCTGGTCGGTCAGCGGGTACTGACGATATGCCTGCAGCGTCGCGGGGTAGTACGCGGCGAGGCTATGGACGCCACCCCAGCTCGCGCCGATCGCGAAGTGCCGCAGCGCATCGAAGAACGCGGTAAACGCGGCTTCCGGCGCAGGTTCGAGCATCAGCGAGAACAGGCAGCCGTTGCCGGAGAAATCGCGTTTCCAGATCGCGTGCCCCGCGTCGGACGGCAGTGCCGGGAACAGCACCTTGCGAACGGCCGGATGCGATTCGAGGAACTGTGCGACGCGCAGCGCGGCCGCGCTTTGCGCATCGAAGCGCACCTTGAGGGTCTCGAGGCCGCGCAGCACGAGGAAACAGTCGTCGGGGCTCGCCTGCTGGCCCAGGACGCTCTGCGTCTCGCGCAAGGTTTCGTAGTAGCCGAAGTCGTTCATGCTGATCGACCCGAGCAACAGATCGGAGTGGCCGCCGAACAGCTTGGTGGCCGCTTCGATGCTCAGGTCCACGCCGTGCTCGAGCGGGCGGAACGCGAGCGGGCTGGCCCACGTGTTGTCCATCATCGTCATGACGCCGTGGCGGCGCGCGACCTCGACGATCGCGGGAACGTCCGGCATTTCCATCGTCACCGTACCCGGCGACTCCATGCAGATCATGCGCGTATTCGGCTTCATGTGCCGCTCGATGTCGGCGCCGATCGTCGGTTCGTACTGTTCGACATCCACGGCGAACAGCGCGAGCCATTTCTGCGCGAAGGACTTGAGCGCGCCGTAGCATGCGGCGGACACGAGCAGATGATCGCCCGCGCGGATGAAGCCCATCACGGCCGTCATCAGCGCGGCCTGCCCGGACGGCGCCAGGACGCAGTGCGCGCCGCCTTCGAGTGCGGCGATGCGGCGTTCCAGCTCGCGGGCCGTCGGCGTGCCGGTGATGCCGTAGCTGTAGCCGTCGGGCTGGCGCTCCTTGCGGCGCGCGAAATCGTCTAGCGAATCGAACACGACGGTCGAGGCGCGCATGACCGCCGGCGACAGGCTGCGGAACGGTTGCGGGGGAAGCGGCGGGGTGATTGTCATGATGCGGGTCTGGACTCCATGGCTGGCAGGTTGGATGCCATGCAGTTTTACTTTCGCGCCGGTTTGCAGCAACATCGGAAATAATTCAGTCAATAAGCTGGAGTTATGGATGAGCGTGCGGGATATCGAGGTGTTCCGGGCGGTGATGAACGCCGGAAGCACCAGCAAGGCGGCCGGTGTGCTGGAGATTTCGCAGCCGGCGGTGAGCCAGTCGATCCGCCGGCTCGAAGGCATGGCGGGGTTCCGCCTGTTCGAGCGCGTGCGCAGCCGGCTCGTGCCGACGCAGGAAGCCGTGGCGCTGATGCGCGATGTGGACCGGTACTTTCTCGGTTTCGAGGTGATCGAGCACCGGATCCGCAGTTTGCGTTCGTACGGACTGGGGCGCCTCGCGATCGCGTCGTTGCCGGCGCTCGGCACCGGCTTCCTGCCGCGCGTGATTGCGTCGTTCGATGCGGCGGCGCGCGACGTGCAGATTTCGTTGCAGGTCATGAGCTCCCGCGAGGTTCACGAGAAGGTGTCGGCGGGGCAGGTGGACTTCGGGCTGATGGCGGACGAGATGTCGATGGCCGGGCTCGAGCACTCGGCATTCGTCAGCATGCCGGCGGTGGCCGTGATGAACGCGGGCCACCCGCTCGCGGCCAAAAGCGTGATCAGGGCCGAGGATCTTTCGCAGTCCGCATTCATCGCGCTGAATCCGGAGGACAGCACGCGATTGCGGCTCGAGACGCAGTTGCGCGGGCTCGGCGTCGTGCTGAAGCCGCTGGTGGAAACTCCGTACTCGCATACCGTGTGCGAACTCGCGCTGGCGGGTGTGGGTGTGGGGCTCGCGCATCCGCTCGTGGCGCTCGATTTCGTGCAGCGCGGGCTCGTTGTCAGGCCGTTCGATATCGAGGCCGTCTTTACGGGCGTGCTGGTGTTTCGTCCGGGAACGCCGCTGTCGGAGAATGCCCGGGTGTTTCTCCAGCACATGCGGATTCAACTGGAGGCCGACAGGAATGTGCTTGGGGCCTTGTTCGGCAGGAAAGGCCGGGGCAGGGAGACGCGCGGCAGCGGCAGGTAATGGCGGGTGAGCCGGGTGAGCCGGGTGAGCCGGCCGCGGTTCCGGGGCTGTCCGTGGCGACCCCGATGTCCACGAGGGATTCCCCGTAACACGCGAATGAGCGCCGCTTCAACGTCGTGCCCGTTCCACCCACGCTTCTCCACCGACACTTCCCGCCCGGCGCCCCCGATTATTTGCGTTTCGCGAATGGCGCGTTCGCCGGTAGCTCCATACCCGATTGGCGGCCGTGCCTCTATCGTGGTGACACCGGCCGATCGAACGCTGCGTGTCGAACCCGAACGGCGGCCGGCACTTCCTCGCGATTCGCGTCGCACACACAAGACATCGGACCTGGCTCATGCGCAGGCGCCGCGGCGCGCGCGGGCGAAGCCGTGTCCACGGAGACGGACATGAAAGCAAACGAGTGGGATACCTCATACGAGTGGAAGGCGGTCACGCTGCTGGCGCTCGGCTTCGGGCTGGTCGGCCTCGACCGCTGGCTGATCGCGCCGCTGTTCCCTTCGATCATGAAGGACCTCAACCTGAACGCGCAGGACGTCGGCAACTGTATCGGCGTGCTCGGCCTGTCGTGGGGCATCTTCGCGGCGCTGATGGGCGGCATCTCCGACAAGATCGGCCGCCGGAAGGTGCTGATTCCGGCCATCGTCGCTTTCTCGCTGCTGTCGGGCTTCTCGGGGCTCGCGGGCGGCCTGCTCGGGCTGATTGCGATTCGCGGCCTGATGGGCGTCGCGGAGGGCTCGTTCTGCCCGACGAGCTTTGCCGCGACGGCCGACGCGTCGCATCCGCGGCGGCGCGGGCTGAACCTCGGCCTGCAGCAAAGCGGTTTCGCGCTGTTCGGGCTCGCGCTGTCGCCGATCATCGCGACGCAACTGCTCGGGTTCGTGTCGTGGCGCTGGGTCTTTGCGCTCGTCGCCGTTCCCGGCCTGATCCTCGGCGCGATCATGTTCGTCGTCATCCGTGAGCCGAAGGTCACGAAGGCCGTCTCGTCGGAGCATGCGCCGGCGTCGCTCGGCCATGTGCTCAGGAGCCGCAACATCCTCGTGGCGATGGCCGCATTGTGCTGCGCGATGACGGGCGTATTCGTGCTCGGCGCGCTGCTGCCGCTGTACCTGACCGGCTACCTGGCGCTCGGCACGCAGAAGATGGGCCTCGTCGTGTCGGCGATCGGCTTCGGCGGCTTTCTCGGGCAGTTCGGGTTGCCTGGCCTGTCCGACCTCGTCGGCCGCCGTCTTGCGAGCATCGTCGGCTTCGCGGGAACGGCCGTGATGCTCTACCTCTTCCGTGGCCTCGGCCCGCAGCCGCTCGCGCTGTTCGGGGTCCTGTTCGTCGCGTCGTTCTTCACGCTCGGGCTGGTGTCGCTGCTGTCCGGCCCGGTGGCGACCGAGGCTGCACCCATCGGGCTCGTGTCGACGTCGATCGGCGTGGTGGTCGGTGTCGGCGAGATTTTCGGCGGCGGCATTGCGCCGGCGATGGGCGGCTACGTCGCTGCACACTTTGGCATCCAGAATATTCTGTGGCTGCCGATGGGCTCGGTTCTGCTCGGCATCGTGGTCAGCCTGCTGCTGAAGGAAACCGCGCCGGCCGTGCTGCAGCGCCGCGTGGCTGTGCAGCCGGCGCTGGCGGCGGGCGAGCAGCAGCGTTAAGGCCCGCGCGCAACGGTCGGCGCAGGCGTGGGCCGGCGCCGCTGCCGATTGACATCCATGGCGTGACACAGTGACGCCTTTCGCATGACACAGCCCGTTATCCGCACGGGTAGACTGCCGGTTTCGCTGTCGAAAAAGGGCGCGGTATGGACCGGTTTCTGAGCATCGAGGCATTCGTCAGGGTGGCGGAGGCGAGCAGTTTCGCCGAGGCGGCGCGGCAGCTTGGCGTGACCAGCTCCGTCGTGACGAATCGCATCCAGCAGCTCGAGAAGTTCGTCAACGCGCCGCTGTTTCATCGCAGCACGCGCCACGTGCGCCTGTCCGAAGTGGGCGAGGCGTTCTATCGCGAGTGCGCGGAGGTGGTAGGGCGCGTCAACGAGCTGACGGACCAGATGCGCGAGCTTCGCGCGACACCGACCGGGCGGCTGCGTATCCAGATGCTGCCCGGTTTCGCGCTCGATCACTTCGGTGCGCCGCTGATGGAATTCAACCGGCGCTACCCGGGCATCCAGCTCGACGTCATCGTCAATGACCGGGTCGTGGACCCGGTCGAAGAAGGGTTCGACATCGCGTTCCAGATTTTTCCGCCGATTTCCGAGTCGCTGATCGAACGGCGGCTGTTCACCGTCAGGCGCCTCTTTTGCGCGTCGCCCGCGTACCTCGACGCGCATGGTGCGCCACACCATCCGCGCGATCTCCTGCACCACACCACCGCGCTGTATTCGGGCTATCCGTCGCGCAACCGCTGGACGATGACGCGCGGCGACGAGGTCGTCGAAATGGAGTTGCCCGGCATGATCCGCTCGAACTCCGTGCACCTGCTGCGCGAGTACGCGCTGTCCGGCGGCGGCGTCGTGTGCCTGCCGACGCTCGTGGCGAGTGAAGCGCTCGTCGCCGGCCGGCTGGTGCCCATCCTCACCGACTTCCAGCTTGCGCCGCTGAGCTTTGCCGCGGTGTATCCCGCCACGCAGCGACAGGCGCTGAAGGTGAAGGCGCTGGTCGAATTCCTCGCGGAAACCATCGGCGACGAATCCCCGTGGGATCTTCCCCTTCTGGAGCGTGGCTGGGTGCGTTGAACCGCGCGGATTATTCGCGAAACGCAAATGCCGTAGTCGCCGTCCCGTGCCTTGTTGCGGGGGTTCCTTGCCCCTAGAGTTGAATCCAGCAAGCGGTTCAACTCAGGAGACAGCAATGACCGACACGGCATTCCATACCGTCTTTGGCTCGCTCGACAGCTACCGGAAGGGCGAGATCGAAATCACGAGCGGCAGCGCTCGACACTACGCGTTCTCGAATGTCTTCGAGGTCGCATCGAAGTCGGCCCCTTACGAAAAGGTCGTCGCCGGCAAGAACCTCGAATACGTGATCGAAGTGCTGCGCACCGACGGCCAGTCGCCGTGGTTCGCCTGCGCGCACGACGAGTTCGCGATCCAGATGGATGGCGAAGTCCGGATCGAATTCATCAAGCTCGATACGCCGCCGGCATCGGGGCGCGGAACCGTGAGCGCCGGCACGCAACCGGCCGGCCGCAAGATGGGCTATGTCGTATTGCGCCAGGGCCATCAGGCGCTGCTGCCGGCCGGCTGCGCATACCGCTTCACCGCGAGCCGGCCGGGCGTCGCGCTCGTGCAGACCGTCCTGGGCGAGCTGTCGGTGGAGAAGTGGGCCGACATCTGCCTGCACTGATTCGTCCTACCTCATTCGACCATTCCAGGAGACACGTCATGGCCACCCTCGACACCTTCGCCCCCTCCGTGGGCTTTGCCGCCGATCTCGTGCGATCGACCGAAGCCGATGCCGTCACCGGCTACCGCCGCTTCCAGCTCGGCGCGTTCGAGTTCCAGCGCGACGAATATTTCGTGAAGATCAGCTGGCCCGCGAAAGGCCGGACGCGCACGCATGCGATGCCGGCGGACGCGTTCCTGCGCGCGATGATGCGCGACGTGGCGTGGGGCTTCTTCTACGGCTGGGTGAACTTCGACCACGTGTTCGGCACGCGCAATCACTACGGCAAGGTGGACATGTATGCGGGCACCTTCAACGGCATCCTGAAGGACGCCGGGGTCGACTACACCGAGACCTTCGACACGCCCACGATCATGGCGACCTTCAAGGCGATGCTGCACGACTGGACGAACGAAGGCTTCGATCCGTTCGCGGCGCCCGAGGAAACCGGTACGGCGTTCGGACGCAAGCACGGCGACAACGGCGCGGCGATCGAGCGCACGCGCATCGCGACGCGCCGCATGCCGGGCCTCGAAGGCGATTCGCCGCTGCGCGACGACCTGCCGGTCAACCGCGCGTTCCTCGACGTCGCGCAGGACGAACCGGAAGTGCACGTCGAGCCGGGCTTCGAAGGCGAGCTGCACGCGTTCAACCTGTTCAAGTACCTGTCGCGCTCGGACGTGACGTGGAATCCGTCGGTCACGTCGGTGTGCGGGCGCAGCCTGTTCTGCCCGACCACCGAGGAATTCATCCTGCCGGTGTTCCATGGCAACGACCGCGTCGAATGGTTTTTGCAACTGTCCGACGAAATCGTATGGGACATCGGCGACAAGAACACCGGCGCGCCGCGTGCACGCGTGACGATGCGCGCCGGCGACATCTGCGCGATGCCCGCCGACATCCGGCACCAGGGCTATTCCACGAAGCGCTCGATGCTGCTGGTCTGGGAAAACGCCACGCCGGATCTGCCGCAACGCTACGAGAGCGGCGAGCTCGCGCCGTATCCGATCGCGTTCTGAGCGGCGCTGCAGTTTCCGCTTCAAGCCCTACACCGAGGACGATTCATGCAAACCCAACTCTTCATCGACGGACGCTTCGTTGACGCTGTCGACCGCGGCACGATCGACGTGCTGAATCCGCATGACGGCTCCGTCATCACGAAGATCGCCGCGGCCACCGCGGCGGATGTCGACCTGGCCGTCGAAGCGGCGACCCGCGTGTTCCCCAGATGGTCGGCGCTGCCGGCCGCCGAACGCGGCCGCTTGCTGCTGCGCCTGGCCGATGCGATCGAGGCCAACGCGGAGGAACTGGCGCAGCTCGAATCGCTGGATACCGGCCACCCGATTCGCGATTCGCGCTCGCTCGACGTGCCGCGCACGGCCGCCTGCTTCCGTTACTTCGGCGGCATGGCCGACAAGCTGCAGGGCTCGGTGATTCCCGTCGAAACCGGCTTCCTGAACTACGTGCAGCGCGCGCCGATCGGTGTCGTCGGCCAGATCGTGCCGTGGAATTTTCCGCTGATGTTCACGAGCTGGAAGATGGGCCCGGCGCTTGCCGCCGGCAACACGGTGGTGCTCAAGCCGTCGGAAATCACGCCGCTGTCGACGCTGCGCATCGTCGAGCTGATGGCCGAGGTCGGGTTCCCTGCCGGTGTCGTCAATGTCGTCCCCGGCTACGGGCATACGGCGGGGCAGCGGCTCGCCGAACATCCGGGCGTCGGCAAGATCGCGTTCACGGGATCGACGGCCACCGGCCGCCGGATCATCGAAGCGTCGCAAGGCAACCTGAAGCGCGTGCAGCTCGAACTGGGCGGCAAGGGCGCCAACATCGTGTTCGACGATGCCGATCTCGACGCGGCCATCAACGGCGCCGCGTGGGCGATCTTCCACAACCAGGGGCAGGCGTGCATCGCCGGCTCGCGTCTCGTGCTGCACGAACGCATCGCGGATGCGTTCCTCGAGCGCTTCGTTGCGCTCGCGTCGTCGATCCGCATCGGCAACCCGCTCGATGCGAACACCGAGATGGGGCCGCTCACCTCGAAGCAGCACCTCGAGCGCGTGCTGTCGTTCGTCGATGTCGCGCGCGAGCAGGGCGGCCGCGTGCTGACCGGCGGCAGCGCGCCGCAGGATCCGGCGCTTGCCGACGGCTACTACGTGCGCCCGACGGTCATCGAGGCAAGGAGCGCCGCCGACCGCGTTGCGCAGGAGGAAGTGTTCGGCCCGTTCGTCACGGTGCTGCGGTTCGGCAGCGACGACGAAGCGCTGGCCATTGCGAACGCAACCGAATACGGGCTGGGTAGCGGCCTGTGGACGAAGGATCTTTCCCGCGCACACAAGATGGCGTCGCGGATCAATGCGGGCATGTGCTGGATCAACTGCTACAAGCGCGTCAATCCGGGCAGCCCGTTCGGCGGCGTCGGCAAGTCGGGCTACGGCCGCGAGATGGGCTTCGAGGCGATGCACGACTACACCGAAGCGCGGTCGGTGTGGGTCAACGTCGACGGCAACGTGCCGCCGCACTTCGAGCGCTGAGGTTCGCCATGGATCGCTTCGTCTATCAGGGCACCCCGTCCCGCGTGGTATTCGAATGGGGCGCGCTCGCCAGGCTGCCGGACGAGTTGTCGACGCTCGGCGCCCGCCGCGCGCTGATCCTGTCCACGCCCGAACAGCGGCCGCTCGCCGAGCGTGTGAAGGCAATCCTGGGCGAGCGTGCGGCCGGCATCTGCGCACAGGCGGTCATGCACGTGCCGATCGAGGTCGCGCACGCGGCACGCGAGATGGCCGGCGAACTGGACGCGGACTGTTGCGTCGCGATCGGCGGCGGGTCGACGATCGGGCTGGGCAAGGCCATTGCGCTCGAATCGGTGCTGCCGATCCTGGCCGTGCCGACGACTTACGCGGGCTCGGAGATGACGCCGATCTTCGGGCTCACGGAAGGCCGGCTGAAGCGCACCGGGCGCGACGCGCGTGTGCTGCCGCGGACGGTGCTCTACGACCCGTCGCTGACGTTGACGTTGCCGCCGGCCATTTCGGCGGCATCGGGCATCAATGCGATGGCGCATGCCGTCGAGGCGCTCTATGCGGAAGACGCGAACCCGGTGATCAGCCTGATGGCGGAGGAATCGATTCGCGCGCTCGGCGAAGCATTGCCGGTCGTGGTGCGCAATCCGGAAGATCGCACGATGCGCAGCCGCGCGCTGTACGGTGCGTGGCTCGCGGGAACCTGCCTGGGCGCGGTCGGCATGGCGCTGCACCACAAGCTGTGCCACACGCTCGGCGGCACCTTCAACCTGCCGCATGCGCAGACGCATGCGGCGATGCTGCCGCACACCGCGCACTACAACCATGTTGCCGCACCCGATGCGCTGCGCCGCGTGGCGCGTGCGTTGGGCGGGAACGATGCGGCCGAAGCCGGCCCGCTGCTGTTTGCGCTGAACGCGCGGCTCGGCATCGCGCCGGCGCTCGCCGATCTCGGGATGCCGGAGGCCGGCCTCGACGAAGCTGCCGATCTCGCTTGCCGCAACCCGTATGCAAACCCGCGGCCGATCGAACGCGCGTCGATTCGCGCATTGCTTCAGCACGCTTGGGAAGGGCGCGCGCCGCAATGAGCGGCCCGATGCGTCAATGGAGAAAGACATGAGCCATGACCGCCATGACGGCGACGCCAGGCTGAACGAGCAGGTCGTCGCCAGCTTCGACGGCACGCCGAGCCCGCGCTTGCGCACGCGGATGCAGAGCCGCGTGTGGCATCTGCATGCATTCGTCCTCGATCGGAGCTGATCGCCATGGCGCGTTTCTTTGCGGTGTTTGCGACGGACCAGCCGGGCATGCGCGACGTGCGCGATCGCGTGCGGCCGATTCACCGGACTTACCTGCGCTCGGCCGATCAGCACGGCGTGGTGGTGCGGCTCGGCGGCCCGACGCTGGAGCCGCACGGCGACGCGATGAACGGCACGCTGCTCGTCGTGGAGGCGGACGACATTCATGCGGTGATGCAGTTCATCGGCAACGATCCGTATGTGAAGGAAGGGCTGTTCTCGCACGTGGAAGTGCGGCCGTGGGACTGGAGCCTCGGCAACCCCGAGCAGAGAGTGTGAATGATGGAGGCACGACCACTCTGCCGCCTTTCCGATGTGCCCGACGGCGGCGCGCGGGTCGTCGACGAAGCGTGCATCGGGCGCCCCGTGATCGTCGTGCGACGGGGCGAGCAGGTGTGGGCGTATGTGAATCGTTGCCCGCACTTCTCGGTGCCGCTCGATTTCGTGCCGGGCAGCGTTTCCTGTTACCGGTCGCAGGTGTTGATGTGCGCCCATCACAGCGCGCTGTTCCGGTTCGACGATGGCGTGTGTATCGACGGGCCTTGCTCGGGCTCGGCGCTGGAGGCCGTGGCTGTCGAGGTGGATGCCGGCGCGTGGGTCGTCTATCGCGGCGCTTGATCCGGGTGTGTCGATGAAGTGAAAGCAGGGCGGGTTGATGCGACGGTCATCGTATTCATCAATCAGTAAAGCTAATGATGTTGAAGGTGTCGAGTAATCGGCACCCGAATGACGACGATTCCTTGTGCAGCACCGGGCGAGCACCTGCCACGCAGCAGGTGGCGGTCTCGCATTTTCATAAAAAAGACGGAGACGGAATGAAACTCAGGTTGGGAGCAGTGGCGATTCTTGCCGTGGCGCAGGGCGCATGGGCGCAGAGCAGCGTGACGATGTTCGGGCTGATCGACGCCGGCGTGTCTTATGTCAGCAACGAGGGGGGCGGAAAGAACGTCAAGTTCGACGACGGCATCTTCGCGCCCAATCTCTTCGGCTTTCGCGGCACGGAAGATCTTGGCGGCGGGTATCGCGCGACGTTCGCGCTCGTGAACCAGTTCTCTATGGCGAACGGCAGCATCATCGGGACGGGGATTTTCGGGCGCAACGCGTACGTCGGCCTTGAAAGCAATCGGCTCGGCAGCATCACGCTGGGCAATCAGTATGACTTCATGGTGGATTCGCTGTTTTCAGGGAACAACGCGATTTCACGGGATATCTCGGGGCTGTACGGCTTTCGCAATGGCCCGTTCCAGCGTCTCGCGCTCCCGGACAACCCGACCGGTGCGTTCGATTGGGACCGCACGGCAGGCAGCAAGCCGATCGCGAACGCCGTCAAGTACAGCTCGCCGACGGTCGCGGGCTTTTCCGGCGGCGTGATGTATGCGTTTGGCGGGGTGGCCGGTGGAGTTGCCCCTGTAATACCGGACACAGCGTCACACTAAGGTTGCTGAATCCATCGCGCGCCGGAACTCGCGAGGCGAGTGGTATTTCAGCGCGCTATGGGGATGCTTCTCGTTGTAATGCTCGAACGCGATGGCCAAGTTGCGTGCAGCAGTCGCTGCGTCCGGCTTCGGCATGAAAGCGACGTAGTCGCGTTTCATCGTCTTCACGAAGCTCTCGGCCATCCCGTTACTTTGTGGGCTGCACACCGGCGTGGTCAATGGCTTCAGGCCGATGGCCGCGGCGAACCGACGCGTGTCGTCGGCCGTGTAGCCTGAACCGTTGTCGCTCAGCCACTCGATTTCGGACGGGGTATGCAGTTCGTTGCCAAACCGATTTTCCACTGCAGCCAGCATCACGTCGCGCACGATGTCACCGCTGTGGCCTGCCGTCGTGGCCGCCCAGCTCATCGCCTCGCGGTCGCAGCAGTCCAGCGCAAACGTCACGCGCAGCGGCTCGCCGTTGTCACAGCGAAACTCGAATCCATCGGAGCACCATCGCTGATTGCTGCGCGCTACGGCTACCTTGCCGTCGTGTCGACGTTGGGGGCGAGGCGGAATCGGTCGACGCTGCATCAGCAACCCATGTGTGCGCATGACGCGATAGATGCGCTTGGCATTGAACGGCACCAGCCCAACCGCGACGCGCTCGTTGCGCAATATGCCCCAAACCCGGCGATAGCCATAGCTGGGCAAATCGCCGATGACCCGGCGGATTTCCTCGACCGCGACCGCGTCGTCAGTCTGCCTCGATTGACGGCCATCGCGCCACGTCGCCGGACGCGACAGTCGTGCCGATACGTTCGAGCGCGACACGCCGAGAACTTCACAAACCAGTTTCACTGGTCGTCCTCCGGCAGCGAGGGCGAGTGCGCTATCCATTTTTTTGCCCGACCGTACTCGACTGCTTCGCGGAGAATCTCGTTCTCCATGGTCTTCTTGCCGAGCATCCGTTGCAGCTCACGAATCTGCTTGAGCGCGTCGGCCAGTTCCGAGGCCGGAACTACTTCTTCGCCAGCCTTGACCGCTGACAGGCTCCCATCCTGGTACAACTTGCGCCAGTGGAACAGTTGGTTCGGATTCACGCCGTGCTGGCGCGCGACCATCGAAACCGATTTCCCCGGCTCCAAACTCTCGCGAACCATCGCCAGCTTCTGCTCCGCCGTCCAGCGCCGCCGGCGCTCCGGGCCCGTCAACACTTCCATCACTTCCTGCCTGGTGTTAGTCAAAAACACAGTCGTATGCCTACCCGTTATTGTAAGTGGGTGACTGTGTCCGGCGCTTCAGGGGGCTGCTCCA